>DATBOK010000024.1:0-45700 GCA_036553845.1 Casimicrobiaceae bacterium
AGACTTGCGGCCATGCCCGTCACCAACCAAGCGCTTCCCGCCAGCTACCAGCTGCTGAACTACCGGATCGACCGGCAAATCAGCCGGGGCGGGTTTTCCATCGTTTATCGCGCATTCGACGAGACGGGTGCGCCGGTGGCGATCAAGGAATACCTGCCGTCGTCGCTGGTGCTGCGCACCGAGGGCGACATCGTGCGCGCGAGCTCGGCGGAGAACCTCACGTCGTTCCGCTACGGCATGAAGTGCTTTTTCGAGGAGGGCCGCGCACTCGCCAAGATCAACCACCCCAACGTCGTGCGCGTGCTCAACTTCTTTCGCGCCAACGAGACGGTGTACATGGTGATGCGCTACGAGCGCGGCCGCACGCTGCAGCAGCAGATCCAGATGCGCCAGGACCAGATGTCCGAGCGCTTCGTGCGCCACGTATTCATGCATCTGCTCAACGGCCTGCGCGAGGTGCACACGCACAAGCTGCTGCACCTCGACATCAAGCCGGCCAACATCTACTTGCGCACCGACGGCACGCCGGTGCTTCTCGACTTCGGTGCCGCGCGGCAGACGCTCACCAACACGCGGCCCAAGCTCGCGCCGATGTACACGCCGGGTTTCGCCGCGCCCGAGCAGTACCGCGATCCCGACCGCCTGGGACCGTGGACCGACGTCTACGGCGCCGGCGCCAGCATGTTCGCCTGCCTCGCCGCGTTTGCGCCGCAGGCGGCCGATGCGCGCGTGCAGGAAGACCATCTCGTGTCGGCGAAAAAGATCTGGGCCGGCCAGTACTCGGACAACGTGCTCGAGGTGATCGACTGGTGCCTGCGCCTCGATCCCCTCGAGCGCCCGCAGTCCGTGTTCGCGCTGCAGAAGGCGATCCGCGACATCCCGACCCGCAAGCGCAAGCTTTCGCTGCTCGGCAACCTGAAGCGCGTGCTGTTCTCGGAAATCGGCGCGTGACGCCGCGCACGGTCGCGAAGGCCCGCCACCGCACCCCCTGATCCCGCGCCGAACGCATCTCATGCGCTTCACGATCTTCCAGGAATCGCGCAAGGGCTCGCGCAAGCTCAATCAGGACCGCATCGCCTATACGTACGGCCGCGACACGCTGCTGATGGTGATCGCCGACGGCATGGGCGGCCATGCCGGCGGCGAAATCGCCGCGCAGATCTGCGCGCGGCTGTTCATCGAGCGTTTCCAGCAGGAGGCGAAGCCGGTCCTCAAGAATCCGCTCAAGTTCCTGCAGGACACGATGCTGCGCGCGCACGCGGCACTCGGCTCGTACGCCAACCAGTTCTCGATGCTCGAGACGCCCCGCACCACCTGCGTCGCCGTGATCGTGCAGGCCAACCATGCCTACTGGGCACACGTCGGCGACTCGCGCTTCTACATCTTCCGCCAGGGCGGCCTGATCGCCGCGACCAAGGACCACTCGAAAGTCCAGTACCTGGTCGACCAGGGGCTGATCGGCCAGCACGAGGTGTTCGCGCACCCCGATCGCAACAAGATCTTCAGCTGCCTCGGCGGGCTCGTCGATCCCATCATCGACCTGTCCAAGCGCACCCCGCTGCGCAACGGCGACATCATGGTGCTGTGCACCGACGGCCTGTGGAGCGTGATGCCGCAGAACGAGATGTCGACCTGGCTGACGTCGACACCGATCCTCAAGACCGCGCCGCAGATGATGCGCGAGGCGGAGAAGCGCGGCGGCGTCGACGGCGACAACTTGTCGACGATCATCGTGCGCTGGGGCCCGGAAACGCTGACCGACGAGATCGCGACCACCACCACCACCGATTCGCTCGGCCTCGGCGACTTCCACACCGCGATCGACAAGACCGTGACGCTGACCGACCGCAAGGGCACGCAGCGCGACCTGACCGACGACGAGATCGAGCGCGCGATCGCCGAGATCCAGTCCACCATCCAGAAGTATCGGAGGTAGCCGTTCAATCGTCGGCGACGCCGCAACCCGTTTGAACGGCGCGCGTTGATGACGAGCGCCGGCGCGGGACGTCGCGTCGCGCGCCGCTCAACCCGGTTACGGCGTCGCCCGGATCGGAATGGGCAGGCGGGCGTCGCGCCTTCGTGACCGGATGCGCGTCGCGAGGGCGTTCGCCGCAAACATCTGCGCTGTCACTCCCGTCGAAGATGAATCGTCATTCCCGCGAAAGCGGGAATCCAGCCTTGACGCCGCAGGTGCGCGAACTCAAAATCGCATTTCGACGGTTGCCGACAGCAACTGTCCTCTGATTCCTGATTCCCGATCCCTGCATGCGCCACCTGATCCTCGACACCGAAACCACCGGCCTCGATCCCAAGCTTGGCCACCGGATCATCGAAGTCGCCGTTCTCGAGCTCGTCGATCGCAGGCCCAGCGGGCGCCACCTGCATTTCCGCGTCGACCCCGAGCGCGAGATCGACGCTGGCGCAACCGAAGTCCATGGCATCACCTGGGACGATCTTCGCGGCAAGCCCCGGTTCGCCGAATGCGTCGCCGAGTTCGTCGAGTTCGCGCGCGGTGCCGAGTGGGTGATCCACAACGCGCCTTTCGACGTCGCGTTCCTCGACGCCGAGTTCGCGCGCCTCGGCATGCCCGCGTGCGCCGCCGTCGCCGCGTGCGTGACCGACACGCTGGCGCTCGCGCGCGACACGTTTCCCGGCAAGCGCAACAGCCTCGACGCGCTGTGCGAGCGCTTCGGCGTCGACAACACGCAGCGCAATTTCCACGGCGCGCTGCTCGATGCGCAGCTGCTGGCCGAGGTCTGGCTCGCGCTGACTCGCGGACAGGAGACGCTGGCGATCGACCGTGCGCCGGCGCCGCTCACGGGTGCGGTCGCCGTGCACGATGCCGCGATCGACGTCACGCGCATGCGCGTCGTGCTGCCCACGGCGGAGGAGCTGGCCGCGCACGATGCGTACCTCGCCACGCTCGACCGCGACACCCAGGGGCACTGCCTCTGGCTCGCGCTGCTGCGCGCCGAGCCCGCCGCGGCCTGACATCGCGCCCGCGCGGCGGGGGCTCTCCGCCACACGCTCACGTCGCGCGGCACGCACCCGTTGTGCGAGCCCCGCCCTTCGCCACGTCGTCGGCGCATGCGCGCACGATGCAGCCGGGCGACTCTGATACGCTCGGCGGTCGATCTTCCTAACCCGCCTGCCGCGTGCCCGTCGACTATCTCACCCGCATCCTCAACGCCAAGGTCTACGACGTCGCCATCGAGACGCCGCTCGAGCTGGCACCGGCGCTGTCGGCGCGCCTGCGCAACCGGCTCTACCTCAAGCGCGAGGACGAGCAGCCGGTGTTCTCCTTCAAGCTGCGCGGCGCCTACAACAAGATGGCGAATCTCGCGCCGGCGGAGCGTGCGCGCGGCGTGATCGCCGCGTCGGCCGGCAACCATGCCCAGGGCGTGGCGCTGGCGGCGCAACGCCTCGGCTGCCGCGCCACGATCGTGATGCCGGTGACCACGCCGCAGATCAAGATCGCGGCAGTGAAGGCGCGCGGTGCCGACGTGGTGCTCCACGGCGATTCCTACAGCGATGCGTACGAGCACGCGCTGCACCTGCAGAAGAAGTCGCGCGCGACGTTCGTGCATCCCTACGACGATCCGGACGTGATCGCGGGCCAGGGCACGATCGGCATGGAGATCCTGCGCCAGGCGGTCGAGCCGATCGACGCGATCTTCGTCGCCATCGGCGGCGGCGGGCTGATCGCCGGCATTGCCTCGTACGTGAAGCGGGTGCGGCCGCAGGTCAAGGTGATCGGTGTGCAGCCGGAGGATTCCGACGCCATGGCACGCTCGGTCGCGGCCGGACGGCGGATCACGCTGCCGCACGTCGGCCTGTTCGCCGATGGCGTGGCCGTGCGCCGCGTCGGCAAGGAGACGTTCCGCATCGTGCGGCAGTCGGTGGACGACATCGTCCGCGTCGACACCGACGCCATTTGCGCGGCGCTGAAGGACGTGTTCGAGGACACGCGCGCGGTGCTGGAGCCGGCCGGCGCGCTGGCCATCGCCGGCGCCAAGGCCTGGGTGGCGCGGCATCGGGTGCACGACCGCGCGCTGGTTGCCGTCGCCTGTGGCGCCAACATGAACTTCGACCGCCTGCGCTTCGTCGCCGAGCGCGCCGAGGTGGGCGAGCAGCGCGAGGCGATACTCGCGGTGACGATCCCCGAGCGCCCGGGCAGCTTCCGCGAATTCTGCTCGATCCTCGGCAAGCGCTCGATCACGGAGTTCAACTACCGCTATGCCGACGCCGACGTCGCGCACCTCTTCGTGGGTCTCGAGGTCGCCAATCGCCGTGAGACGCAGAAGCTGCTGGCCGAGCTCGCGCGCCGGCGCATTCCCGCCTTCGACCTGACCGACAACGAGCTGGCCAAGCTTCACGTCCGGCATCTCGTGGGCGGCCACGCGCCGTCGGTCGACGACGAGATCGTCTATCGCTTCGAGTTTCCCGAGCGCCCCGGCGCGCTGATGAATTTCCTCGACAGCATGAGCGCGGATTGGAACATCAGCCTGTTTCACTACCGCAACCACGGCGCGGATTCCGGGCGCGTGCTGGTGGGCATGCAGGTGCCCCCGGCCGAAAAGCGCGCGTTTCACGCATTCCTCGACGGTCTCGGCTACGACTACGCCGAGGAGACCGACAACCCGGCCTACCAGATGTTTCTCGGCCGCTGAGCGCCGGCCATCCGGCCGATCGCCCGCCGGCCGATGCGGGGCTACCCTCGGCAGGCACCTGTAGCGACGGCGCAGCAGCCCGGCATCGTCCACACGATTTGCGGCGAGGTGGTCGCCGCGCGCGCGGTTTTGCGGCATTTCCCGAGCGCTGGCGGACACTTGCAAATGCCGTTTTCGATGGCCGATCCGACTGCCGGCGGCATTGAGTGCCGCGCAGCGTCAGCGCAACGTCATTAAAACATGCGTTCGTGTTGCTTTTTGCGCGAAATGGTCCGCGCAGGCTTATTCCGGCAAGGTTTATGCTCTAGGCGTTTCGCTCGGGGCATGGCAAACTTTCCTCGCCCGGGGCAGCGCGCCGGTGCAAAGGCACCGGACGCCTCCGCCGCGAGGTCGCGGCAACGACGAATTCGCCGTCCAGGCACGCCGGGCGGCAACCAACGAGGGGTGCGGGATTGGCTGATGCGAGCGCGCTGTCGGGCGTCAAGGTGATGGTGATCGACGATTCGAACACCATTCGCCGCAGTGCGGAAATCTTCCTGTTGCAGGCGGGATGCACGGTGATCCTCGCCGAGGACGGCTTCGACGCGCTGGCGAAGATCACCGACCACCAGCCCGACCTCGTCTTCGTCGACATCATGATGCCCCGCCTCGACGGCTACCAGACGTGCGCGCTCATCAAGAAAAACAACCGGTTCCAGGGCACGCCGGTGGTGATGCTGTCGTCGAAGGACGGCCTGTTCGACCGCGCGCGCGGCCGCATGGTCGGCTCCGACCAGTACCTGACCAAGCCTTTCACCAAGGAAAGCCTGCTCAAGGCCGTCGCCGCGCATGTGAA
This sequence comes from Casimicrobiaceae bacterium, assembly GCA_036553845.1. Lineage (GTDB taxonomy): Bacteria > Pseudomonadota > Gammaproteobacteria > Burkholderiales > Casimicrobiaceae > VBCG01. The sequence goes on from DATBOK010000024.1 coordinate 5,506, forward strand.
GGCGGCGGCATGATCGCGCCACCCACGCCCGGCACGCAGGACTGACGCATGGCCATCAAGAAAATCCTGATCGTCGACGACTCGCCCACCGAGCGCCACGTGCTGAACGACATGCTGACGAAATCCGGCTACGAGGTGGTCGCGAGCGACAACGGCGAGGACGCGATCCTCAAGGCGAAACTCCTCAAGCCCGACCTCATCCTGATGGACGTGGTGATGCCCGGCCTCAACGGCTTCCAGGCGACGCGCGCCATCAGCCGCGATCCCGAGACCCGCACCATTCCGGTGATCCTGTGCACGTCGAAGAGCCAGGAGACCGACAAGATCTGGGGCATGCGCCAGGGCGCGCGCGATTACGTGATCAAGCCCGTCAACCGCGAGGAGCTCCTGGCCAAGATCCAGGCGCTTGCCTGAGAGCGGAGCCGCCGACATGGCCCGCGCCGCCAAACTCGACCTGCGCTCGTTCCAGCAGGAGCTCGCCACCCGCCTGGCGAGCAAGACCGCCGCGCAGGTCGAATCGTCGCGGCTCGGCTTCGCCTGCGGCGACGAGCAGTGGCTGATACGCCTGGCCGACGCCGGCGAAGTCATCGCGGTGCCGCCGGTGGTGAACGTACCCCGCACTCAGCCATGGTTCGCCGGCATCGCCAACATCCGCGGCAACCTCTACAGCGTGATCGATTTCGCGGGCTTCCTCGGCCACGGCGGCACCATCGCCGCATCGTCGCAGAACCGCCTGGTGCTGTTCGGGCCGCGCGCCGGCGAGCTCAACGCCGGCATCGTCGTGACACGCGTGCTCGGCTTGCGCAACCTTGCCGAGCTGGCGCCCGCGGCGCTGCCTGCCGCGCCGCCCGCGTGGTTCGCGCAGCGCTGGATGGATGCCGACGGCCGCGCGTGGCAGGAAATCGACCTATCGAAGCTCGCCCGCGATCCTGCGTTCCTGCAGGTCGGGCTGTGAAGTAACCGCAGCAGCGGAGGAACGCATGGCACTCAAGATTTTTGCCGACAAGGCCAAGGGAGCGGGCGCCGCGGCGCTCGAAATGCCGACGACGCAGGTGCGGATGGGTCGCAATACGCCACCCGGCTACGATCCGCTGGCGTCGGTGTCGATCATGGACCAGCTGCGCAACGCCAGCGCGGAGGCGGCGACCTCGCGCAAGCTGCCGGTCATCGGCAACCTGCCGGTGGTCAAGCAGTTCCAGGTCCTGCTCACGCTGCTGATCGTGTTCGCGGTGCTCGCGCTGCTGATGCTGTTCCTCGATTCGCGCACCACGTCGCAGGCGGCCGCGCAGTCGGCGACCGCCACGGAAATGCAGATGCTGTCGCAGCGCCTCGCGCGCGGCTCGGCACTCGCGGCGCAGGGCCAGAAGCAGGCGTTCGCCACGGTCGAGGACAGCCGGCAGAAGTTCGGCGCCGACCTGAAGGCCCTGATGGAGGGGGGCGAGGCCAAGGGCGCCAACATCGACGCCGTCACCAGCGGCGCCGCCGGCGAGCTCCTGACCGAGATCAAGGCGAAATGGGACACCGTCGACAAGGCCGCGTTGCGGCTGACGCAGAACGCCGACGCGCTGACGTCGCTGGCCGCCGGCCTCGACCGCGTCAACGACGCCAACACGTCGCTGCTCGAGCTTGCCGAGCAGCTCGGGCTGCAGATCGGGCAGGGCGGCGGCACGGTGCGCGACGTCGACTTCGCCAACCAGCTCGCGGTGCTGTCGCAGCGTATCGCCAAGAACGCCAATGCACTGGCGTCGGGCGAGGAGATCGACCCTGAAACCGCGTTCCTGCTCGGCAAGGACGCCGGCACGTTCCGCGACATCCTGAACGGCCTCACGCGCGGCAACGACGCGCTGCACATCCCGGTGCTGCGCGGCGACGACGCGCGCGCCACGCTCGCCGAGATCGCCAAGCGCTTCGTCGCCTATGACCAGTCCATCAGCGCGATCCTGAGCTCGATGCAGAAGCTGACGCTCGCCAAGCAGTCGGCGCGCACGGTGACCGGCGAGTCCGAGGACCTGCTGGAGAAGACCACCTCGCTGGCGGACACGTGGGAAGGCGGCGGCCGCGCGCATGTGTTCATGCTCGTCGCGGCGGTGGTGTTCGGCATTCTGGCGCTGATCGCGCTCGTGCTCCTCGGCATGGTGTTCCTCTCCGACGCCCGCTCGCGCGCGAACGAGAGCGAAGGCGAGAACAAGCGCAACCAGGAGGCCATCCTGCGGCTGCTCAACGAGATGGGCAACCTCGCGGACGGCGACCTCACCGTGCAGGCGTCGGTGACCGAGGACGTGACCGGCGCCATCGCCGACTCGATCAACTTCACGATCGAGGAGTTGCGCACGCTGGTGCGCGGCATCAACTCGGCGACCGACCAGGTGACCAAGGCGACGCAGGAGACGCAGGCGATCTCCAACCGCCTGTACGAGGCTTCGCAGCGCCAGAACCGCGAGATCCAGCAGGCGTCGGCCTCGGTGCTGCAGATGGCGCAGTCGATCAGCGAAGTGGCGCAGAACGCATCGCAATCCGCCAAGGTGGCGCAGCTGCAGCTCACGGCCGCGGAAAAGGGCGGCAATGCGGTGCAGAACCAGATCGCCGGCATGAACGAGATCCGATCGCAGATCCAGGACACGTCGAAGCGCATCAAGCGCCTCGGCGAATCGTCGCTCGAGATCGGCGAGATCGTGGAGCTCATCTCCGACATCACCGAGCAGACCAACGTGCTGGCGCTGAATGCGGCGATCCAGGCGGCGTCCGCCGGCGAGGCTGGCCGCGGCTTCACCGTGGTGGCCGAGGAAGTGCAGCGCCTCGCCGAGCGCTCGGCCGAGGCGACCAAGCAGATCGAGGCCATCGTGAAGACGATTCAGGCCGACACGCAGGATGCCGTGGCCGCCATGGAGAAATCGACGGTGGGCGTGGTGGAGGGCACCAAGCTCTCCGACGCCGCCGGACAGGCGCTGACCGAAATCCAGCGCGTGTCGCGGGAGCTCGCCGACCTGATCTCGCGCATCTCGTCGCAGACGCAGATGCAGTCGACCTCGGTGACGGACGTGACGCGCGGCATGCAGGGCATCCTCAAGATCACCGAGGAGACCACCGAGGGCACGAAGCAGACGAACGTGTCGATCGGCCAGCTCACGCGACTCGCCGCCGAGCTGCGCTCGTCGGTCGCGGGGTTCAAGGTCTAGCCGGGGCGCGAAGCGCGCCAGCTGCCAGCGGCGCGATTCTTGCTGAACCGACGGGATCGCCGCGATCAACAGGAGCAGGACATAGTGCCGACCGATGCCGCAACCGAATTCGATCTTGGCCCGCTGTCGTGGGTGCAGGGGGAGATCGACCAGGCGCTGACGCGCGGCCTCGAGTCGCTGGCGACGTTCAAGGCATCGCCCAAGGATGCGATCGCGCTCAAGCATGCGCGCGCCCATATTCACCAGGCGGCCGGCGCGATCCAGATGGTGGGGCTCGACGCCGTCGCCGCGTTCACCGACGAGATCGAGCGGCAGCTGGGCCGGCTGGAGGAGATGGCACCGGCCGACGTCGGCGCCACCGTCGACATCGTCGACCGCGCGTGCCGCACGCTGCGCATCTTCCTCACCGAGCTCACCAACGGCGTGCCACCGGTGCCGCTCAAGCTGTTCCCCGAATACGAGTCGATGCAGGCGCTGCGCGGCATCAAGGCGACCGCCCCCACCGACCTCTTCTATCCGGACCTCGCGCCGCGCGCACCGAAGGTGGCGCCGCGCGAAGCGCTGCCACCGGCGCGCCTCGCGTCGCAGCTCGTCAAGCAGCGGCGCATCTACCAGCGGGGCCTGCTCGCGTGGCTGCGCGGCGATGCTCAGGGCGTGGCGCAGATGCGCGATGCCATCGCTGGCATCGAGGACGTCACGACGCAGCCCAACCTGCGGGCGTTCTGGTGGACGGCGAGCGCGCTGTTCGAGTCGCTCACCGCGCACGGGCTCGAGCCGTCGTTCGGCGTCAAGCAGCTGGCCGCGCGGGTCGACCTGCAGATCCGCCGCGTCGTCGGCGGCAGTGCCAAGGTCGCCGACCGGTTGCGGCGCGAAGTGTTGTACTTCATCGCCATCAGCGCACCGACGGGTCCGCAGGTGCAGGCGGTGCAGCACGCGTTCCATCTCGCAGGGCTCATTCCCTCGGCCGACGTGCTCAACGCCGATCTGGTGCGCATCGAGCCGCTGCTGCGCGAGGCGCGCGAGCAGCTCGCGGGTGCCAAGGACGCATGGCTCAAGTTCGCCTCCGGTCGCGCCGAGAACCTGCCGAAGCTGAAGCACACGCTGACTTCCGTGCACACCAAGGCCGCCGAGATCCGCAATGGCGCGCTGATGAAGCTCACCGCGGCGCTCGTCGAGCGGCTCGACAAGATGCCTTCGGCCGGCGTGTCCGAGCCGGTGGCGATGGAATACGCGACCGCGCTGCTGCTGGCCGAGAGCGCGTTCGACAACTACACGAACCTCGCAGGCGACTTTCCGCAGCAGGTCGAGGCGATGGTGGCGCGGCTCGATGCGGCGCGCGCCGGTCGTGCCGCTGCCGCGGGCGCGCCCGCGCTCGACGAAATGTCGAAGCGCGCGCAGGAGCGGATGCTGCTCGCCCAGGTCGGCCGCGAGATCCAGGCCAACCTGCGGCACATGGAGCAGGTGCTCGACGCCTTCTTCCGCGACAACTCGAAGCGCGCCGAGCTCTCGTCGCTGGCCAAGGACAGCCAGCAGATCCGCGGCGCGCTGTCCATGCTCGGCCTCGACAGCGCGCAGCGCCTGCTCGCGGCCTGCCAGGAGCAGATCGAGTCGTACGTCGCCAGCGACACGCCGGTCGACAACGACGACCTCGAGATGCTGGCCGAATCGCTGTCCGGCCTTGGTTTCTACATCGAAGCGGTCGAGCAGCAGCGGCCTGACCGCGAGCGCCTGATCGCGCCGCTTCTCGCCCGCCGCACCGGTGGGGCCCCGGCCGCCCTGCACGACGACGAGGGCTCGGTCGAGACGGCGGTCGAGGAGCTGCGTGCGCAGCTGCCGTCGCTGGTCGAGGAAGTGCGTGCGGCGCCCACCGCCACGGCGCGCCAGGGACTCAAGGCCAAGCTCGAGACGCTGCGCGACGACGCCGAGCTGATCGGCGATGCGACGCTCGCGCAGCAAGCCGAAGGCGCGCTCGCGGAGCTCGACGCCGGCGGCGCCGCGGGGCTCGCGAAGGCGGTCGACGCGATCGCCGACACCACCGCCGCGGCGCCCGAAATCTCCGACGAGACCAAGCGCCTGCTGGAAACCGATGCCACGCAGTTCGACGCCGAGCTGGTCGACATCTTCCTCGCCGAGGCGGCCGAGGTTCTCGACTCGATCGCCGCGAGCCGCGACGCGCTCGCCGCCAATCCGAGCGACCGCGACGCGCTCGCCACCGCGCGCCGCGGCTTCCACACGCTGAAGGGATCCGGCCGCATGGTCGGACTCGCCGATCTGGGCGAGCTCGCGTGGACGGTGGAGCGCACGCAGAACCGCCTGATCGAGGAGGACCGCCCCGTCACCGCCACCGTGATCGCCATGATCACCGTCGCCGAGTCGGATTTCCGGAACTGGATCGAGGCGCTCACGCACACGCGCCGCGCCACGCTCGATCCCGCGCGACTCGACGCGGCCGTTGCCGCGGTGCTGGCCGAAATGCCGTCCTCCGGCGGCGTGCCGCCGCCGAAGCTGGTCGAGGTGCGGCCGCCGGTGCGCGACGAGCTGCCCGTGGCCGCGCGCATGTCCGACGCCATCGCGCCGGCCGACGGCCTCTTCGAATTGCCGGAGCTCGGTGCCGCGCCCGCCGTGGCGCCCAACGTCGTGGTGCGCGACGTCGCCCCTCCGCTCGCTGCGCCGGAATCGCCGCGCGAGTCGCCGCATGGCGCGCCCGAATTGAAGCTCGTCGCCGACAACACGCACGCGCCGCTCGCGCTCGTGCCGCGCGAATTCGCCGACGGCACGCCGCCGTTCGCCGAAGGCAACGGCGTGGCGACGCCTGCCACGAGCGCCGATGCCGCGCCACTTGTCGAGGATGCCGACGTCGAGGCGAGCCTCGAGCGCGACCTCGCCGCGCACTTCGAGCGCGACGCGACCGACATCACGCTGCTGCCGATCGACGAGGTGCGCGGGCCCGGCCTCGATCTCGACGATGCGGCCAACGCCGGCTTCGGCGACGCCAAGGTCACGCCGATCACGCGCGCCCCGCTGCGCACGACGACCCCCGAGGCGCCCACGGCTGAGCCGCCCCTCGATTTCGCGTGGCCGACGGCGGAGGATTTCGCCGCCAGCGACTCCGCCAGCGACGCCGCAGAGACGCCGGCTGCAACGATCGCGGGCGAGAGTCCGACTTCGCAGGACACGCCCGATGCTTCGGCGTCCGCAGGCGACGCTGCCGACTTGCGGGGCGAAGACACGGTGACCGTCGGCGACGTCACGCTGTCGTCGACGCTGTATCGCATCCTGGTCGACGAGGCCGAGGAGCATGTCGCCACGCTGCAGCACGAGTTGTCGCTGCTGCAGTTCGATCCGGCACGCATGCCGTCGCCGGCGATGGTGCGCGCGAGCCACACGCTGTGCGGCATCCATCGCACCGGGGGCTTCCCGCTGCTGGCCATCCTCGCCAAATCGCTCGAGCAATCGCTGATCGCGGTCTCCGACCGCGACGGCGCGATGCCGTCGGGCGCTCAGCCTGTGATCGCGCGCGCAGTCGCCGCACTCGCCGACCTGGTCGCACGCGTCAAGGCGCGCCAGCCGTTCGCCGCCGCGGATGAACGCGAGGCCGCGGAGACGGGCGTCGAGCTGGAGCTGCTGCGCCAGGATGTCGCGCCCGCCGGCAGCGATGCCGAGTCGCATGCAGCACGCGTCGCCGAGCGCGAGGAATCGCCCGCCGCGCCCGACGCGGCGCCGGTCCGCGAGGCACCGCCCGCAACGGCGGCCGGCGCGACGGTGCAGCCGCTGCCCGTGCGACCGCTGCACGCGCTGGATGCGGCCGCGCGCCGCGAGCTGCTCGAGACACCGCTGAGCGATGTGCGCGACGTCATCGAGGCCGACGTCCTGCCGATCTTCCTCGACGAGGCTTCCGATCTCTTCCCGCAGGCCGGCGACGAGTTGCGCGGATGGCGCCGCGATCCCGCGTCGGATGGCGCGCAGAAGCTGCGGCGCACGCTGCACACGTTCAAGGGCAGCGCGCGCATGGCCGGGGCCATGCGCCTCGGCGAACTCGCGCATCGCATGGAGTCGCGCCTGTTCGAAGGCGAGGCGCCGATTGAAGCGACGCCGGCGCTGTTCGAGGCGCTCGACACCGATCTCGACCACATCGCCTACGTGCTCGACAAGTTGCGCGTGGGCGAGGCCAACGCGCCGCTGCCATGGCTCGGCGAGGAAACGCCGCAAGGGGCGTCCGCAGCCGCAGCGTCGGTCCCCGGCGAACCGCTCGCGAGCGTGGTGCCGATCGACGCCGAAGCCAAGGCGGCAGAGCCCGCGCCGGCCGCGGTCGCGCCCGACGCCGAGGCCGGTGCGCGCGCGATGCTGCGCGTGCGCGCCGACACGATCGATCGCCTGGTCAACGAGGCGGGCGAGGTCGCGATCGCGCGTGCGCGCGTCGAAGGCGAGCTGCGGGCGCTCAAGGCCAATCTCCTCGAGCTCACCAGCAGCGTCATCCGCTTGCGCGGGCAGGTGCGCGAGATCGAGATCCAGGCGGAGAGCCAGATCCAGTCGCGGATGAGCGCGATGAGCGAGGCGCACGAAGGCTTCGATCCGCTCGAGTTTGACCGCTACACGCGCTTCCAGGAGCTGACGCGTTCGCTGGCCGAGGGCGTCAACGACGTGTCCACGGTCCAGCAGTCGCTGCTCAAGAATCTCGACGACGCGGATGCCGCGCTGGTCGCGCAGGCGCGGATGTCGCGCGAAGTGTCGCAGCAGCTCTTCGCGATCCGCACCGTGCCGTTCGGCAGCGTGTCGGAGCGCCTTTACCGGATATTGCGCGCGACGGCACGCGAGCTCGACAAGCGCGCCAACCTCGAAATCCAGGGCGCGCAAGTCGAGCTCGACCGCTCGGTGCTGGAAAAGCTGATCGGTCCGCTCGAGCACCTGTTGCGCAATGCGCTCGATCACGGCCTCGAGTCGCGCGAGGCGCGGCTTGCCGCGGGCAAGAGCGCCACCGGGGAGCTCACGCTGACGGTGCGCCAGGTCGGCAACGAAGTCGTGCTGGAGCTCGCCGACGACGGCGCGGGCATCGACTTCGCCAGGGTCGCCGAGCGCGCGCGGGCGCAGGGCCTCGTCGCCGCCGGCATCCGGCCCACCGACGCTCAGCTCGTCGAATGCATCTTCAAGCCCGGATTCTCGACGGCGTCGAAGATCACCCAGATCTCGGGGCGCGGGATCGGCATGGACGTGGTGCGCACCGAGATGAATGCGCTCGGCGGCCGCGTCGACGTCGCCACGCGTGCGGGCAACGGCACCACGTTCACCATCTACCTGCCGCTCACGCTGGCCGTCGCGCAGGCGGTGCTGGTGCGCGCCGGCGGCCGGCTCTGGGCGCTGCCCGCGCCGATGGTGGAGCAGGTTCAGCAGGTGAAGGCCGATGCGCTGGTCAGCCTGTACGTCAATCGCAAGGTGACGTGGCAGAACCGCGACTACGCCTTTCACTACCTGCCGCGTCTTCTCGGCGACAGCGTGCACAATCCCGAGTCGATGCGCTACAACCCGGTGCTCCTGCTGAAGAGCGGGCAGTCGAGCGCCGCGATCCACGTCGACGAAATGATCGGCAACCAGGAAATCGTGGTGAAGAACATCGGCCCGCAGCTCGCGCGCGTATCGGGCATCTCCGGCGCGACGGTGCTCGGCACCGGCGAGATCGTGCTGATCATCAACCCCGTGCAGCTCGCGCAACGCGTCGACGTCGACCTGGCGGAGCCGCCGCAACCCGGCGCCGCGGCGGCGCCCGCGGCATCGCTGCGCAGGCTCGGCGCCACGTCGGCGGCGGTGCCGCCCCTCGTGCTCGTCGTCGACGATTCGCTCACGGTGCGCAAGATCACGAGCCGGCTCCTCGCGCGCGAAGGCTACGCAGTGGCGACGGCCAAGGACGGCGTCGATGCGCTGCAGTCGATCGGCGAGGACGTTCCCGACGTGATCCTGCTCGACATCGAGATGCCGCGCATGGACGGCTTCGAGTTCACCAAGACGCTCAGGAGCGACCGCCGCCACGCGCACATCCCGATCATCATGATCACGTCGCGCACCGCGGAGAAGCATCGCAACCGGGCTGCGGAGCTCGGCGTCGACATCTATCTTGGCAAGCCGTTCCAGGAAGAGGAACTGCTGCGCCACATCAAGGCGCTCGTCACGGCTGCCGCCGTGCATTGAGGCCCGATGCGCGCGGCGCGCTTCACGCCCGCGCGCCCAGCATCGCCGCGAACAGCGACGGATCGTCCCATGGCGCGTCGCTCGGCCCCAGCGCGAGATGGGCGCTGTGGCGGTCGCGCAGCCACTCCTGCGGAAACAGCGCGAGCGCACGCGGGCTGTCCTCGCTCACGTCGGACGAGCCCGTCCACGGCTCGCCGCGCACCGCACTGCGGAACGCGGCCGCGAGGTCGACGCCCGCATGGCGCGCCGCGTGCGTCCCGGGGACCATCCTGACGACGATGGCCTTGGTGGTCCACGCCATGTTGGCGATGGGCGCGAAATCACGCACGCCATCCATGCCGGCATTGGGCACCACATGCGGCATGATCGTGTTGGTGGACGACGACGACGCCAGCAGGCAGTACCCGTCCGCGGGCGACGCCAGCACGAACTTGGCGCCGATCAGGCCGGAGGCACCATTCTTGTCTTCGACCACCACGGGCTGGCCGAGCACCTGCGCCATGCGGTCGGCGATCGCGCGCGCGACAAGGTCGATCGAGCCGCCGGGAGGATTGGGCACGACGATCTTGATGGCGCGCGAGGGGTAGCTGTCGCTGCCCGGTTCGCCGGCCCTTGCCGGCAATGCGGGAATGGCGGCGATCGCGAGCGCAATTGCGAACGCCCCGCAGCGCGGGCGTTGCGAGGATCGGGCCGACCGAGTCACGCGGAAGATGGCAGAATGGCGAGGCTGTCATTGACGCATGAAGGGGAAGCGATGGCAATGTCTCGCCCGCCTCGCGCATTCGCGACTGTGGCTCTCCGCGTCACCGCGTGCCCATCGATCCGTTGAGCGTCGCCATCGGCGCCATCACGGGCTCGTTCGGCGGCCGCGTTGCTGCCGCGCTCGCGCCCGCTGCGGCAACTTCGCGGCGCGGTGCGTGGATCGCCGGCGCCATCGGCGGCCTGGTGGCGAGCGGTCTTCTGTCCGCGCTCGGCGGCGCGTCGGCGACGATGCCGGCGACGGCGCAGAGCGCGGGCATCGACCTCGCGACGACGCTCGGCAATGCCGCGCTCGGCGTGTTCGGCGGCGTCGCGCTGGCGCTCGTCGCAGGCGTCTGCATGCGCGCCCGCGCGCCGCGCTGACTAGCGCCACGTGCGCGCCGGCGGCAGCCGCGCGTCGCGTGATGCAGTGCAGCGCGACGATGGTGGTACATTGTCCCGACCTCGCGCATCGTGATTGGAGGAGCCGGTATGGCGCAGTTCGAGACTTCCAACATCCGCACGCTGGCCCTCGTCGGACATGGGGCGGCCGGCAAGACGACGCTGGCCGAGTCGCTGCTCGCCGCCGCGGGTGCGCTGAGCGTCAGCGGCAGCGTCGAGCGCGGCACGACCGTCTCGGATTTCGATGCGCTGGAAAAGTCCTACCGGCACTCGCTGCGCGCGTCGATCCTGCACGTCGAGCACGCGGGGGCAAGAGTCCATTTCGTCGACACCCCCGGCTATCCCGATTTCATCGGCCAGGCGATCGGCGCGCTCGACGCGGTGGAGACCGCCGCCGTCGTCGTCAGCGCGACGGCCGGGGTCGAAATGATCACGTCGCGGATGATGCAGTGGAGCGCCGAGCGCAAGCTCTGCCGCCTGATCATCATCAACAAGATCGACGCGGAGAACGTGGACGCGGAAGCGACGCTGGCGGCGGTGCAATCGGCGTTCGGCAAGGAGTGCCTGGCGATCAACCTGCCGGCCGACGGCGGCAAGCGCGTCGTCGACTGCTTTTTCAGCCCCGGCGGCGACGCCGACTTCTCGTCGGTCGCCGACGCCCACCAGGCGCTGGTCGATCAGGTGATCGAGGTCGACGAGGCGCTGATGGCGAAATACCTCGAGCAAGGCGAGGAGATCGCGCCCGACGATCTTCACGCGCCGTTCGAGAAGGCATTGCGCGAGGGTCATTTGGTGCCGGTCTGCTTCGTGTCGGCGCGCACCGGCGCCGGTGTCAAGGAGCTGCTCGACGTCATCGTCAAGCTCGCGCCCAATCCGGCCGAGGGCAACCCGCCGCTGTTCACCAAGGGGACCGGCGAGCGCGCGATCGAATTCCACGCCGATCCGAATCCCGCGAAGCACGTGCTCGCCCACGTGTTCAAGGTGGTGATCGATCCGTATGTCGGCAAGCTCGGCGTGTTTCGCGTGCACCAGGGCACGGTGACACGCGACACGCAGCTCTTCATCGGCGACGGCCGCAAGGCATTCAAGGTGGGCCACCTGCTGTTGCTGCAGGGTGCCAAGACCACCGAGATCGACAGCGCCGTGCCTGGCGACATCGTGGCCGTCGCCAAGGTCGACGACATCGAGTTCGACTGCGTGCTGCACGACTCGCACGACGAGGATGCCATCCGCATGCAGCCGCTCGAGTTCCCCGTGCCGATGCACGGCGTCGCCATCGCGCCCAAGCGCCGCGGCGACGAGCAGCGGGTGTCGGACGTGCTGCACAAGCTGATGGCGGAAGACCCGACGCTCGCCGTCGAGCACGATTCCCAGCTCAACGAGACGGTGCTGCGCGGGCTCGGCGACCTGCACATCCGCTCCACGCTCGAGCGCATGGCCGCGCAGTTCAAGCTCGAGGTCGAGACGCGGCCGCCGCGCATCCCGTATCGCGAGACGATCACGGCCAAGGCCGAGGGCCACCATCGCCACAAGAAGCAGACCGGCGGCGCCGGCCAGTTCGGCGAGGTGTACCTGCGCATCGAGCCGCTGCCGCGCGGCACCGGCTTCGAGTTCAGGGACGCGGTGAAAGGCGGCACGATTCCGACGCAGTACATTCCGGCGGTGCAGAAGGGCGTCGAGATGGTGCTCGCGGCGGGTCCGGTCGCCGGATTTCCGTTGCAGGACGTGCGCGTCACCGTCTACGACGGCAAGCACCATCCGGTCGACTCCAAGGAAGTGGCGTTCGTCTCGGCGGGCAAGAAGGCGTTCCTCGATGCGATCGAGAAGGCGCGGCCGATCGTGCTCGAGCCGGTGGTGCACGTCGAGGTGATGTGCCCTGGCGAGAACGTCGGCGACATCACCGGCGACCTGTCGGGACGGCGCGGACAGGTGACCGGCACGCGCACGCTGCAGGCCGGGTCGCTGGCGATCGACGGCCAGGTGCCGCTGTCGGAGCTCGACGGCTACGCGGCGCGACTCAAGGCGATGACCGCCGGGCACGGCGCATTCTCGATGGCGTTGTCGCACTACGACATCGCGCCGCCGAACCTGCAGCAGCAGCTCGCCGTCGAGTACGCCAAGCACCGCAAGCACGAAGAGGACTGAAGACGCGAGCGTGCGGCGGCCGGCGCGCCGGCGGCACCCGCGTCCCCGGTTTGCGTGCGCCGCGGCGGGCGATCGCAAGTTTGGGTAAAATGGCGGTCATGGGTGCGCACGTCGACCTCACGCACCACTTCCTCATCGCCATGCCGGCCATGGCCGATCCGCGTTTTGCGAACACGCTCGCGTTCATCTGCGAGCACAGCGCCGACGGCACGATCGCCATCGTCGTCAACAAGCCCACCGACATGACGGTGTCGAAGCTGCTGTCGCAGATCGACGTCGCGGCGGGCGCCACGCGCTTCGACGCCCCGGTGCTGTCCGGCGGCCCCGTGCAGTCGAACCACGGCTTCGTGCTGCACCGGCCGCTCGGCAACTGGCAGTCGACGCTCGCGGTGAGCGACGACCTCGGCCTGACGACGTCCAAGGACGTGCTCGAGGCCGCGGCACGCGGCGAGGGTCCGCACGACTTCCTGGTGTCGCTCGGCTATGCAGGATGGGGCGCGGGCCAGCTCGAGCAGGAGCTCGCCGCCAACGCCTGGCTCACCGTCGCCGCCGATGCCGCCGTGATGTTCGACCTGCCGGCCGAGCGCCGCCTGCCGGCGGCGATGCAGCTCCTCGGCATCGACTTCTCGCGCCTGTCCGAGGAAGTCGGGCACGCGTGAGCGTCCGTGACCGCCCTGCAACTCGCCGGCACCGTGCTCGGATTCGACTTCGGCACACGCCGCATCGGCGTGGCCGTGGGCAACACGATCACGCGCAACGCCGTGCCGCTGACGACCATCGAGATCGCCGACGACCGCGCGCGCATCGGTTCCATCGCGACGCTGGTCGGCGAGTGGTCGCCGACGCAGCTGGTGGTCGGAATACCGGTGCATGCCGACGGCGCGGAGCACGCGATGACCGCGCGTGCGCGCGAGTTCGTGCGGATGCTCGAGCGCCGGTTCGGCCTGCCGGTGGCGATGGTCGACGAGCGCTACACCACCGAAATCGCGCAGCAGCTGCTCGACACGTCGAGCCTGCCGCGCGCCCGTCATCGCTCGGTACGCGACCAGGTCGCCGCCCAGGTCATCCTGCAGAGCTGGTTCGATGACCCACGGCCTGCCTGACGCGGAGGCCACGCTCGCGGCGCTCGCCGAGCGAATGCGCGGCGGCGTCGCCCCCGATGCGGCGTTCGTCGGTATCTATTCAGGCGGCGCCTGGGTGGCCGAGCGCCTGTCGGCGATGCTCGGCGTCGGCCATCGCGTCGGATTCCTCGACGTGTCGTTCTACCGCGACGACTACGAGCGCGCCGGTCTCAAGCCCAACGCGCGGCGCAGCGCGCTCGATTTCGACGTCGCCGGCGCCACGATCGTGCTCGTCGACGACGTGCTGTATACCGGTCGCAGCGTGCGCGCGGCGATCAACGAGCTGTTCGACTACGGCCGCCCGGCGGTGATCGAGCTGGCGGTGCTGATCGACCGCGGCGGGCGCGAGCTGCCGATCGAGGCGACGTACGTCGGCGCGCGACTCACCGTTGCGCGCAACCTCGACATCGTGCTGTCGCGCGGCGGCGACGGCGAGCTTGCGCTGGCGGCAGAGCCGCGCGCGGTGCGCTGATGCCGATGACGACGCACAATCCGCAACTCGACGCCCAGGGCGAGCTCAAGCACCTGCTCACGCTCGAGGGGCTGCCGGCGGCGGTGATCACGCGCATCCTCGACGCCGCGGTGCCGTTCGCCGCCATCGGCGAGCGCGAGGTGAAGAAGGTCCCGCTGCTGCGCGGCAAGGCGGTGTTCAACCTGTTCTTCGAGAACTCGACGCGCACCCGCACCACCTTCGAGATCGCCGCCAAGCGCCTGTCGGCGGACGTCATCAACCTCAACATCGGCGTGTCGTCGACGAGCAAGGGCGAGACGGTCCTCGACACGATCGACAACCTGACGGCGATGGACGCCGACATCTTCGTCGTGCGCCATTCGGAGTCGGGCGCGCCGCACCTGATCGCCGCGCACCTCAACGCCACCGGCCGCCGCCATGTGCACGTGGTCAACGCCGGCGACGGCCGCCATTCGCATCCGACGCAAGGGCTGCTCGACCTGTTCACGATCCGGCACTACAAGCACGACTTCCGCAACCTCTCGGTGGCGATCGTCGGCGACATCCTGCATTCGCGCGTCGCGCGCTCGCTGATCCACGGGCTCGCCACGCTGGGCACGCCGGACATCCGCGTCGTCGCGCCGAACACGCTGTTGCCGGCGCGCGTCGAGGCGCTCGGCGTGCGCGTCTGCAACGACATGCGCGAGGGACTGGCAGGATGTGACGCCGTGGTCATGCTGCGCCTGCAGAACGAGCGCATGAAAGGCGCGCTGCTGCCTTCGTCGGGCGAGTACTTCAAGGAATACGGCCTGACGCCGGAGAAGCTCGCGCTCGCCAAGCCGGATGCCATCGTCATGCACCCGGGACCGATGAACCGCGGCGTCGAGATCGACTCGGCGGTAGCCGACGGCGCACGCTCGGTGATCCTGCCGCAGGTGACGTTCGGCATCGCCGTGCGCATGGCGGTGATGAGCATCATCGCCGGCAACCCCGGGGGGCGCGAATGACGCTCACGCTGGCCGGCGGCAGAGTCGTCGATCCCGCGGCCGGCACCGATCGCGTCGCGGACGTGCATGTCGCCGAAGGCACGATCGCGGCGATCGGCGATGCGCCGTCCGGATTCCGCGCCGCGCGCATCCTCGATGTCGGCGGCCTCGTCGTGTGTCCCGGGCTCGTCGACCTGTCGGCACGCCTGCGCGAGCCCGGGTTCGAGCACAAGGCGACGCTCGAATCGGAACTCGACGCGGCTTGCGCCGGCGGCGTCACGAGCCTCGCCTGCCCGCCGGACACCGACCCGCCGCTCGACGAGCCTGGCCTGGTCGAGATGCTGACGTGGCGCGCGCGTGCCCAGGACCGCGCACGTGTGTACCCAGTCGGTGCGTTGACGCAGCATCTCGACGGCGTCGAGATCACGGAAATGAGCGAGCTCGTCGAGGCAGGCTGCGTCGCGTTCGCGCAGGCCGATCGCCCGGTGGGGGACACGCAGGTGCTGCTGCGCGCGATGCAGTACGCGGCGACTTTCGGCTACCCGGTGTGGCTGCGGCCGCAGGACGCGTGGCTCGGGCGCGGCGGGGTCGCGCATGACGGCGAAATCGCGACTCGCCTCGGATTGGCCGGTATCCCCGCGATCGCCGAGACGGTGGCCCTGGCGACGCTGATCGCGCTGGCACGCGAAACCGGCGCGCGGTTGCATGTCTGTCGGCTGTCGACCGCGGAGGGCGTGGATCTCGTGCGCGCGGCCAAGGCGGCGGGCCAGGTGCTGACCGCCGATGTCGCGATTCATCACGTGCACCTGTGCGACGTCGACATCGGCTGGTTCGACCCGATGGCGCGCTTCGAGCCGCCGCTGCGCGGGGCGCGCGACCGCGAGGCGCTGCGGCGCGGTCTCGCCGACGGCACGATCGACGCGATCGCGTCGGATCACGCGCCGGTCGACGACGACGCGAAGCAGCTGCCGTTCGCCGAGGCTTCTCCTGGCGCGACCGCGCTCGAACTTCTGCTGCCGCTCACGCTCAAATGGGCGGCCGAGGCGCGCATTCCGCTGCCGCGCGCGCTGGCCACGATCACGTCGCGGGCGGGCGCCATCATGAACGTACCTGGCGCTGGCCGCATCGACATTGGCGCCGCGGCCGATCTTTGCGTGTTCGATGCCGATGCGCCCTGGCGGGTCGAGCGCCCGGCGTTGCGCAGCCAGGGCAAGAACACGCCGTACCTGGGGCTCGAGGTACAGGGCAGGGTGCGATATGCGCTGGTGGGCGGACGAGTGGTGCATGAAGCCTGAACGCGCGCCTGCACGCTGGACGTCCCGCGGCGGTCATCGCCGCGCGTGACGACACATGAAACGAGGTGGACTTTGGATGACGCATTGAGCGACGAGCGCAGGCGATTGCACGATCACGAACACGCGCGCGTGATGCCAGGTGCGCCGTCGCGCCCAACGGGGCACGCGCCGCCGGCGCAAGCGGCGGCCCCGATCGTGACGCCCGGCGAGGGTCTCGTCGCCGGCGATGTGAAGGTCCCAGTCAAGGGAGGCACGCTGCCCGCCTATCGCGCGATGCCGGCGTCGGGCAGGGCGTTTCCGGTGATCCTGGTCGTGCAGGAAATCTTCGGCGTCAACGACCATGTGCAGGATATCTGCCGACGCTTCGCGCATCTCGGCTATTTCGCCATCGCCACCGAGCTCTACGCGCGCCAGGGCGATCCGCGCAAGGTCACCGACATTCCCGCGCTGATCGAGTCCATCGTCAAGAAGGTGCCCGATGCGCAAGTGATGTCCGATCTCGACGCGACCGTGGCCTACGCGAAGTCCACCGGCCATGCCGACGTCGCGCGCCTCGGCATCACCGGCTTCTGCTGGGGCGGGCGCATCGTGCTCATGTACGCCGCGCACAATCCCCATCTGAAGGCCGCCGTCGCCTGGTATGGACCAACCGCGCGTCCTTACCATCCGACCGACAAGACCGCGATCGAGGTCGCGGGCCATGTCAAGGCGGCCACGCTCGGCCTCTACGGCGGCGCCGACCACGGCATTCCCGTCGACACAGTGGAAACGGCGTTCGCGGCGATCCGCGCAAGCGGCAACCGCCATGCCGAATACCATGTGTACCCGGACACGCCGCACGCGTTCTTCGCCGATTACCGGCCGGGGTACACGAAGGCTGCCGCCGAGGACGGCTGGAAGCGCGCAACCGCCTGGTTCGGGCGATTCCTTTAGTGCGGGCTACGTACCCGGCTTCTTCTCGCGCGGCACGCGTCCCATCAGGTAGAACTCGTCGTTCGGCCGCATGCTGATGAGGTTGGCCATCCGGTTGGACAAGGCGAAGAATGCGGCAATCGCGCCGATGTCCCAGATGTCCTCGTCGCTGAAGCCGTGCGCGCGCAGCTCGGGGAAGTCGTCGTCGACGATGGATTGCGACGCCGTGGCCACTTTCATCGCGAATGCCAGCATCGCCGTCTGCCGCGGCGTGATGTCGGCCTTGCGGTAGTTCGCCGCGACCTGGTCGGCGACCAGCGGGTTCTTCGCGTAGATGCGCAGGATCGCGCCGTGCGCGACGATGCAGTACAGGCAGTCGTTGGCGGCGGACGTGGCGACCACGACCATCTCGCGTTCCGCCTTGCTGAGGCCGCCTTCCTTCTCCATCAGCGCATCGTGGTAGGCGAAGAACGCGCGGAATTCGTCGGGCCGATGCGCAAGCGTCAGGAACACGTTGGGCACGAAGCCCGCCTTCTCCTGCACGGCGAGGATGCGCGCGCGCAAGTCCTGCGGCAGGTCGTCGAGCCGCGGCACCGGATAGCGGCTGATCGGGGGCTGCGTCATTCGAACGAGTCTACCAGCGGCAGGCGCGCCGGGCCATCGACGCGCGGCGCGCGGTTATCATGGCCGCGAGGACCGGGGCCGAATGCGCGCGCGTGCCGAGCTCGCGGCACCGGGCGATCGGCACGATCGTGCCGCTTCGGCCATCCAGGTCAACGTCGCTTCCAGGAGTCTCGAGTGCTCATATTGCGCAAATCGCAGGATCGCGGGTTCGCCGACCATGGCTGGCTGAAGAGCTACCACTCGTTCTCGTTCGCCGGCTACCACGACCCCGCGCACATGGGCTTCGGCAACCTGCGCGTCATCAACGAAGATCGCGTGGCGCCGGGAATGGGGTTCGGCCGGCATTCGCACCGGGACATGGAAATCGTGAGCTACGTCCTCGCGGGTGAGCTCGCGCACGAGGACAGCATGGGCAACGTCGAGGCCATCCCGCCGGGTGACGTGCAGCGCATGAGCGCCGGCACCGGCGTCACGCACAGCGAGTTCAACCACGCCAAGGGCCACACGACGCATTTCCTGCAGATCTGGATCCTGCCCAGCGCGCTCGGCATTCCGCCGAGCTACGAGCAGAAGACGTTCACGGCCGCGGACAAGCGGGGCAGGCTGCGCCTCGTGGCGTCGGCGGACGGCGCGCAGGGCTCGGTGACGCTGCATGCCGACGCATCGCTCTACGCCGGACTGTTCGACGGGGATGAGACGGCGGCGCTCGCGCTCGACCCTGAACGCAAGGGCTACGTGCATCTCGTGCGCGGTGCGCTCGAGGTCAATGGGCAACGGTTGGACGCCGGAGACGCCGCGCTGCTGGAAGGCGAGCGCCGGATCGTGCTCGCCAAAGGCGCGGACGCGGAGGTGCTGGTGTTCGACCTCGCGCCCTGAGGCCGGTAACCGACGCCCGGGAACATCGGCGCCGCGGCGTTGCCTAGGTCGTCGGCGGCACGTAGCCCGCCGGCTTTTCCGCGCCCTCGCCGAAGAAGTGCTTCTCCATCTGCTCGGCGAGCCATTTGCGCGCCCGGATATCGGCGAGCGACAGGCGGTTCTCGTTGACGAGCATCGTCTGGTGGCGGATCCAACCCTGCCACGCCTCCTTCGACACGTTCTCGAAGATGCGCTTGCCGAGCTCGCCGGGGTAGGGTGGAAAGTCGAGGCCCTCGGCCTCGCGGCCGAGCTTGATGCAGTGAACGGTGCGCATTTCGGGATCGGAATCAGGGATGGGGGACGAGAGCGACGGCACAGTTTAACGCCTCGCGCGTCGGCGTTGCGCGCCGGTAGCTACCGAGCATTGGTCCAAATGCGAGATCGCCGCAATGGGCGCCGTAACGCTGGCCAACCAGAACGCACATCGCGAGCCGGCGCACGCAATGAACGTCGCGCAAAGCCGTTTCGCGCGACGGTCGATTGGCGCGACGGACGTGGCTCGGCGAACCGCATGACGCGCCACCGTTGCGCTCACAGCTCCTTGCGATACACCAGCGACTTCCGCTGATAGTTGTAGAGCGCGCGCTTTTCCTGCGGCAGGTCGGAAATGCCGACCAGCTTGTACCCGCGCTCCACAAACCATCCCGACGTGCGCGTCGTCAACACGAACAGCGCGGAGAGCTTGAGCTTGCGCGCGCGCGATTCGATCTCGCGCATCAGCGCCTCGCCGTAGCCTTCTCGGCGGAAATCGGGATCGACGGCCAGCGCGGCGAGCTCGCCCACGCCTTCCTTCGGAAACGCGTAGAGCGCCGCACAGCCGATCACCTGGTTGTCGTACTCGGCGATCACGAAGCGCTCGATCTCGGCCTCCAGGCGCTCGCGCGAGCGGCGCACCAGCACGCCCGCCGCCTCCAGCGGCTCGATGATCGCGATGATGCCGCCGACGTCGTCGATCGTGGCATTGCGCAGGTGCGCGAGCGGCGTCGACGAGACCATCGTGCCGACGCCATCGCGCGTGAACAGCTCGAGCAGCAGCGCGCCGTCCATGTGCCGCGACAGGAGGTGTGCGCGCTTGACGCCGTTGTCGCAGGCGCGCACGGCGCAGGGCAGGTAGTGACGCACGTCGGGCGGCAGCTTTTCCGGCCGCTCGAGCAGCGCCTCGGCGTCCTTGGTCGACAGGTCCGACAGGAACTGGCGGCGGCTGTTGCGCACGCCGTCGGTATCCATCAGGAAGATGAGCTTCTGCGCCTGCAGGCGCACCGACACCTGCATGGCGCTCTCCTCCAGCGCCAGGTTGAAGATCTCGCCGGTCGGCGAGTAGCCGAGCGGGGAGATCAGCACGATGTCGCCATCGTCGAGGCGCTGCTGGATCGCCTCGGTGTCGACGCGGCGCGTTTCACCGGTCAGCTGCATGTCGACGCCGTCGACCACGCCCATCGGCTTCGCCGTGATGTAGTTGCCGCTCGACACGCGGTTGCGGGCGCCGGCCATCGGCGAGTTCTGGATGCCCAGCGACAGCAGCGCCTCGATGCGGCTGCGCACCTGGCCCGCCGCCTCCAGCACGCAATCCATCGTCTCGGCGTCGGTGATGCGCAGGCCGCCCTGGTAGCGGCTTTCGATGTTCTGCTGGGCGAGGATCGTCTCCACCTGCGGGCGCATGCCGTGGATGACGACCAGCCGGATGCCGAGGCTGTGCAGCAGGTTGAGGTCGTGGATGACGCCGAGGAACGAATCGTCGGCGACCACCTCGCCGCCGAAGGCGATGACGAACGTCTTGCCGCGGAAAGCGTGCACATAGGGCGCCGCAGCGCGGATCCATTGCACGAACGCGTGCATCGTCGCGGATTTGGCCGAAGGCTGCGCATCGGGCGGGCGGGTGGGCATCGTGGCGGGCGGGAGGCGATGAACTGCGGCGGATTATAGCCGCGCACGCTCGGCTATCATCGGCCTTTGCACCGTCTTCCCTGCGCATGGCTTCGCCTCTCCTCGACAACCTCAATCCCGAGCAGCTCGCCGCCGTCACGCTGCCGCACGCCTCGGCACTCGTGCTGGCGGGTGCGGGCAGCGGCAAGACGCGCGTGCTGACGACGCGCATCGCGTGGCTCCTCGCTACCGGGCAGGCGGGGCCGTTGTCCATTCTCGCCGTGACCTTCACCAACAAGGCTGCGCGCGAGATGATGACGCGACTCGCGGCGATGACGCCGCAAGTGACGCGGGGCATGTGGATCGGCACGTTCCACGGCCTGTGCAACCGCATGCTGCGCGCGCACCACCGCGACGCCAACCTGCCGCAGCTGTTCCAGATCCTCGACACGCAGGACCAGTTGGCGCTGATCAAGCGCATGTACCGCGATGCCGGCATCGACAACGATCGCTATCCGGCGCGCGAGCTGCAATGGTTCATCGCCGACAACAAGGAAGCCGGGCTGCGGGCGTCGGCGGTGGAGGCCGGCGACGAGGCGACGCGGCGCAAGGTCGAGTACTACGCGATGTACGACGCGATGTGCCAGCGCGAGGGCGTGGTCGACTTCGCCGAGCTGCTGCTGCGTTCCTACGAGCTCCTGTCGCATCACGCGCCCATTCGCGAGCACTACCAGCGGCGCTTTTCGCACCTGCTGGTCGACGAGTTCCAGGACACCAACGTGCTGCAGTACCGCTGGCTGCGCCTGCTCGCCGGCCCGCGCACGGCGGTGTTCGCCGTCGGCGACGACGACCAGTCGATCTATGCGTTCCGCGGCGCCAACGTCGCCAACATGCAGCACTTCGAGCGCGATTTCGGCAGCGCCGACCTGCCGGTGCGCCTGGTCAAGCTCGAGCAGAACTACCGCTCGCACGGCCACATCCTCGATGCCGCCAACGCGCTCATCCGCCATAACCGGGCGCGACTCGGCAAGAACCTGTGGACCAGCGAGGGCAAGGGCGAGCCGGTGCGCGTGTTCCTCGCGCCGACCGACATCGAGGAGGCCGATTTCATCGTCGATGTCGTGCGCGGCCTCGCCGACGAGGGCGTGGCGCTTTCGGACATCGCGCTCCTGTATCGCTCCAATGCCCAGTCGCGCGTGCTGGAGCACGCGCTGTTCGGCGCGTCGCTGCCCTACCGCGTCTACGGCGGCACGCGCTTTTTCGAGCGCGCGGAGGTCAAGCACGCGCTCGCCTACCTGCGGCTCGTGGCGGCGCCGGAGGACGACGGCGCGTTCCTGCGCGTGGTCAATTTCCCTCCGCGCGGCATCGGCGCACGCACGCTCGAGCAGCTCCAGGGCAACGCCAGGAGCGGCGGCGCCACGCTGTGGCAGGCGGCGTCGGCGGGCAGCATCGGCGGTCGCGCCGGCACCAGCCTGCGCGGCTTCGTCGAGCTCGTCGCAAGGCTGCGCGACGAGACGCGTGCGCTGCCGCTGCCGGAGGCCGTGGCGCACATCGCCGAAGCGTCGGGCCTCCTGCCGCACTACAAGTCCGAGAAGGACGGCCAGGACCGCGTCGACAACCTCGAGGAGCTGGTCAATGCGGCGCAGGCGTTCGTGCGCGAAGCCGAGCTCGCGACCGACGCGCCGATGCTGTCGGATCGCCTGCCGGCGTCGCCGGACGATCCGCCGCCGCCGGCGAGCGACGGCCCGGCCGAGGGCGCGACGGATCCGCTGACGGCATTCCTCGCCCATGCGGCGCTCGAGGCCGGCGACACGCAGGAGGCGGAGGGCAGGCCGGCGCTGCAGCTGATGACGGTGCACGCGGCGAAGGGGCTCGAATTCCACACCGTGTTCGTCACCGGCCTCGAGGAAGGGCTGTTCCCGCACGAGCAGAGCCTCAACGTCGAGGACGGCGTCGACGAGGAGCGCCGCCTGATGTACGTCGCCATCACGCGCGCGCGGCGCAAGCTGTACCTGTCGTTCGCGCAAAGCCGGATGTTGCACGGCCAGTCGCGCTACAACATCCAGAGCCGTTTCGTCGACGAGATACCCCCCGATCTCCTGGCTTGGCTGTCGCCGCAGCGACTGCGCGCCCGTGCGCTCGACACCGACGCCTGGAGCGCGCCGTCGGCGGCGCCGGCGCGGGGGACGGCGCAGCCGGCGCCGGGACCCGGATGGCGCATCGGCCAGAGCGTGCGTCACGCCAAGTTCGGCGTGGGCGTGATCGTCGACAGCGAAGGGCGCGGCAGCGACGCGCGCGTGCAGGTGAACTTCCGCGATGCCGGCCTCAAATGGCTGGCGCTCGAATACGCGAGGCTCGAGGCGGCGTAACGTGCCGCTGACGCGCCCTCAGTGCCGGCTCAGCGGCGCGAGTGTTTCGCCGGCGTGGAACACGTCGCGGTAGCTCACGTAGTCGGCGATCTGCACGATCGCCGCCACCACCGCGATGTAGGGCAACACGACCCCCCACGTCAGCACCGCGCGCACGCCCGGCGGAAATGCCGACAACACGAACGACAGCACCGCGACGATCAGCGTCGGCATGATGCCGGCGACCGCGAAGAGCGCCAGCGCGTAGACCGCCAGCGCGCGCCAGTTGGCGATCGCCGCGCGCAGGCTCGTCGCCAGCGCCTGCGACGCGCGCAGGTCCTGGAACACGACCAGCGCAGGCGCGAACCACACGGCGAGCAGCACCGGCAGCGAGCACAGCGCGGCGAACAGCATGCCGAGCTCGACGCCGGGGTCGAGGAACACGCCTTCGGCCGCGTCGACACTGGCGGCTTCGCCCTCGGGCGCTTCGGTCGCCGGGCTGGTCAGGAACGCAAGGAGCTTGCCGTGGTCGACCAGCGCGCTCGCCAGCACGGCGATGAAAATGCCGATGGCGAACGCCACGCCGATGGGCAGCAGCGCGCGCAGGTTCGACTGGAATCCCTGCGCGATGTGCCGCAGTCGCGGCTTGCCCCCGCGCTCGACGGTCCATGCCGCGGCGAGGAAGCCCACGGCGAGCACCGGCTTCAGCACCGACACGGCGACGACCCCCACGAACGGCAGCGCGCGCGCGGCGGCGAGGATCACGTAATACGCGAGCAGCAGCATCAGCCAGCGCGCACGCGCCTTGCCGAACATCAGCGCCGCGTCGCGCAACCACGTCACGCCGCGCGAGGCCGCATAGCGCGTGAACACGATGTCGCGCGGCACGTCGCTCATGATCGTGCGTCGCGCGCGGCGCCCGCGGTGATCGCCGGGAAACGCGGTGGCTGCGCGGCGCGATGCCGCAGCATGCGCTCGTACTCCGCGGGATCGTGGGCGTGCGTCAGCGCGCCCGGCCGCGGCAGATGCAGGTCGTAGAGCCGCGACAGCCAGAAGCGCAGCGCGGCGGCGCGCAGCAGCGCCGGCCACTGCGCGCGCTCGTCGGCGCCGAGCGCGCGCACCTTGTCGTAGGCGCCGACCAGCGCGGCGACGCCGTCGGCGTCGAGCGCACCGGCGGCGTCGCTGCACCAGTCGTTGACCGTGACCGCCAGGTCGTAGGCGAAATAGTCGGTGGCCGCGAATCCGAAGTCGATGATGCCGGCGACGCGCGTCCCCTCGAACAGCACGTTGTCACGGAACAGGTCGCCGTGCACCGCGCCCTTCGGCAGCTTGTCCTTGCCATAGCCGACCTGGAAGCGGATCTCCCCGGCGAGGAACTCGTTCTGCGCCGGCGTGAGAAACGGCTTCACCGCGCGCGCCGCCTGCCGCCACCACGCGGGACCGCGGCGATTGGTGAGCCTCGCGCGATAGCTGGTCGACGCAAGGTGCAGCCGCGCGAGGGCTTCGCCCGCCGCGGCGCGCTGCGTGTTCGAGGGCGACATCGCCGGCACGCCGCTGACGCGACGCACGAGACTTGCCGGCTTGCCGTTGAGGATCGAGAACAGGGCGCCCGTACGGTCCGGCTCGGGCGCCGGCACTGGCACTCCGCAGCGCGCGAGATGGGCCGTCAGGTTGAGGTAGAACGGCAGCTCGTCGGCGGGCAGCCGCTCATAGAGCGTCAGCACGAACTGCCCGAACTCGGTGGTGACGAAGTAGTTGCTGTTCTCGATGCCCGCGACGATCGGCGTGAAGCCGGCGAGCCTGCCGACGTTGTAGCGGGCGAGCCATGCGTCGAGATCGTCGGTCGAGACCGTCGTGTATACGGACATTGCGCGCGAAGTGTGAAAGGGCGCCCGGCACCGCGGCGGAAAACGGGCCTAGATCACCACGAGAACAGCACCCACATCGGGACCTTGACACCGGAATCGAGGCTGTCGCGGCGAATGAAGTTCTGGCCGCTGCCATCGGGCACCAGGTAATACGTGCGTCCGTGACGCGGCGTCACCCGCACGAACTTGAGCTCGCCGCCCATGCGCACTTCCTCGCGCGTCTCGTCGCCCTGCTGGGTGATCGTCACCTGCGGCTCGAGGTCGGGATCCGGCGGCGCGCCGCTCGGCGCGTTGGGCACCGGCTCGAACGGCGGCGGCGGCGGCGCGACGTTGCGCGAGCCCTGCGCGGACGCGACGCTCACGCCGATCGCCAGCGCCGCGCCTGCCAGCCACGCCACGACGGATCGGGGCAATGCCGGGACGGACCGCGGATAGCCGATGTTCACGCTTCGATTCTAGCAAAATCGCACCCGGTCC
Organism: Casimicrobiaceae bacterium; assembly: GCA_036553845.1. Lineage (GTDB taxonomy): Bacteria > Pseudomonadota > Gammaproteobacteria > Burkholderiales > Casimicrobiaceae > VBCG01. Next base: position 31,007 of record DATBOK010000024.1, read on the forward strand.
ACGCGTCTGGAGAGGGTCGCGGCCTGCATCCGCTCCAAGGTGTCGAGTTGCCTCGCGCGAGCGCCCGGCCGCCAGATCGTACGCGTCGACAAATCGCGGTGCGTGCCATGCAACAATGGCGTCTCGCGGCGCGAGCGCGCGAAGCCGTTTCGCGTCCCGTGCCCGCGCCTGCCAGCGCGCAATCCAGGCCATGCCCAAACTCGTCCTCGTCGACGGCTCGTCGTACCTCTACCGCGCGTTCCACGCGCTGCCGGACTTGCGCACCTCGCGCGGCGAGCCTACCGGTGCGATGCGTGGCGTGTTGTCGATGCTGAAGAAGCTCGTCGACGACTTGGCCCCCGAATATTTCGCCGTGGTGTTCGACGCGCCGGGCAAGACGTTTCGCGACGACTGGTATCCGCAGTACAAGGCCAACCGGCCGCCGATGCCGGAGGATCTCGCGAGCCAGATCGAACCGCTGCACGCGCTGGTGCGGGCGCATGGCTGGCCGCTCCTGATGATCGAGGGCGTCGAGGCGGACGACGTCATCGCCACGCTGGCGCACGCGGCCAGAGGCGCCGGCTTCGAGACACTGATCTCGACCGGCGACAAGGACATGGCGCAACTCGTCGTGCCTGGCATCACCTGCATCAACACGATGACCAACGAGACGCTCGACGAAGCGGGGGTGCTCGCCAAGTTCGGCGTGCGCGCCGACCAGCTGCTCGATTACCTGACGCTGATCGGCGATACGGTCGACAACGTGCCTGGCGTCGACAAGGTCGGGCCGAAGACCGCGGTGAAATGGCTCGCGCAATACGGTTCGCTCGACAACGTCGTCGCGCACGCCGACGAGATCGCCGGCGTCGTCGGCGAGAACCTGCGCAAGCGCCTCGACTGGCTGCCGCAGGGGCGGCGGCTGTTGACGGTCAAGACCGATTGCGAGCTGCCGGTCGCCTTCGACGCGCTGACGATCGACGCGGTGAGCGAGGACGCGCTGCGCCCGCTCTACGAGCGCTTCGAGTTCCGCAGCCTCTTGCGCGACAAGGCGCCCGCCGCCGCGCGCACGCCGGTCGCCGATGCCGCTGGCGAGATCGCGCGCCGTGCCGCACAGGACGCCGGCGGGCGTCGATTCGACATCGCGGAAGCGCCCGCCGACGCACCCGGCAAGCCGCCGGGAATTACCTACGAGATCGTCGCCGACGAGGCGGCGTTCGCACGCTGGCGCGCGCGAATCGAGGCGGCCGAGCTCGTCTGCTTCGACACCGAGACCACGAGCCTCGATCCGCTGCAGGCGAAGATCGTCGGCCTGTCCTTCGCCATGGCACCCGGCGAGGCGTGCTACATCCCGCTGGCGCACCACTACGCCGGCGCGCCGCCGCAACTCGACCGCGAGGCGGTGCTGGCGGCGCTGGCGCCGTGGTTCGCCGATCCGGCGCGCGCCAAGGTCGGGCAGAACGTCAAGTACGACCAGCACGTGCTTGCCAATCACGGCCTCGCGCTCGCCGGCGTCGCCCACGACACCCTGCTGCAGTCGTACGTGCTCGAGTCGCACAAGCCGCACGACATGGACAGCCTCGCGTGGCGCCATCTCAACTGGAAGACCATCGCCTATGCGGATGTCGCCGGCAAGGGCGCGAGCCAGATCGCGTTCGAGCAGGTGCCGGTGCCGAACGCCGCCGACTATTCGGGCGAGGACGCCGACGTCACGCTGCGCCTGCACCGGCATTTCATTCCCGCGATCGAGCGCGATGCGCAACTGCTGCGCGTCTACCGCGACATCGAGATGCCGGTTCGCGAAGTGCTGTTCCGCATGGAGCGCGACGGCGTGCTGATCGACGTCGACAAGCTCGCCGTGCAGGGACGCGAGCTCGGCGAGCGCGCGATGGCGCTCGAGCGCGAGGCCTACACGCTCGCCGGCCAGCCGTTCAACCTGTCGTCGCCGAAGCAGCTCGGCGAGATACTGTTCACGCGGATGCAGCTGCCGGTGCGCAAGAAGACGTCCACCGGCCAGCCGTCGACCGACGAGGACGTGCTGCAGGAGCTGGCCGCCGACTATCCGCTGCCGAAGGTGCTGCTCGAGCATCGCTCGCTCACCAAGCTCAAGTCGACCTACACCGACAAGCTCGCGCAGATGATCAACCGCGAAACGGGTCGGGTGCACACGACGTTCGCGCAGGCGACCGCCGTCACCGGCCGCCTCGCCTCCGCCGATCCCAACCTGCAGAACATACCGGTGCGCACCACGGACGGACGGCGCATCCGCGAGGCGTTCATCGCGCCGCCGGGCTTTCGCATCGTATCGGCCGACTATTCGCAGATCGAGTTGCGCATCATGGCGCACCTGTCGCGCGATCCGGCGCTCAGCGCCGCGTTCCATGCGGGGCAGGACATCCACCGCGCGACGGCGGCGGAAATCTTCGGCGTCAAGCCCGAGGACGTCGCGGCCGAGCAGCGGCGCTACATCAAGGCGGTCAACTTCGGCCTCATCTACGGCATGGGCGCGTTCGGCCTCGCGCAGCAGCTCGGCATCGAGCGCGGCGCCGCGCAGCAGTTCATCGATCGCTATTTCCAGCGCTATCCCGGCGTCGCCGAATACATGGCGCGCACACGCGAGCTGGCGCGCAACGAAGGCTATGTCGAGACCGTGTTCGGCCGGCGGCTGTGGCTGCCCGACATCAAGGCCGGCGGCGGCCCGCGCCGCGCGGCCGCCGAGCGCGCGGCGATCAACGCGCCGATGCAGGGCACCGCCGCCGACCTGGTCAAGCTGGCGATGATCGAGGTCGAGCGCTGGCTGCGCGAGTCGAAGCTGCGCACGCGCCTCGTGCTCCAGGTGCACGACGAGCTGGTGCTCGAGGTGCCGGAGGAGGAGCTCGCGCTGATCGAAGGCGAGCTGCCCCGACGCATGGCCAATGTCGCGGCGCTCGACGTGCCGCTCGTCGTCGACGTCGGCGCCGGCGACAACTGGGAACAGGCGCACTGACCGACGCGACGGCCGGTACGGGCGCGTCCGTGGGCTAGCGCGGTGGCGGTGGCGTCGCGGCCATGCCGGCGGCGGCTTCGCCGAACACGTCCCGCCACGTCGCGTACCACGATCCCGCCATCACGGGACCCAGCGCGAAGAAGCCGAGGCCGAGCGTCGCCAGCGCCAGCACGACGAACGCGAGGCCGATCAGGCCGTATATCAGCATCGCGCCGATATTGGTGAGGTTCGCGCGGAACGACAGCCAAAGCGCCGCCTGCGGCGCGAGACGGTTGACCGCGACGAGACCGGGCGCGAACCAGAACGCCATGCTGATCAGCGCAAAGCCGATAAGCAGGACCGGCGACAGAAGGAGGATCGTGTATGCAAGCCCGGTCAGATCGGTCGACGCGAGATCGAGCACATCGTTGTCGACGAACATCCGCAAGCCCGAGTAACCGACGACCCCGATCACCGCGGCGGCGACGATCGCAAGCACGATCGCCGAGAGGAGCAGGTTGAAGATGCCGAGCATCAGGAGCGGACCGAAGCGGCCGCCGCTCAACCCGGCGAAAAGCGTTTCGAACCGCAGGTTCCCGCCAGTATCCTGCTCGCGCGCGGCCATCAGGACGCCGGCTGACAGGACCGGGGTCAAGAGCATCGACGCGATGTTGCCCACCGTGCCGGCCTGGGTGAGCGCGACGCTGACGACGAGCCACACGATGACGATCGCGATCCACACGAGCGGCGCGGTCTTGAAGAGGCGCCAGCCGTCGCCCCACCAGCCTGCGCCACGCTCGGCGTCGACACGGCGGATGGGGGGTCCGGCCTCGGGTGGCTTGGCGGGCGTCACGCCGGCCCCTCGCGCATGCGACACTCGCGCCGCGGCATCCGGCGCCGCGGGTTGCAATGTCGCGCCGGCGTCACCATAGTCTTTGTTCGACTTCGCGCTTCCCGGTCCATGGATTCCCTCATCGCAAGCCTCGCCCATTATGGCGCGTGGTTCGTCGGCGGCAATGTGTTCCTGCAGCAACTCGGGCTGCCGGTGCCGGCCGTGCCGACGCTCGTGGTCGCGGGCGCGCTCGCCGCCGCGGGACGGCTCATGCTGGCGGCAGCATTGGGCGCGGCGATCGTGGCGTCGGTCGCAGCCGACCTCGCCTGGTACTACGCCGGGCGCCGCTACGGCTACCAGGTGCTGCGCCTGCTGTGCCGGATCTCGCTGTCGCCGGACACCTGCGTGCGCGAGACCGAAGGCATCTTCGAGCGCTGGGGCTTCTATTCGCTGGTCGTGTCGAAATTCGTGCCGGGATTCTCGACCGTCGGACCGCCGATCGCCGGTGCGCTCAAGATGCCGGTCGGCCGCTTCGTCGCCGCGGCGGCGGCGAGTGCGTTATTGTGGGCGGGCGCGGCGCTCCTCGCCGGCTGGATATTTTCCGCGCAGGTGGACTTCGTCATTGCCTGGATGGCCTCGCATCTCGTCGCCGCCGTGCTGTGGATCAGCGCGGCGCTCGCGGTGTGGATCGGCTGGAAGGCGCTCAAGCGGTGGCGCCTCGCGCGGTTCGTGCATTCGGCGCGCATCACCGTCGACGAATTGCGCGAGCGCCTGGCCGGCGAGCCGGTGCCGATGGTGGTCGACGTGGGCTCGACGCTCGCGCACCAGTCGCGCCCGCACATCCGCGGCGCCGCGCTGATGGACCTCGACCGCATCGCGCGCGAGGTCGCGCGCTTTCCTTCCGATCGCGAGATCGTCTTCTACTGCGCCTGCCCGAACGAGGAGTCGTCGAAGCGCGCCGCGCAGATCCTGCTCGCCAAGGGATTCACGCGCGTGCGGCCGCTGATCGGCGGCATCGACGCGTGGCTGGCGATCGGCGGCGAGGTGGAGCACGGCATGCCGATGACGTTCGTGCGCGACGCGGCCGGCGCCGGCGCGCGCTGACACGCGCCCGCCGCGCGCCCGCGCAGCGTCTCAATGCAGGCGGGTCGACGGCGGCAAGCCTTCGGTCGAAACGATGGCGCCGCTGACGGCGCGGCCGCGCCGTGGCGGGCGCTCGCCGACGCGCACGAACCAGGTCTCGTTGTGGCTTTCGCGCGTGGGCGTGAACCCATGCTCGGCGAGCAGGTGCGTGATCGCGCTGGCCTCCCGCGCCGCGCGGCGCACGCGCATGTAGCGCGTCTTCTGGCCGATCGGCGTGGCGAACAGGGCCGCGAGCATCGCCTTGCCATGCCCCTTGCCGCGCAACGACGCCTCGAGTCCGGCGAGCCACAGCTCGTAGCTGCCGTTGAGCGCGCGGAAAATGCCGAAGCCCACGGGATCGGAACCCGAGTCGTCGTCCGGCCAATAGACGTACCCCGGCACCGCGACCGTCGACAAGGCGCCGGTGGCGGCGTTGGCGACCACGAAGTAGCCGGTCTTGAGCGCCTGGCGCAATTCGGCGAAGAAGCGATCGGAGGCCGGCGAATCCCAGGCGAGCTCGGGATCGAACGCGCCATCGCGCGCGGCGTCGCGGATCAGCGAACGCAGCAGCGCGAGGTGCCCGATGTGCGCGGGACGTAGCATGGGCATCGATCCTTGGCCGTAGAGTCGCGGACTTGCTCACCAAGTGTTGAACGCAGCAATAAGCTAACGCGGCGCGCGGCCGTCGTGGGCCCGGGCTTCCAGGCTGCGCATTCCGCCGGACGGACGGCGTGCAAGGGCCCGCAGAGGCGTTTGGACGGGTTACAGTTGGTTGCAAACGGCGGTCCGATTCGTGGCATCTTGCGGATTCCTCGGGGAAACCATCGGCGTGCGCCCCGACTCTCACTTCCAAACCGTCGGCAATCCGACGCTCATACAAAACCGCTCAGACATGCCACAACCCACATCCGAACGAGGTCAGGATCCGAATGCCGTCACGCCGCGGGCCGCCGGCCCGCGGCGGCCCGCCCGCGCGCTGCTGATCGCGGTGGCCGTCGTCGCCGCGGTGGTCGGTGGCGCATACGCGATCTGGCATGCGCGTGCGCCGGCGCCCGGCACACCTGCGGCCGGCGCACCGCGTCGCGACCCGAACGCCAAGCCGGCGCCGGTTGCCGTGGCCAAGGCAAAGTCGCAGGACTTCAACGTGTACCTCAACGCGCTCGGCACGGTGACTCCGCGGGCCAGCGTCACCGTGCGCTCGCGCGTCGACGGCCAGCTCGCGCGCGTGCTGTTCAAGGAAGGCGACACGGTCAAGGCGGGGGCGCTGCTGGCGGAGATCGACCCTCGCACGTTCGAGGTGCAGGTGTCGCAGGCGCAAGGCCAGCTCGCCAAGGACCGCGCACTGCTCGCCAATGCCAACGTCGATCTCCAGCGCTACAAGACGCTGCTCGCACAGGACTCGATCGCCAGCCAGCAAGTCGACACCCAGGCATCGCTGGTGCGCCAGTACGAGGCGTCGATCGCGAGCGACCAGGCGCAGGTGGACAGCGCCAAGCTGCAGCTGTCGTTCACCAGGATCACCGCGCCGATCGCCGGCCGCCTCGGACTGCGCCAGGTGGATGTCGGCAACATGATCCATGCATCCGACAGCAACGGGCTCGTGCTGCTCACCCAGATCCAGCCCATCGATGTCGTCTTCGCGCTGCCGGAGACCAACCTGCCGGCGGTGCTGCGGCAAATGAAGCAGAACGCGGCATTGCCGGTCGACGCGCTTTCGCGCGACCAGTCGCGCAAGCTCGCCAGCGGCACGCTGCTCACGGTCGACAACTCGATCGACACGACCACCGGCACCGTCAAGCTCAAGGCCGCGTTCGACAACGCCGACGCCTCGCTCTTCCCCAACCAGTTCGTCAACGTGCGGATGCTGGTCGACACGCTCCACGACGCCACGGTGGTGCCCTCGGCCGCCGTGCAGCGCGGCACGCAGGGCAACTTCGTCTACATCGTGGGCACCGACAACGTGGTGAAGCTGAGCGTGGTGAAGGTGGGTCCGGTGGACGGCGAGACGACGGTGATCGACAAGGGCGTCGTCCCGGGCGACGCCGTCGTCATCGATGGCACCGACCGGTTGCGCGAGGGGCAGACCGTGGAGACCGTGTCGCGCGACACGACGATCGTGCCCACGGGCGCGCCCAAGGGCCGCGACGGCAAGGGGGCGCGCAACGGCAACGGTGACGGGCGCCGCGCCAAGGGCGGCGCCGCGCCGGCCGCGCAGGATGGCACCTCCGCGGCGCAGGGCGCCGAGCCCGGCGCCGCGCCGGGCGCGGCCACCCAGGCGCAGGGCGCTCCGCACACCCCGAACGCAACCCCTGACACGACCGCCAAGGGTCGCGCGCCCGCCGGTGCGCCGCCGCCGACGAACTGACCGCGCGTGAATCCGTCACGCATCTTCATCCTGCGGCCGGTGGCGACATCGCTGCTGATGCTTGCGATTTTCCTGGCCGGTGTCGTGGCCTACCGGCTGCTACCCATTTCGGCGCTGCCCGAAGTCGACTACCCGACGATCCAGGTGGTGACGCTGTATCCCGGTGCGAGCCCCGACGTCATGACCTCGTCGGTGACCGCGCCGCTCGAGCGCCAGTTCGGGCAGATGCCCGGCCTCAACCAGATGTCCTCGGCCAGCTCGGGCGGGGCCTCGGTGATCACGCTCCAGTTCAGCCTCGACATCTCGCTCGACACCGCCGAGCAGGAAGTGCAGGCGGCGATCAACGCCTCCGGCAACCTGCTGCCCACCGACCTGCCGCAGCCGCCGATCTACAGCAAGGTCAATCCCGCCGACGCGCCGATCCTCACGCTCGGCATCACGTCGCAGACGATGACGCTGCCGAAGCTCGAGGACCTGGTCGACACGCGCATCGCGCAGAAGATCTCGCAACTGCCGGGCGTCGGCCTCGTCAGCATCGGCGGCGGCCAGCGTCCGGCGGTGCGCGTGCAGGCGAATTCGCGCGCGCTGGCCTCGTATGGCCTGTCGCTGGACGACCTGCGCACGGCGATCGCCAACGCCAACGTCAACCAGGCGAAGGGCAGCTTCGACGGTCCGACGCGTGCCTCCACGATCGACGCCAACGACCAGCTCAAGTCCGCCGACGAATACCGCAGCCTGATCATCGCCTACAAGAACGGCGGGGCGATCCGCGTGTCCGACGTCGCCGATGTCGTCGACGGCGCCGAGAACGTGTGGCTGCATGCGTGGGCGAACGCGCAGCCGGCGGTGATCCTCAACATCCAGCGCCAGCCCGGCGCCAACGTCATCGACGTCGCCGATCGCATCAAGACGCTGCTGCCCTCGCTGCGCGCGGCGCTGCCCGCCGACGTCGACGTGCAGCAGCTCACCGACCGCACGACCACCATTCGCGCCTCGGTGCACGACGTGCAGATCGAGCTGCTGTTCTCGGTGTCGCTGGTGGTGCTGGTGATCTTCCTGTTCCTGCGCAGCGCGTCGGCGACGGTGATTCCCAGCATCGCCGTGCCGCTGTCGCTGGTCGGCACGTTCGGCGTCATGTACCTCGCGGGATTTTCGATCAACAACCTGACGCTGATGGCGCTGACGATCGCCACCGGCTTCGTCGTCGACGACGCGATCGTGATGATCGAGAACATCGCGCGCTACATCGAGGCGGGCGACCCACCGCTCGAAGCGGCGTTGAAGGGCAGCAAGCAGATCGGCTTCACGATCATCTCGCTGACGATCTCGCTGATCGCGGTGCTGATCCCGCTGCTGTTCATGCGCGAGGTGGTGGGACGGCTGTTCCGCGAGTTCGCGATCACGCTCGCCGTGGCGATCCTCATCTCGGCGGTGGTGTCGCTGACGCTGACGCCGATGATGGCGGCGAAGCTGCTGCGCCACGTGCCGGAGTCGCAGCAGAGCCGCTTCTACCACGCCTCCGGCAAGTTCTTCGAGCGCGTGATCGCGCGCTACGGACGCATGCTCAACTGGGTGCTCGACCGCCAGGGCGCGACGCTGGTCGTCGCGCTCGGCACGCTGGCGCTCACCGCGCTGCTGTACGTGATCGTGCCGAAGGGCTTCTTCCCGCTGCAGGACACCGGCGTGCTGCAGGCCATCACCGAAGCGCCGCAGTCGATCTCGTTCGCCGCGATGTCCGAGCGCCAGCAGGCGCTGGCCAAGGTGATCCTCGCCGACCCGGCGGTGGCGAGCCTGTCGTCGTTCATCGGCGTCGACGGCCAGAACGCCACGCTCAACAGCGGCCGGATGCTGATCAACCTGAAGCCGAAGACCGACCGCGATCGCGACATCGGCACGATCATCCAGCGCCTCAACCACAGCGCGCTCGACGTCTCCGGCATCGAGCTCTACCTGCAGCCGGTGCAGGACCTGACGATCGAGGATCGCGTGAGCCGCACGCAATACCAGTTCACGCTGGAGTCGGCCGATCCCGCCGCGCTCGCGGACTGGACACCGCGCGTGGTGGCGGCGCTGGCGCGTTCGCCGCTGCTTTCCGAGGTCGCCAGCGACGTGCAGGACCAGGGACTGCAGGCGTTCGTCGAGATCGATCGCGACGCCGCCGGCCGCCTCGGCATCACGCCGGCGGCGATCGACAATGCGCTGTACAACGCGTTCGGCCAGCGCCTGATTTCGACGATCTTCACCCAGGCGAGCCAATACCGCGTCGTCCTCGAGATCGCGCCGGGCATGGAGCACGGGCCGGCGACCCTTGGCGACATCTACGTGCCTGCGCAGAACGCGCAGGCTGCGTCCTCCGTGTCCGCGACATCGACCGGGCAGGCGGCGCCGCCGACGTCGACGACGAGCGCCCAGAGCACCACTGCCAACAATCAGGTGCCGCTGTCCGCCGTGGCGACGATCGTCGAGCGCACCTCGCCCCTCGTCATCAACCATATCGGCCAATTCCCGGCGTCGACGGTGTCGTTCAATCTGGCGTCCGGCGCGTCGCTCGGCGACGCGGTGAACGCCGTGCGCGCGGCGGAGGCGTCGCTCGGGATGCCACTGTCGATCACCACCAATTTCCAGGGCGCGGCGCTCGCGTTCCAGGCGTCGCTCGACAATACGCTGCTGCTGATCCTCGCCGCGATCGTCACCATGTACATCGTGCTCGGCGTGCTCTACGAGAGCTACATCCACCCGGTGACGATCCTGTCGACGCTGCCGTCGGCGGGCGTCGGCGCGCTGCTGGCGCTGCTCGTCAGCGGCAACGAGCTCGGCATCATCGCCATCATCGGCATCATCCTGCTGATCGGCATCGTCAAGAAGAACGCGATCATGATGATCGACTTCGCGCTCGATGCCGAGCGCGAGGAGGGCAAGGCGCCGCGCGACGCGATCTTCGAGGCGTGCCTGCTGCGCTTCCGGCCGATCCTGATGACGACGCTCGCGGCGCTGCTCGGCGCGCTGCCGCTGATGCTGGGCACCGGCGTCGGCTCCGAGCTGCGCCATCCGCTCGGCATCACGATGGTCGGCGGCCTCCTCGTCAGCCAGGTGCTGACGCTGTTCACCACGCCGGTGATCTACCTGTGGTTCGACCGCATCGCGAGCCGCGCGCGCGAGCGCTCGGCGCGACTTTCCGGCGCCCCGACATGACGCGCATGCCGCGATGAGCCTGTCGCAGCCCTTCATCGACCGCCCGGTGGCGACCACGCTGCTGACGCTCGGCGTCGCCATCGCCGGGGCGATGGCGTTCGGGCTGCTGCCGGTCGCGCCATTGCCGCAGGTCGACTACCCGACGATTTCGGTGTCCGCGAACCTGGCGGGGGCGAGTCCCGAGACGATGGCGGCGACGGTGGCCACGCCACTCGAGCGCTCGCTCGGACGCATCGCCGGCGTCACCGAGATGACCTCGTCGTCGGCGCTGGGCTCGACCCGCATCACGCTGCAGTTCGATCTCTCGCGCGACATCGACGGCGCGGCGCGCGACGTGCAGGCAGCGATCAACGCCGCGCGCAGCCTGCTGCCGACGGGATTGCGCAGCAATCCGACGTATCGCAAGGTCAACCCGGCCGACGCGCCGATCATGATCGTCGCGCTGACGTCGAAGACGATGACGCGCGGCCAGATGTACGACGCGGCGTCGACGATCCTCGCGCAGAAGGTGTCGCAGGTCGACGGCGTGGGGCAGGTGCAGGTCGGCGGCAGCTCGCTGCCGGCAGTGCGCGTCGAGCTCAACCCGACTGCGCTCAACCAATACGGCATCGGCATGGAGCAGGTGCGCAGCACGATCACCTCGACCAACGCCAACCGGCCCAAGGGCGCGGTCGAGGAGGGCGACCGGCGCTGGCAGATCGGCGCCAACGACCAGGCGAAGACGGCGAAGGAGTACATCCCGCTGATCGTCGCCTACCACAACGGCGCGCCGGTGCGCCTGGGCGACGTCGCGAGCGTGGTGGACTCGGTCGAGGACGTGCGCAACGACGGCTCGGCCAACGGCCAGCCGTCGGTGCTGCTCATCATCAGCCGCCAGCCGGGCGCCAACATCATCGAGACGATCGACCGCGTGCGCGAGATCCTGCCGTCGCTCACGGCGGCCATCCCGCAGGCGATCGACGTCAACATCGTCATGGACCAGTCGACGACGATCCGCGCGTCGCTGCATGAGGTCGAGCGCTCGCTGATCATCTCGATCGTGCTGGTGATCCTGGTCGTGTTCGCGTTCCTGCGCAACGTGCGCGCCGCCATCATTCCGAGCATCGCGGTGCCGGTTTCGCTGGTCGGCACGTTCGGCGTCATGTACCTCGCCGGCTTCTCGCTCAACAACCTGACGCTGATGGCGCTGACCATCGCCACCGGCTTCGTCGTCGACGACGCGATCGTGGTGCTGGAAAACGTGTCGCGCCACGTCGAGCAGGGCATCCGCCCGTTCGACGCCGCCGTGCGCGGCGCGCGCGAGGTGGGCTTCACCGTGCTGTCGATGAGCCTGTCGCTGATCGCCGTGTTCATCCCGATCCTGATGATGGGCGGCATCGTCGGCCGCCTGTTCCGCGAGTTCGCGGTGACGCTGTCGGCGGCGATCGGCGTGTCGCTGCTGGTGTCGCTGACGGCCACGCCGATGATGTGCTCGCGCATCCTGCGCCCGCGGCCCGCGCGCGAGGAGAAGCCTCTGGCGCGGCGCGTCGCGCGGATGTTCGATGCGCTGGCCGACGCCTATCGCGACTCGCTCGCAGTGGTGCTGCGCCACGGCGTGATCACGAGCCTCGTGCTGCTGGCGACGGTGGCGCTCAACGTCTGGCTCTACGTGATCATCCCCAAGGGCTTCTTTCCGCAGCAGGACAACGGCCGGATGATCGGCTCGATCGAGGCCGACCAGGGATCGTCGTTCCAGTCGATGCAGGTGAAGATGAAGCAGTTCATCGACATCGTGCGCGCCGATCCCGCGGTGGAGAACGTGGTCGCCTTCACGGGCGGCGGACGCCGCAACGGCGGCTTCATGTTCGTCACGCTGAAGCCGCTCGCGCAACGCCAGATCGGCGCCGACGGCGTGGTGGCTCGCCTGCGCGCGCGCACCGCGGAAGTCGCCGGTGCGAGCCTCTACCTGTTCCCGGCGCAGGACATCCGCGTCGGCGGCCGGCAGAGCCAGTCGCAGTACCAGTACACGCTGCAGTCCGACGACCTGTCACTGCTCCGGCTTTGGGAGCCGCGCATCCGCTACGCGCTGTCACAGCGCCCCGAGCTCGCCGATGTCAACACCGATGCCGAGGACAAGGGCGTGCAGACGACGCTGACGATCGACCGCGACGCGGCCGCGCGCCTCGGCCTGTCGCCGAGCGCGATCGACACCGCGCTCAACGACGCCTTCGGCCAGCGCCAGGTGTCGACGATCTACAACCCGCTCAACCAGTACAAGGTAGTCATGGAGGTGGCGCCGGAATACTGGCAAAGCCCCGAGGCGCTGAGGGACGTCTATGTCCTCAGCAATTCCGGCAACCCGGTGCCGCTGATGTCGGTGGCGCGCTTCGGTCCCACCAACACGCCGCTGGCCGTCAACCACCAGGGCCAGTTCGCGGCGTCGACGATCTCCTTCAACCTGCCGGAGGGCGAGTCGCTGTCGGAGGCGAAGGTCGCGATCGACGACGCGATCGCGCGCCTCGGCGTGCCCGACGCCGTGCACGGCGCGTTCGCCGGCACCGCGCAGGCGTTCCAGCAGGGGCTCGCCAGCCAGCCATGGCTGATCCTCGCCGCGCTGCTCACCGTCTACATCGTGCTCGGCGTGCTCTACGAGAGCTACGTGCATCCGCTGACGATCCTGTCGACGCTGCCGTCGGCGGGCGTCGGCGCATTGCTCGCGCTGATCATCTACCGGATCGAGTTCAGCCTAATCGCGCTGATCGGCGTGATCCTTTTGATCGGCATCGTCAAGAAGAACGCGATCATGATGGTCGACTACGCGATTTCGGTCGAGCGCGAGCGCGGGCTCGCGCCGCGCGAGGCGATCTTCGAGGCCTGCCAGCGCCGCTTCCGCCCGATCATGATGACCACGCTCGCCGCCATGTTCGGCGCGGTCCCGCTCGCGATCGGCTTCGGCGAAGGCGCCGAGCTGCGTCGCCCGCTGGGCATCTCGATCGTCGGCGGGCTTCTGCTGTCGCAGCTGCTCACGCTCTACACGACACCCGTCGTCTACCTCTACCTCGACCGCTTCCGCCTGTGGTGCCTCGCGCACATGCCGCGCCGGCGCGAGCGGGCCGCGGTCCATCCGGAAGCTCCTGCCCTGCCATGACACGTCGCCCCCTGATTCGCGTTCTTTGCATCGTCCTCGCCACCCCGCTTGCGGCCTGCAACGTCGGGCCCGACTACGAGCGGCCCAGCGCCGTCGTCACTCCCGTCTACAAGGAATCGGGCGAGTGGAAGACGGCGACCCCGGTCGACCAGTTTCCGCGCGGTGAATGGTGGCGCATCTACGGCGACGCCGACCTCGACCGCCTGGAGACCGACGCGACGCAAACGAACCAGACGATCGCCATCGCGGAAGCGAACTATCGCGAGGCGAAGACGCTCGTCGACCAGGCGCGTGCCGGCCTCTTCCCGGCCGTCGGTCTCGGCGTCGCAGCGTCGCGCGGCAACAACACGTCGGTCGCCACCAGCAGCGTGCGCAACTCGACGTCGGCCAGCATCGACGCGACCTGGGAAATCGACCTGTGGGGCCACGTGCGGCGTGCGGTGGAAGCCAGCGAGGCGAATGCCACGGCGAGCGCCGCGGATCTCGAATCGGCGCGGCTGTCGATCCAGGCGCAGCTCGCGATCGCCTATTTCACGCTGCGCGTCAGTGACAGCGGCCAGCGCCTGCTCGATCGCACCGTCGACGCCTATCAGCAATCGCTCACCCTCACCACCAATCGCTACAACGCCGGTGTCGTCGCGCGCGCCGACGTGGTGCAGGCACAGACGCAGTTGAAATCGGCGCAGGCGCAGGCGGTGGACAACCGGGCGACGCGCGCGCAATTCGAGCACGCGATCGCCGTGCTCACCGGCCGCGCGCCCGCGCAGTTCTCGCTGGCCGTCGCCAACGACCTGCCGGTGCCCTCCGACGTGCCGCCGGGCGTGCCGTCGCAGCTGCTCGAGCGCCGGCCCGACATCGCCGCGGCGGAGCGGCGGATGGCGGCCGCCAACGCGCAGATCGGCGTCGCCACGGCCGCGTTCTACCCGACCATCAGCCTGTCCGCGAGCGGCGGCGCGGCGAGCTCGGACCTCGCGCATCTGCTGTCGCTGTCCAACCGATTCTGGTCGATCGGCGCCAACCTCGCAGAGCCGCTGTTCGACGCCGGCCTGCGCCGCGCGCAGCGCGACCAGACGATTGCGCAGTACGACGCCGCCGTCGCCAACTACCGGCAGACC
>DATBOK010000046.1:0-1898 GCA_036553845.1 Casimicrobiaceae bacterium
GGCGCGGCGCAGATGTGCATTGCCGACCCCACGGGCCGGCACGTCAACTCGAAGGAAGGCAAGGTCGCCGAGCTCTTCGGGACGCACCCGCCGATGGCGCTGCGCATCGCGCGCCTCAAGGCGATGGGGTATCAGAAAGCGCCGGGCGCGATCGCGGGCTAGCGTTAGGCAGGTTGGCTGCAGCCGCCTCAGTCCGCGCGCATCGCGATTGCCGGATCGATCGACACCGCGCGACGCGCCGGCACCGCGCACGCCACCAGCGCCGTGCCTAACAGAACGATCGCGCCCGTCACGAAGGACACGACATCGGTGTGCGCCACGCCGTAGAGCATCCTGGTCAGCAGCGACGTCGCCCAGACCGAGGCGGCCAACCCGATCGCACCGCCGATCACCGCCAGCGTCACGCCCTGGCGCACCACTGCCCGCCCCACATCGCGGCAGCTCGCGCCTAACGCCATGCGAATGCCGATCTCCCGGGTGCGCTGCGCCACGGCGTACGCCATCACGCCGTACAGGCCGACCGCGGCCCCCACCAACGCCAACACGCTGAACACGCCCAACAGCAGCATCGTGAATCGCTCCTGCGTGATCGAATCGGACATCGCGTCGGACACGCTCTTGACGTCGGCTTGCGGCAGCGCCGGATACGCCTGCGCCACCATAGCGCGCAGCGCCGCGATCGGCTGCGCCATGCCCGTCGTGCGAATGAGCAACGTCGGATTGAAGTGGTCGGATGCCGCCGCAAACAGCATGGGCGCGCTGGCGTCGCCCGTTAGGCCGGTGACGCGAGCGTTCGCCGCCACGCCCACGACCGTGTACCAATCGCCCGATCCGTCGTCGTTCACGATCCGGAGCCGGCGGCCGATCGGCGACTGTCCCGGCCATTCCTTATGCGCCATGCCCTCGTTCACCACGATCTGCGCTGCCGCTTTCGAGGTGTCGGTGAACGTCGTGCCCTGCACGATCCGCAGGCCCAACAGGCGGAAGTATTTTGGCTCCGTTCCGTTGTAATTGATGAACGACGTCGTGCCCGGAGGCGGCGGCGCATGCCCCCGCACCAGCACCGTCTTGTAGTGGACGGGCTCCGCGGCCGGCGCTGTGCCGGCCGCGCGTGGCGAGCGCGCGGCCTGAACGGCACGCTCGGCGCGCGTCGTGATCGAGTCGAGGCGAGTCGCGGCGCCCTTCAGGCTCACGCCGGGTCCGAGCCGCGCGATGAGCGTCGGCGAAAACGTGCTGTCATCCGACAGGTCGCGCGTCAGCCAGACGTCGGTCCCATCCGGCGCGCCGAACGTGCGCGGCAGCCTAACGGATGCCGGCATCACGCCAATGATCGTGTAGAGCGAATCGTCGATCGCGATCGGCCGGCCAACGACTGTGCTCGAGCTCGCGAACCGGCCGCGCCACATCGCCTCGCTGATCATCGCCACGTGCGCGCGCTCGTGCGCTTCGGACACGGTGAACGAGCGGCCGACGAGCGGCCGTCCGCCGGCGAAGCGCAGGAAACCGGGCATCACCAGCGCCTCGTGCGCGACCCTCGCGCCGTCCTCGGCGCCGGACTGGCTGCCGCCGGTCGTCGCGTTGCGCGCCCGCACGAGGCCGTCGCGGGTCGAGAATCCGGTGATGTCGAGGAACGACCGCGACGCGTCGACCCACGCGCGTGCCGCGCTCGCCGATGGAACGGTGAAGACACCGGGTTGCGCGTCGAGTTTGGCCTGTGCCGGCTGCTGCAGCAGGAACACGAGGCGATCCGCGTGCGGATACGGAAGCGGGTGCCACAGCGCACTCTCGACCACGCTGAACATCGCCGTGTTGGCGCCGATGCCTAACGCAAGCGTGAACACGGCGACGGCGGTCCACGCCTTCTGGCGGCCGAGCGTACGCAGCGCAAACCGGACGTC
>DATBOK010000076.1:0-13256 GCA_036553845.1 Casimicrobiaceae bacterium
GCGGATGGGGATCGAAAGTCAGCACGGTCGGCACGAGGCGCAAGTCTTCCGCCGCCTCGACCAGCCGCGCCAGCATGGCCTCGTGGCCACGGTGCACGCCGTCGAAGTTGCCGATGGTCAGCGCGACCGGCGCATCGGCGCGTTGGGGCAGGCCGCGAATGATCCGCACGTCGGAATGGTTGCCGCAAGCCGCGTGGAGGCCTTGCGAAAGCGTTGCCAAAACGTTGAATTATAGTGGAAATCAGTGGCTGGCGCGCATGGACGGAACGCCAGCTGGCGACCGCACCGCGCGGCGCGGTGCCGTCTTGCGGTCAGCGATCGCCCGCGCCCGCTCCAGGGACGTAGTCCCAGGCATCGAGCCTCGCCAGCGCCGTGAAATACAGCGCCAGACGGATCGGTCGCGCATCGAGCAGCGCGATTGCCCGTGCGTAGCCCGCAAGCTGCGGTGCGTGGCGCTGTCGTTCGCGCGCGAGAAATCCCGTGAGGTCGCCGCCCTCGTGGCGCGAGGTCTTGAAATCCACGATCCAGCGCACGCCGTCGGCGACGAACGTGCGGTCGATGACGATGCGCACGACGCCATCGGCGTCGGCCACCGAAAGCGCCGATTCACTGGCCGCTTCCGTGTGCGTGGCGTCGAACAGCCAGCGGCCCTGCGGGTCGGCAAGCGTCGCCGCGATCGCGTCCAGCACGCGCGTGGACGATTCGGCGCGTGCGTCGTTGCGCACGCCGAGCGCGGCAAGCTCGGCATCGACGCGCGGACGCATCGCGGCGAGCGCGACGGCATCGACGCTGCCGGCGCCGGGCATGGCCAGTTGCGCGAGGATGCGATGCACGACCGTGCCGACCGCCGCGGCGTCGGCCTGCGCCCAGTCGTATGCAACGGGCGCCGTCGCACGGTCTGCGACCGCCGTTGCAGGCACGTCGGCAGGCAGCGGCTCGCGGCGGAAGTCGCCAGGAAGACGCTCGAGCGGCGGCGGCGCCTTCGCATCGACTCTGGCGCCCTGCGCTTTCGCCACGTCGGAGGACCCGGGCGGCGCCACGCTCGTCGCGAACATGGGCCAGAACATCGCGAGCGGCGAGTCACTGCGGGGCGGCTTCCACTCATGGGCGCCGGTCTTGCGATCGGCGCGGGCGCGACCGGTGGCGGTCAAGTGGAGGCGCCGCCTGGCGCGCGTGAATGCAACATACCAAAGCCGCGCCGACTCGGCGGCGGCGTCATCGCCATCGAGACGCGCGAGCCACGCGTCGACGGGATCGGCGTCGTCCTCGTCACGCGCACGCGGCGTGCCGACGAGAATCGCGCGATCGGGCTCGCGCGATCGCCAGCGCAGCAGCGTGCCGCTGTTGCGCGCAGGGGCGCGTCCGAGGCCCGGCAGCACGACGACGTCGAATTCGAGGCCCTTGGCGGCGTGCAGTGTCATCACCTTCACGCGCGCCTCGGCGGCGGCGGGCGGATCGGCCATCAGCGCCTGCGCCTCTTCCTGCAGTGCGTCGAAGTCATCGATGTCGCCACCGCGATCGTGGCGCGACAGCAGATCCAGCATCGCATCCGCGGCGACCGCGCCCGACACATCGGTGCCGTAGGCAGCCGGGCCGTCCAGTGCAAGCCACGCGGCGCGCACGCGCGCGGCAAGAGGCTCGGCGCGTGCCGCGGCGATCCGTCGCATCACGCCCGCGACCCGCCGCATGCGCCGTGCGCCGTCTTCCGACATTGCTGCGTCGAGCGAGCGGTCGTCGAGCACAAGCGCCGGCGCCGACGCGCACGCGGCGTCGGCGAACGCGAGAAGGTCGGGCAGCCGCATTCCGCACCAGGGGGCGCGCAGCATCGCGAGCCACGCCAGACGGTCGGCAGGCTGCGTCAGCGCGCGCGCGAGCGCGAGCAGGTCGCGTGATACCGGATGCTCGGCCAGCGACTCGAGCTTGACCGCGTCGTACGCGATGCCGGCGGCACGCAGCGCGGGCAACAGCGCCGCCACGTGAGAGCGCGCGCGCACGAGGATCGCAACGTCGCCGTCCTGTGCCGCAAGCGCGCTTCGCACGTGCGCCACGACACGCGCGGCCTCGTCGTCGGCATCGCTCGCCCACTCGAAGGTCGGGCGCTCGCCCGTCGCCTCACGCGAGGCGATGGCCGCGCCGAACGTCACCGCCGTCGATGTGCGCGTGGCAACCGCCGCCAGCACCGGAGGAAACGTGGCGTTGACGTGATCGACGAGGTCGGCCTGCGAGCGGAAGTTGCGCGAGAGCGCGAGGCGCCCCATCGCCACGGCGCCGATGCGGCCGGTGCGCGCGGCATCCAGGAAGTTGCGCACGTCGGCCTCGCGAAACGCGTAGATGCCCTGCATCGGGTCGCCGACGACGAAGAGCGAACGGCGATCGCCGGGCTGCCAGCCCGATGTCAGGCGCACGACGAGCTCCAGCTGGTGTCGCGACGTGTCCTGGAACTCGTCGATGAGCAGATGCTCGATGCGCATGTCCTGCGCGAGGAGCACGGCGGACGGATCGTCGGCGCTGCCGAGCGCCGTGAGCGCGCGCGAGGTGACCTCGCCGAAATCGCAGGCGCCCTCCTCCGCGAACACGACGAGCAGCGTCGCTGCGACGTGCGGCAGCACGTGCACGAGTGCGTCGATGAACGCCCGTGCGCGTGGTGAATAGACGGGGTCGGGCAATCGCCATACACGCCCGATCGCTGCGGCGAGCCCCGGCGCCGACGCGGCATCCTCGAGCCACTGGCGGACCCGGGCCGCGGTTGCGCGCCTGGCTTGCGCTCCCGCGCCGCTGCCGATCTTCTCGAAGCCCGCGAGTGTCGACCTGCGCAATATTCCGGCTTCGGTCAGCAGCCAGTCTCCGAGCGCGCGCCAATGGGGAAGCGCCGCGACCGTCGGCTCCGGCAAGCCCCTGCGCGCCACGACGAGCTCGAGCGCCGCGGCGAGCGCCGCGTGCTCGTGCTCGACGAGACGTGGAAGCGCGATGCCGGCGAGCGATGCGAGTTCGGCGACGGACTGCGCAGGCCACAGGCCGAGCGCGTCGGCGAGCTCGATCTCCACTTCCTCGGCGAGCGTGCGCTCGAGCGCCTCGCGAACGCCTTCGTCGCGCAGGCCGAGGACCGGGCCGAGCCATTGGTCGCGCTTGGCCAGCATCGACGCGAGGAGCTCGACCACGCGATCGGCGTTGTTGTCGAAATGCCCGGCCAGCGTTCGCCAGTGGACGTCGGCGCCGTCGGCGCCTTGCAGCGCCCGTCGCGCCGCCGCTCGATAAAGCACCTCGGCCCGCTCGACCGGCCGTGGCGTCCCGCCCAGTGCGCTCGACACGGGCAGCTGCGTCGCGATCCGCGCTGACAGCGCGTCAAGGGTGCCGACGTCGAGCCGCGCCGGAAAGTCGACGAGGCGCCAGCCGAGCGCGCGATCGCGGGCGAGCACGCCCGAAGCGAGCGCCAGGGTCCGCGCGCGATGCGGTGAATCCGGCGGCACGGCATCGCGCGCGTCGACGAGCGCCGACACCAGCCGCGCGCGCATTTCCGCAGCGGCCTTGCGGGTGAAGGTCGTCGCCACCACGCGCTCGGGCGCGTCGACGTGCGCGAGCAGCGCGAGCATCCGCTGCACGAGCAGCTCGGTCTTGCCCGAACCCGCGGGCGCCTGTACGAGCCACGAGCGCGCGATATCCAGCGCCTGCTCGCGAGCGGCTGCGTCGCTCGCGGCGAGGTCGGGCGCTCGACCCGCGTCGCCGCTCATCGCGCGACCCCGGTCATGCGCCCGCCTCGTCGTCGGCGTCATCGGCGGCGGTGCTGGCGTCCCTTGCCAATACGTCGATCCGGCAGAACGACTTGAAATCGCAATGCCTGCATGGGCTGGGGTGCGCCCGCGGATCGACGGCAGCGAGTCCTTCGCGAAAATCGCGCGCCAGCCCGCCGAGCGTATCGCGCCAGAACGACTTGACGGCGCCGAAGTCGGCGAGCCGGCCGCCGCTCGCGTCCGATGGCGTGAGGACGCCTGACCATAGCGCTGGCGCATCGGCCATGCCGACCGTGGCCGAGGCGCCGCTGCGGACGGCCATCAGCGCGGCCGCGCTGACGCGCGCGTCCCGGTCCTGCGCGTCGAGCGCAAGCACGTAGAGCCCGAGCTGCGATGCCAGCGGGCGCGGCAACAGCCATTGCCTGACGGAGGGCGTGTCGCCGGTCTTGTAGTCGATCACGACGCGGCCGCCTTCGACCTCGTCCACGCGGTCGATGCGCAGGTCGAGTGCGAGCCCGCCGATGGAGAGGTGGGTGTCGATCTCGCGTGCCACGACCCGGAACGGCGGACGCGCGGATTCCTGCGTCTTCACGAACGCCGCGATCAACGTTGCCAGCCGCGAACGCTCGCCCTCGCGGACGATGGCAGGCAATGTCCGCCAGCGCGATTCGGCGATTTCACGTAGCGCGATGCGCACTGCAGCATCGATGCGTGCGGTGAGCGCCTCGTCGCCCAGTGCGTCGAGCGCGGACTTGTCGCCGAGCGAATGCCACAGTGCCGCCATCGCGGCGTGGACGAGGATGCCCCGCTCGATCGGCGTCAGCCCGACGCCGGGCCGCGGCCAGGGATCGGCACGGAAGCGCACCGAGGCGGCTGCCCGGAACGGACAGTCGCTGGCGAGCTCGATCGCCCGCACGCCACCGCGCAGCGGGCGATCCGCCACGAGCGGCGGCAAGCGCGCGTCGTCGATTCGCTCGAGGCGCGGCGCATTCGCCATGGCCGCCTGCACCGGCGTCTGCGCGGCGACATGCGGGACGAGCAGCCAGTCGCACAACGGTGACACGCGGCGCGGCGGTCGCTCGTTGGTCGCGGTGTGGCTCGCGATCACGTCGCGCGCCGCGCCCGCGAGCTGCGCGGTCAGACGCTCGGCCCGGCCGAGCGACGATTCAGCGCTCGCGCCGACCACGCCGTGCGCGCGCTGCCAGCCGGCCGGCAGGAACGGACGTGGCGCGGCGCGCATCGGCCACGCGTCGACGTCCATGCCGGCCAGCCACAACCCATCGAACGCCTGGCCCGCCGCCTCGAGGATGCCCAAGATCTCGATTCGCGTGGACGCCGCCTCGGGCTGAAACGACGTACGGGCGCAATGCGCGCGCAGCGATGCGAGCGCATTGCCGAAGCTCATTCGCGCATCGACCAGCGCGAGCGAGCGCCACTCGCCCAGCGCGCGGCGAAAGGCCTCGTGTGCCTGGAAAAGCGCACTGGAAAGCGCATCGTCGCCCGGCCAGCCGCACGCGCTGAGCGCGGCGGTAAACGTTTCAGCCCAGTCATGTGGTGAGCGCGGCGCGGCGTTGCGCAGCGTCGCGGCCATGGCGTCCAGCCCCGCGCGCCACGGATCGTCGTCCGCCAGCACGCCGACGAACGCGTGAAGCCCGACGT
This sequence comes from Casimicrobiaceae bacterium, assembly GCA_036553845.1. Taxonomy (GTDB): domain Bacteria; phylum Pseudomonadota; class Gammaproteobacteria; order Burkholderiales; family Casimicrobiaceae; genus VBCG01. Next base: position 5,388 of record DATBOK010000076.1, read on the forward strand.
CGGCGATATTGTCGCCGCGCCAGCGGCCTTCGCCAGCCGCGCGCAGCGCCGCCCGCGCCGCGCCGCCGCGAAAATAGGCAGAACGCAGGAGCGACGCCGCGCGCGCAAGCGGCAGTCGCGACTGCGCCAGCGCAATGAGGTCGAGCGCGGGGACGACCAGCGCATGATCAGCGAGCGGCGGCGCCAGCGACAGGTTGTACGGGCGCGGCCCGTCGAGTCGCGCCTCGGCCAGCGCGGTCGGCCGCAGGATTTCGTCGGCCAGCAGCGCCACGCGCGAAGCCCGCGTGGCGAGGTCGGGAATGGCGATCGTCGCGGTCGCCCCGCCATCGCCGAGGACCCGCGCGCGTGCCCATTGCAGCGCCGCCACGAGCTCTTCGTCCGGCGTGCGGAATTCGATGCGGGTGCGGCTTGTGCAAGCGTCGATGCTGCCCACCGCCTGCACGCCGGCGCCGGCGGCGCGCAGCGCGTCGAGGAGACGCGCCTGCTGCGGCGTGAAATCGACGAACCCGGCGAACGCGAAATGTCGCGTGGCAAGCCGCGGCATGCGCGGGAAGGCGTCGACGAGTCGACTGCCGAGTTGCGCGGCATCGGCAGCGTCGAGGTCGGCCGCGGCGCGCGCGAATCGCTGCGACCAGCGTGCGAATGCCGCCGCATCGTCGCCGCCACCCATAAACTGGCTCGTCGCCTCGCCAGGATTGGCATAGGCGTGGAATGTTTCCCAGGCCTCGGCCGCGCGTTCCGCCGCACCCCGCGAATCGACGAGGTCGAGCGCGTCCTGCTCGATCGCGATCTCCCACAGCCGCGTTGCCTGCGCCGCATTCAGCCGCGTGAACGGCTTTGTCCAGGCGTTCGCCGCGAGCGCCTCCTGCCACAACGACGCGAGCCATGCCTGCCACGGCAGGACGCTCGGTGTCGGCCAGACGCGCAGGCCCGCCGCGATCTGCGCCCGATCGTGGCGCGCGGCGAGGACGCGCGCGAGGCGATTGTTGGGCGTGACGACGGTGGCGCCGCCATCGAGTGCGTCGTCGATTTCGGACATGCGAGCCGGTGATGGGCGAATACGCGAGCGCGGCGACGCAAGCGCCCGCCGCGGCGAGCCTCGCGCGATCGGGCGCAATGCTACGGAGACTGTAGCAGCTTGCTGGCACGCAGATGGGGCGCCGCTTAGAATCCGTTGCTCGATGCCCGCGACGGCGCTCGGCTTTCCCTCGGCGTCGTGCCCTGAACTTCAGTCAAGGAGCAATATTCGATGGCCGCCTACATCATCGCCGACGTCGACATCACCGATCCCGCCAAATACGACCGCTATCGCGCCCTGTCGCCGGGCGCCATCGCGGCCAACGGCGGGCGCTTCATCGCACGCGGCGGCGAGGTCGTGCCGTGCGAAGGCGGCTGGACGCCGAGCCGCGTGGTGATCATCGAGTTTCCGGATCTCGCAACCGCGCGCAGGTTCTACGACTCGCCGGAATATCGCGAGGCACGGGCGGCGCGCGCGGGCGCCGCGAATTTCCGGATGATCGCGGTCGACGGCGTGTAACCGGCGCCTCAGATTTCCTCGCGCGCGCAGCGCGCGCCGGCGTTCAGTCGCTGGCGCGGCTGGCAGCGCCGATGGCAAGCGCTGCCATCGGCGAAGCCGGGCTCACCGACATGGTCGGCCCGCGCAGTGGCGTGGCGGCGGGGGACAACACGCCTCCCGACGTTCCCGTGCCAGCGAAATCGGCGAACCGCGGATCGGGCCTGCGCGCGCTGGTCTTCCATTCGCCGCACCAGTCGTCGTCGCGGACCGTCGGCCACACGCCTTCGATCATGTAGGCCTTCGCGTTGATGGGCGACAGTGCCGGCGCCTGACGCCGGCACTGCCCGACGCCCGCGCCCTTGTCCTGGCGGTCGTAATACTGGCAGTTGCTGCAACGGTCCACGGTGACGCTCCCCCTTCGTGTGTCAAGTTTCGCTGCGGATTGCGGGCACCGCCATCGGCCATCGGGCCTAGGCGCGCCTTGATGCGTTGTCAGTGCCGGCAGAGCGGCAGGAATCCGCGCAGCGTCGGCTCGGGCCGCACGCGTGGATTGGTGGCGCGGCAGCGGCCATCGGGCCTTGCGCGCACGCCGGATGGCGCCGCGTCACGTGGCTGCGCGCGACGCGGCGTGCGACGCGCGGCCGCATCGCGGCGCGCGCGCTTCTGCGGCCCCGCCGACGACGCGCGCAATCCGCGGGCACGCAACTGCGTGGAAAAGGTGGTCACCGACCGCATCGCTGTTTGCAGTTAAAGGAAATGACCTTCCCGGCGACCAAAGGGGTCTCGCGTCAGGCGGCAAGCGACGAGAACGCCGCGTTCAACGGTTGCGGCACGGCCTGCACGCGGCGGAACGGCTTCGGCGCCTGCGAATCGAGATCGGACTTGAGCTCGACATCGGCACGCGCCGCCTCGTCCGCCAGCGCCTGGTCATAGGCCTTGCGTGCCTCGTCGTCGCGAAGCACTGCATAGGCCGCGTGAATGAGACGCACGAGGCCCGCGAAATCCTGCTCGCCGGCCGCTTCCTCGAAGCGTGCGGTCAGCTTCGCGTACGCCGCCTCGACGCGCGCCGGCGTGGCGCCTGGCGGCAACTCGAGATAGTCGTAGTGCGTGTAATTCACGATTGCATCTCCTGTCTGGTGAGTTCGTCAGCGAGTCTTCGACGACCACCATCGAGCAGCAACCATGCCAGCGCGCCGAGCGGCACCGACATGCGCCGCTAAGCCGTTGTATTGCAATGTGGGCACGCGCCCCGTTGGCCACGGCGCGCGCCGCTCGTCGCGGACCGGCGGTCGCACCTTTGCGGACCCGCATCGGTCGATGCCCCGGCATCGTCAGCACCGCTCGCGTAACGCGGTACGCACGTGTCGTCGATGAAATGTGGCGCACAAAACCCGCACACGCCGCGTGCGGGCGGTCGAGGCTGCGGCAAGATCCGGCACAGTAGAATGTCGCGATGCATCTCGACCCCGCCTGATCGCGCGCCATGCCGCTCGACCGCGCCACGCCCGACGTATCGCCGCCCGTCACCGGGCGTCGCGAAGTGCGCGGCGCGTGCCCCCACGACTGCCCCGATACCTGCGCGATGGTGGTGACGGTCGACAACGGGCGCGCGATCGCGATTCGCGGCGCCGCCGACCATCCACCCACGGCCGGCACGCTGTGCACCAAGGTCGCTCGCTACCTCGATCGCACGTATTCGACCGAGCGCGTGCTGTATCCGATGAAGCGCGTGGGCGCCAAGGGGACGGGTGCGTTCGAGCGGATCGGCTGGGATGAAGCGCTCGCCACGATCGCCGAGCATTTTCGCGCGATCGCGGCCTCCGCCGACGGGCCCGAAGCCATCGTTCCCTACAGCTACTGCGGCACGATGGGGCTACTGCAGTCGAGCTCGATGGACCGGCGCTTCTTCCACCGCCTCGGCGCATCGCTGCTGGACCGCACGATCTGTGCGACGGCGGGCAAGGCCGGATGGGTGTCGGTCATCGGCGCGGCGATGGGCACCGACATCGAGGCGTTCGTCGACAGCAAGCTGATCGTCATCTGGGGCAGCAATCCGATCGCGTCCAACCTGCATTTCTGGACGCGCGCACAGGAAGCGAAGCGGCGCGGCGCGCGCCTCGTCGCGATCGATCCGTACCGCAGCGCGACCGCCGAGAAATGCCACGACCACCTCGCGGTGATGCCAGGCACCGACGCCGCGCTCGCGCTTGGCCTGATGCACGTCCTCATCGACGAGGGGTTGATCGATGCGGACTACGTCGCCCGCTACACGCTGGGCTTCGACGCGCTGCTCGAGCGCGTGGCCGCCTGGGATCCGGCGCGCGTGGCGAAGATCTGCCGGATACCGGCGGCGGCGGTGCGCGACCTCGCGCGTGCCTACGGCACCACGCGACCCGCGGCGATTCGCGTCAACTACGGGTTGCAGCGCCACGCCGGCGGCGGCAACGCGATGCGCGCGATCGCCTGCCTGCCGGCGCTGGTCGGTGCATGGCGCGATCCCGCCGGCGGCGCGCTGCTGTCGTCGTCGGGAACCTATCCGGTGAATACCGCGGCGCTGGAGCGGCCCGACCTGATCCACGGCACGCCACGCACGATCAACATGTCGACGATCGGCGATGCGCTGTGCGACGCGCAGCCGCCGATTCGCGCGATCTTCGTCTACAACAGCAATCCGCTCGCCGTGGCCCCGGAGTCGGCGAAGGTCACGCGTGGCTTCGCGCGCGAAGACCTGTTCTGCGTGGTGCACGAGATCTTCCGCACCGATACCGCCGATTACGCCGACATCCTGCTGCCGGCGACCACGCAGCTCGAGCAGCTCGACGTCCACAGCTCGTACGGCCACCTCTATGCGCTCGCCAACAATCCGTCGATTGCACCGCTTGGCGAGGCGCTGCCCAACACCGAGGTCTTCCGCCGGCTGGCGAAGGCGATGCAGTTCGACGAGTCCTGCTTCGCCGACAGCGACGACGATCTCGCACGCCAGGCGTTCCGCTACGACGACCCGAAGATGCGCGGCAGCGACTGGGACACGCTGAAGGCGCACGGTTTCCGCCGGCTCGACGTGCCGGCGCCGTACGCGCCGTTCGCGCGCGGCAACTTCCCCACGCCGTCGGGACGCTGCGAGTTCATTTCGGCGAGCCTCGCCGCGCAGGGCCACGACCCGCTGCCGGGCTTCGTCGCGCCGGTGGAATCGGCCGACTCGGCGCCCGCACTTGCGGCGCGCTACCCGCTCGCCTTCATCTCACCGCCGGCCCGCAACTTCCTCAACTCGTCGTTCGCCAACCTGCCGGCGTTCGTCGCGGAGGAGAAGACGCCGCGCGTCTGGCTGCACCCCTTCGATGCGCGCGCGCGCGGCATCGGCGACGGCGACCCCGTGCGCGTCTTCAACGATCGCGGCGGCTTCACCGCCAACGCGCGCGTGGGCGATCGGGCCAAGCAAGGGGTCGCAGTCGCCCCGTCCATCTGGTGGCGCAAGCTCGCCCCCGGCGGCGACAACGCCAATGCCGTGACGAGCCAGCACCTGACCGACCTGGGTCGGGCGGCGACGTTCTACGATTGCTTGGTGGAAGTGGCGAAGGCGGACTGAGACGCGGAACTACATCTTGCGCACGAGGCCCACCATCACGCCGAAGATCTCCAGGCCTTCGCTCGGCCGGATCGGCGCATAGGCCTTGTTCTCGGCGCGCAGGATGAACTGGCCGCGCTCGCTGTCGAGGCGCTTCAGCGTGAACTGGTCGTCGACGATCGCCACCACGATGTCGCCGCGCTGCGCGGTGGCGCGTTTCTCGACGACGACGAGGTCGCCTTCGAAGATGCCGGCGTCGACCATCGAGTCGCCCTTGACGCGGATCAGCACCGTTTGCGACGGATGCTCGATCAGGTAGTCGTCGATCGTCAGCGCGTCGCTCGAGGCGTCGTCGACCGCTTCGGGCAGGCCCGCGCGCACCGGTGACGGCGCGAGCGGGCGCGCGAAGAATCGCTTCGACGGCGCGATGCGGCGATCGGGCGTCGACTCGATGAAGCCCGCGAGCTTGAGCCGGGCGACCAGCGCCGCCACCGACGACTTCGACTTGAGCCCGAGCAGGTGGCCGATCGACGCGTACGATGGCAGCGCGCGGTGGGCCGAGTAGTAGTCCTGCAGCGATTCGAGGTAGGAACGATCGTTCGACATGCGTGTACCATAGCGAACGTTCGTTCGCGAGTCAAGTCCCATCGCATGAAGAGTGGCGGCCAAGACCCTGATTCGGCTGTGCTTACCACACCGCCTCCCGCGATGCGCCTGTTCGCGCCCCGCCTCGCCTTCGTCGACCTCGAGACGACCGGCATGCGGGCGGGCATCGACCGCATCACCGAGATCGGCGTGGTCACCGTCGACGCCCGCGGCGACGACGAGCCGCTGGCGATCGAGACGTGGTCGACGCTCGTCGATCCCGAAGTGCCGATCCCGCCGGAAATCCAGGCGCTGACCCGCATCACCGACGCGATGGTCAGGCGCGCGCCGACGTTCTCGTCGGTGGCGGCGGATCTCGCCGCGCGCCTCGCCGGGCGCGTGTTCGTCGCGCACAACGCGCGCTTCGACCATGGATTCCTCAAGCATGCCTTTGCGCGCACCGGCCACGCCTTCCGCACGCACGCGCTGTGCACCGTCAAGCTGTCGCGAAGGCTCGATCCCGGTGCCGATGGCCACGGCCTGGACGCGATCATCGCGCGCCACCAGTTGGTGGTCGCCGGGCGCCATCGCGCGCTGGGCGATGCGCTCGCGCTGTGGCAGTTCGTGCAGGCGCTCTATGCCACCCGCGATGCCGCGGACATCGCCCTCGAGACGCGCCGCATCCTGCGCATCCCCAGCCTGCCGCCGCAGATCGCTGCCGACGCGATCGAATCGCTGCCGGAGGCGCCCGGCGTGTACCGCTTCTACGGCGACAATCCGCTGCCGCTTTATATCGGCAAGGCACAGAACCTGCGCGAGCGCGTCGGCGCGCATTTCAGCAGCGACTGGCGCTCCGAGACGGATCTTCGCCTGTCCACGGAAATACGCCGCATCGAATACGAGCGCACGGCCGGCGAGCTCGGCGCGCTGCTGCGCGAGGCGGCGGCGGTGAAGACGATGATGCCCGCGCACAACCGCGCGCTGCGGCGCAAGGCAGATGCGGGCATCCTGCGGCTCGAGGCCGGGGCGCCGCCCGTGTTCGTGCGGGCCGACGCCGTCGAGCGCCTCGCCGGGAACTTCGGCCCGTTTTCGTCAAGGCGCGCGGCGCGTGCGCTGCTGCGCGAATTGGCGGCGCGCCATGCGCTGTGTCTCGTGCGCCTCGCGCTGGAGCGCCGCCACGGGCCCTGCTTCGCCCGCCAGCTCGGCCGTTGCAGCGGCGTATGCGTGGGTGCCGAGGATCCGGCGACGCACGACGCGCGCCTGGCGGCCGCGCTCGCCCCCTATGCGATTCCGCCGTGGCCGTGCGGCGAGGTTCCGGCACTGATCCGCGAGCAGGATGGGGAGCGCTGCGACGTCCACGTCATCGACGACTGGCGCTGGCGCGGTACCGCGCGCGACGACGTCGAGCTGGCGGAGCTGCTCGACCAGCGCACGGCGGTGCCGTTCGACATCGACGCCACGCGGCTCGTGCTGCGGATTCACGCGCGCGCGCCGCAGCGCCTCGTTGCCGCGAACGGCAGATCCGCTCAGCCGGCGGCGAGCCGCGTGATGGCGATGCGCGCGGGCAGCGCATAGCCGGGCGCGTGCGCCACCAGCGCGCGCCATTCGGCGCTGCGCAGCGTCGCCACGAGCGCGTCCCGCGCCCGCAGGTCGAACAGGTCGTGGCGCAGCGCGAGGCAATACCACTCCTGCGCGATCGGCACGAATGCCAGCCCGAAACGCTCGGCCGCGGCGGCAATGCCGAATCCCGCGTCCGCGTCGGCGGCGGCGACGGTCGCAGCTACCGCGGCATGGGTGAACTCCTCGCGCGCATAACCATCGATGTGCGCCACGACGATGCGCTCGGCGGCGATCAGCGAATCGAACAGGCGACGCGTGCCGGACCCGCGCTGACGATTGACGAAGCGCACGCCGCGTTGCGCGAGGTCGCGCAGGTTCGTGATGCGCTCGCGCGCGTGACGCGCGACGATCAGCCCCTGCGTGCGGCGGAACAGCCGCAGCATCGACACGTCGCCACGCGCGGCCAGCGGCGCGACCACGCGACGACTCACCGCGCCGGCGTCGAGCGGCACATGGAACCCGGCGAGCGCGACTTGGCCGGCGGCGAGCGCGGCGATCGCTTCGTCGCTGCCGCGGAACGTGATGTCGAGGTCGAGCCCGCGCGGCCGCGCCAGCGCGGGCAGCCTCTCCAGCAGGAGGTCGT
>DATBOK010000089.1:0-2732 GCA_036553845.1 Casimicrobiaceae bacterium
GAGCGCCTGCCAGTTGGCCTCGGTGCCCACGCCGAGCGACGACACCAGGCCGATGCCCGTGACGACCACTCGTCTTGTCAACATGCCTCCGGGATCTACTTCTTGGTCTTGGCGTGCGATTCGATGTACTCGATCGCTTCCTTCACGCGCGTGATCTTCTCGGCGTCCTCATCCGGGATCTCGATCCCGAACTCCTCCTCGAACGCCATGACGAGCTCCACCGTGTCGAGCGAATCGGCGCCCAGGTCGTCGACGAACGAAGCATCCGGCGTCACTTCCTCTTCATCGACGCCGAGCTGCTCTACGATGATGCTCTTGACTTTATCGGTCACCGCCATGCCCCATCCTCCTACATGTACATCCCGCCGTTGACGGCCAGTACGTGCCCAGTAATATACGATGCCTCGTCCGATGCAAGAAAGCAGACCGCCGCGGCGACATCGTCCGGCGTCCCCGGACGCCCCAGTGGAATCTGCGCGGCCATGGCGGCGCGGGCCTCGTCGCTGATGGCCTGCGTCATCTCCGTGTCGATGAGCCCCGGCGCCACGGCGTTCACCGTGATGTTGCGCGAGGCGACCTCGCGCGCCAGCGCCCGCGTGAACCCGATCAGCCCCGCCTTCGAGGCGGCGTAGTTCGTCTGACCGGGATTCCCCATCTGACCGACGACCGAGGTCACGGTGATGATCCGCCCGTGACGCTGCCTGAGCATCGGCCGCAGCACCGCCTGCGCGCAGCTGAAGGCGGCGGTCAGATTCGTGTCGAGCACCGCGTCCCAGTCGGTGCGCTTCATGCGCATCAGCAGCTGGTCGCGGGCGATCCCGGCGTTGCTCACCAGGATGTCGATCCGTCCGTGGCGCTTCATCACGTCGGCGACGAGCGCCTCGACGCCTTCCGGCTCGGTCACGTCGAGTGCCGCCGCCTCCGCATGGCCGCCGGCGCTCACAATCGCCTCGGCCGCCTCCCGCGCATGATCACCGCGCGCGGTGGCGACCACGTGCGCGCCGCGCGAGGCGAGCTGCGCCGCGATGGCGCGGCCGATGCCGCGCGAGGCGCCGGTGACGATCGCCACGCGATCGGACAGCGGGAGCGCTAGCATGACAAGAATGATTCGGCGTCCTGGAGCGTCTGCGGGGTGCCGACGCTGACGACCCGCGCCTCGCGATCGACCTTGCGCGCGAGGCTGCTCAGCACCGTCCCTGGACCCACTTCAACATACGCGCGGACGCCTTCCGACGCAAGGCGCCGCATCACGTCTTCCCAGCGCACCGGCGCCGAGACCTGCCGCACGAGCGCGTCGATCGCCGCCGCGGCGTCCCGCGTCGGCTGCGCGTCGACGTTCGTGACGATCGGCACGCGCGGGGCCGCCACGCGCAAGGCGCGCAGGTCCGGCTCGAGACGCTGCTGCGCGGGCATCATCAGCGCGCAGTGAAACGGGGCGCTCACCGGCAGCGGCACGACACGCTTCGCGCCGAGCGCCTTCGCGCGCTCACCGGCGCGACGCACCGCCTCGCGCCCGCCCGCAATCACCACCTGGCCGCCGCCGTTCATGTTGGCGGGGCTCACCACCTCGCCCTCGGCCGCTTCCGCACACGCCTGCGCCACGCGCTCCGCCTCGAGGCCCAGCACCGCGGCCATCGCGCCTTCGCCGACCGGCACGGCCTCCTGCATGTACTGCCCGCGCCGCCGGACGATCCGCACCGCATCGGCGAACGCGAAGGTGCCGGCCGCGACGTTGGCCGAGTATTCGCCCAGGCTGTGGCCGGCGACGAAGGCCGGCGAGAGGCCGCGCGATTCGAGCAGCCGGTACGCCGCCACGCTCACGGCGAGGATCGCCGGCTGCGCGTTCTGCGTGAGCCGGAGCTCGTCCTCGGGGCCCTCGAAACACAGGCGCGTCAGCGGCTCGCCGAGCGCCTCGTCGGCCTCGGCCAGCGCCTCGCGGCAGATCGGAAAGGCGTCGGCCAGGTCCCTGCCCATGCCGACGTACTGCGATCCCTGTCCTGGAAAGATGAAGGCGATCACGAGTGCGGCATCGCGGCGGCAGCGATCTCCTGCTCGATCCGCGGAATGAAATTGTCGGCGGCGAACCGATACGCCATCGCGACGGCGTTGCGCACGGCCTTCACCGACGATCGTCCATGACCGATGATGCACGGACCGGCGACGCCGATGAGCGGCGCGCCGCCGTACTCCGAATAGTCCACACGCTTGCGGAAGTGCCGGAGCGCGCGGCTCGTCAGGAGCGATCCGACGCGCGTCGCGATCGTGCTCGACAGCTCTTCACGCAGCAGATCGCCGACGACCTCCACGAGCCCTTCGCTGATCTTCAGTACCACGTTTCCCGTGAACCCGTCGCACACGATCACGTCGGCGGCGCCGGTATACACATCGCGCGCCTCGATGTTGCCGATGAAGTTCACGCGCGAGGCCTTGAGGAGCTGGTGCGCTTCGCGCGTCAGCTCGTTCCCCTTCGTCTCTTCCTCACCGATCGACAGCAGGCCGACGCGCGGATGCGGCACGCCGAACGCCACCCGCGAGTACATGCCGCCCATCACGGCGAACTGCAGCAGGTGCGCCGGCCGGCACTCCACGTTCGCACCCGAATCGACCAGCACCGCCGGCCGGTTCCGCGTCGGCACCGCGGTCGCCAGCGCCGGCCGATCCACGCCGGCGAGCATGCCGAACACCGCATGCGCCGTCATCACCGCCGCGCCCGTGTTCCCGGCGCTGAACAG
>DATBOK010000105.1:0-1686 GCA_036553845.1 Casimicrobiaceae bacterium
GTCGGCCTGCTCGAACTCGTGAAAAATGCGCGCCTGATCTTCGGGCGCAAGTCCGATGCCGGTGTCGCGCACGCGGAAGCGCACGTCGTTGACGCGCTCGCCCGGCTCGACGATGACGGCGACGCCGCCTTTCTCGGTGAATTTGATGGCGTTGCCGGCGAGGTTGAGCAGCACCTGGCGCAGTCGCGGCGCGTCGCCGACCAGGCGGGCCGGCAGGCGCTCGTCGACAAAGCTGGCGATCTCGATGCCCTTGGCCTGCGCGCGGGGCGCCAGCAACTCGACGGCTTCCTCGACCATCGCGGCGAGCGCGAAGGATCGCGCCTCGAGATCGAGCTTGCCGGCTTCGATCTTGGAGAAATCGAGAATCTCCTCGATCAGCGACAGCAGCGTTTCGCCCGATGTCTTCGCCGCCTTGGCGTAAGTGATCTGCTCCGGCGTCAGCGGCGTGTCGAGCAGCAGGTCGGCCATGCCGAGCATGCCGTTGAGCGGCGTGCGGATCTCGTGGCTGACCATCGCCAGGAAGCGCGACTTGGCCCGATTGGCGGCTTCGGCCTGGTCGCGTGCAGCATGGAGCGCGCGCTCGGCCTCGACGCGCGTGGTGACGTCGCGGCCGACCGCCTGCACTTCGTTGCCGTCGTCGGTGCGCACCGCGACCTCGCGCCAGGCGATCCAGCGCGCGCCGCTGTCGCCGTCGATCTTTTGGTCGTGCACGCGGGTGCCGTCGGCGAGCACGGTGACCTCGCCCTGCTCGCGCACGGTGAGGCCGAGCGGCTGGCCGATCAGGCTCGGCCGGCCTTTGCCGGCGAGCGTGCAGAAGGCGTCGTTGACATAAGTGATGCGGCCGGCGCTGTCGCGGCGCACGATCAGGTCGCCCTGCGCCTCGATGAGACCGCGGGCGCGCTCTTCCGCCTCGCGCAATTCCCAATTCCGGTCGGCGAGGTCGTCGGCCTCGATCTGGAGTGCGCTCATTCGCCGCAACAGGCTGCGCCGGCGGATCAGCATCAGCGCCAGCATCGAGCAGGCAACCGCGAACAGCGCGCCGACGCCGATGGCATAATTGCCGGCGTCGAAATTGCCGCGGCCGATCTGGATGCCGGTGAAGAAGCCGATGGCGACCGAGACGACGGACATCGTGGTGAAGGCGGCGCGGCCGAACAGGATCAGCGCCGCTCGGTTGCGGAGCCTGTTGCGCTGCGTACGCAAATTTGCGCGGGTGTCGACGGGCATCGGTTCGACGGCCTTCATTCGTCCGCAGGGCGCGTCGGGCGCGCGTCCCTGGTGCCGATCATGCGGCATTGAACGTTGCAAATTTATTGGAAAGTAACCGTGCCCGGTTCCGACGCGCGCGCGTGGTGAACGCCGCGTTAATGGGCCTTACGCGGCGTGGCGGATGTCGTCGGCCATCGAACGATAGGACAGGGCTTCGGCAAAATGAATGCGGCCGACCTTCTCGGCGCCGTCGAGATCGGCGAGCGTGCGGGCGACGCGCAGCACGCGGTGGTAACCGCGCGCGGACAGATGCATGGCGTTCGCCGCGTCGCGCAGCAGGCCGAGCCCAGCATTGTCGGCGCGGGCGATCTCCTCAAGCATAGGGCCGCTTGCCTGCGCGTTGACGCGCACGTGTTCGAGACGCAAATCGGCATAGCGTCGCGCCTGGATGTCGCGGGCGCGGGCGACGCGGGCGGC
>DATBOK010000108.1:0-1528 GCA_036553845.1 Casimicrobiaceae bacterium
GTGAGAAAGGTGTCGAAATTTCCCGACAGCTGCTGCTGCGCCGCGGAGGGGGCGGCGGGCGATGTCGTGACGGGAGCGACGGTGGTCATGGCGATGCCTCAGACTTTGATGTCGAGCCGCGTGTCGCCTGGCGACATCTGGCCCAGTGAAACGGTGGATGCGGCGCTGTCGACCGCGGCGATGACTCGCGCGGCGAGCGCGCGGCTGCGGCCGGGCGCATTGCCGCCGCTGTTGGCGCTCTGCTGTTGCTGGCCCCTGAGCGAGAAGTTGAGCCCGTTCTGCGACAGATCGAGGCCCGCGTCGCGGAGCGCGCGCTCGAGCTGGGGCTGATCTTTCTGCAGCAGTTCGAGCGTCTGCGGCTTCTCGACCGACAGGGTCGCCTGCGCCTTGCCGGCGTCGTCCACCGTGAGGCGAACGTCGACGCGGCCGAGCTCGGCCGGGTCAAGACGGATGTCGAAGTGCCTGGCGCCGTCCGCCGACTTCGCCGCGATGGTGAAGGCGAGCGTGCCGGTATCGGGCTGCGCATGGCCGATCTGAAGCTGGGCCGAGACCGCGCTGCCAGCTGCTGGCGCTGCCGGCGACGCCGCCGGCGTGGTGGCGACCGTGGGCGCGACAGCCGGCATCGCGGCGGAAGGCTGCGGTGGCGCCTGCAGGTGAGGCGCGGCTGGCGGCGCAGGTGTCGCGGCAGGCTGCTGGACAGAGGAATCCGGCGGCACCGGCGCGCTGGCGCCCGATGCTGCGGGCGCATGCGGCGTCTGGTCGTTCATCGCGACATGTGCGGGCGCGGCGCTGCCGGCGCGCGGATCGCTGAAGGCGTGGCCCACCGCCTTGCTCGCATCGGCGAGAGTGGCCGCGGCGGACTGGCGGATCTGCGTCTTCGTGCTGTCGCTCTGCGGCTTGGTCGCGGTGGCGGTCGTGGCAGGCTTTACGGTCGCGCCGGACGACAGCATCGCAGAAGCAACGATATCGGTCGGTACGGCGTCAGCGGTGCCGCCCGGAGCCGCCGCCGCTGCGGTGGGGGCCGTGAGTTTCGGAACGGCGGTGCTCGCCGGCGTCGCAGTGTCGGTGGCTGCAGCTGGCGCGCCGACCACAATCTCCGCTGCCGCTTGCAGTGCCGCAACGGACAGCGTGTTCGCATCCTCGCTGTGACTCGCTGCCTGGTGCGTGTGGCCCCCGGAATCGCGATGCGCATCACGAACCGCGGTGTCGCCACTGGCTTTGGGCGGTGTGCCGGCGGCGGCGCGCACACCTGACGCGTCGGCGACAGGAACGGTCCGGGTCGCCGCGCCGGCGTCGTCGTCTTGGGCCGCCGGAACCTTGGCCGCAACGACAGGCGTCGCCGTATCTTGCTGCGGCGGCGGGAGGGACGGCACCGTTGTCGGGTCCGAGTTTCTGAGACGGTCCGCCGGCAATTTCTTGCCCGGGTGCAACGACGCCTGCGACGGATCGTTCGGAGCGGCAGCGGCATCGGATGGGTCGCCAGTTGGTGCGGCGACGCTTGCATTGTCGTTGCCGGCGTCCTGCACGA
>DATBOK010000133.1:0-4491 GCA_036553845.1 Casimicrobiaceae bacterium
CGGAACCGCCCGGTGCTGCGCCAGCAATTCGCCGGCGTGCGCGCGGGTCTTGGCGGTGATCTCGTGGCCGCCCAGCATGCGGGCGAGCTCCTCGACGCGCGCCGCTGCATTCAGGCGCGAAAGCTCGGTGGCGACGCTGTCGCCCTTGCCGATCTTGGTGACCCGATAGTGCAGGTCGGCGCATGCCGCCACCTGCGGCAGATGGGTGACGCACAGCACCTGCCGCCGCGCGCCGAGCTCGTGCAGCATCCGCCCGACCGTCGCCGCGACCGCGCCGCCGATGCCGACGTCGACTTCGTCGAAGATCAGCGTGGGCACCCTTCCTACTTCGGCCAGCACGACCTGGATCGCCAGCGCGAGGCGCGACAGCTCACCGCCGGACGCGACGCGCGCCAACGGGCCGAGCGGTTGCTTCGGATGCGTTGCGACGCGGAACTCGACGCTCTCAGCGCCGAAGCTCGCCGGCTCGTCCACCGCGGTCAAGGCGATCTCGCAGCGACCGCCGGCCATCGCCAGTTCCTTCATCATGGCTCCGACCCGTTTGGCCAGCGCGCTTGCCGCGGCCTTGCGCCTGGCCGTCAGCTCGCGCGCCAGCCCATCGTATGCTTGCCTCGCCTGCTCGACGCCCCGCGTGAGCGCGTCGACATCGGCGTCCGCCGCCAGCTCGGCCAGCCGGCGGCCGGTCTCGCCAGCCAGCTCCGGCAAGGCCTCTGGGCGCACCCGATGCTTGCGCGCGAGATCGTGGAAGGCGGCGAGCCTCGCTTCGACGCGCGCGAGCTCGCCCGGATCCAGGTCGAGATGCTCGCGATAGGCGCGCAGGCTCCGGCCGGCTTCGTCGACGCGAATCTTGGCTTCGTCGGCGAGCAGCGCGATGTCGGCGAGCGCGCGATCGTGCTGCGCCGCTTGTCCCAGGCGATGCGCCAGCGCGGCCAGCCGTGCGCCGAGAGCGGCGTCGCCTTCGGTGAGCTCCGCCTCGACCGTCGCTGCCGCGTCGAGCAAGGTCGCGGCATGGGCGAGCCGCGATTGGGCCTGCGACAGCGTTTGCCATTCGTCCACGGTCGCGCCGAGCGCGGTCAGCTCGGCGTGGCGCGCGGCGAGCGCGTCGCGTTCGACCTGCCGCGCCGCCGCCTCGCGGCCGCCGCGGTCGCGGCGCTCGACCGCTTCGCGCCACGCGCGCCAGGCAGCGGCGACGTCGCGGGCCAATGGCTCGACGCCGCCGAAGGCGTCCAGCAGTTGGCGCTGCGCGTCCGGCCGGCCGAGCGACTGATGGGCGTGCTGCCCGTGCAGGTCGATCAGGCGCTCGCCGATGTCGGCAAGCTGAGCCAGGGTCGCCGGGTGGCCGTTGACGTAGGCACGGCTTCGGCCTTGGGCATCCAGCACGCGACGCAGCAGCAGCGGACCGTCGTCGGCGAGATCTTGGGCGGCGAGCCAGGCGCGCAGCCCCGGCGAGCCGTCGCCGTCGAATTCCGCCGCGATTTCAGCGCGCTCCGCCCCCGGGCGAAGTTGCCGCGTTTCGAAGCGGTCGCCGAGCAGCAGCGAGAGCGCATCGAGCAGGATCGACTTCCCGGCGCCGGTTTCGCCGGTCAGGACGGTGAAGCCGGCCTGGAACTCGACCTCGAGCGCCTCGACGACGGCAAAGTTGCGGACGGACAGCAGGCGAAGCATCGGATCGATGGTCCCGGACGGATGAGGGCCGTCGCACGGCTCCGATTATCGCCGGAACCGGGGGCGCCGCGCTTCGACCGATGCCCTAGAGGACGGACGTCACGGCGTCGCGCCGGCGGCTACGGCCGGAGCCGCTCCGGGGTCTCGCTCCAGTGCAGCTTTTGCCGGAGCATCGCGAAATGATCGTGATCCTGTGGATGCAGCAGGCGCAGGCGATGCGCGGCGCGCCGCACGACGATGCGGTCGCCCTCGACCAGCGCGAAATGAGACTGGCCGTCGCAATGCAGGCTCGCGTCCTTGCCGCGCAGCAGCGTGATTTCGATCACGGCGGAGTCGCGCACTGCGATCGGGCGGTTGGTGAGCGCGTGCGGCGCGACCGGCACCAGAAGTATCGCCGCGACGACCGGATCGACGATCGGACCCTGCGCCGAGAGCGCGTACGCGGTCGATCCGGTCGGCGTCGCGACGATGAGGCCGTCGGCGCGCATCGCATAGACGAAGTTGCCGTCGATCGTCACGGCGCAGTCGATCATGCCGCCCAGCGCGCCGCGGCCGACGACGACGTCGTTCAGCGCCAGCGCGTGCTCGCCGCCGCCGGCCGCGCGAACGAGCGCAGCATCGAGCAGCGTGCGCGTCTCCTCGACGTATCGCCCGTCGAGCATCGCCGCGAGCGCGCTTTCCATGTCGGCGAGCGCGATGTCGGTGAGGAAGCCCAGCCGGCCCTGGTTGATGCCGATCAAAGGCACGTCGAACGGCGCGAGCCGGCGGGCGATCGACAGCATCGTGCCGTCGCCACCGACGGCGATCGCGAGCTCGACACCGCGTCCAAGCTCGCTTGCCGGCGCGGTGCGATAGCCGGGCAGCGGCGTGCATTGCGCGGTCTCGGCGTCCAGCACGACGTCGTGGCCGCGCGCCGCCAGGAACGCCGCGAGACGCTGCAGCGGCTCGGCAATGCCGGGGCTCGCGTACCGGCCGATCAGCGCGATCGTTGCGAAGCGTTGTGCCGGACCCCCCATGGCATCGATTAAAGCACAAGCGCGCGGACGGACCAAACCGCGCGTGCGGCGCGCAAGCTTCGCATTGCCGCGGGGGCGGGCGGTACAATAGATCGCATCGTGGATACCCGTTCGCAACATCTGCTCAAGACGCTGATCGAGCGTTACATCACCGACGGCCAGCCGGTGGGCTCGCGCGCGCTCTCCCGGCAGTCGGGGCTCGAGCTGTCGCCGGCGACCATACGCAACGTCATGGCCGACCTGGAGGAGATGGGCTTCATCGCCAGCCCGCACACCTCCGCCGGGCGGATTCCCACCGCCAAGGGCTACCGCTTTTTCGTCGATACGCTGATGGTCGTGAAGCCGCTGGAGCAGATCGAGGTTCGCAGGCTCGAGGACGAGCTGCACGCGGGCCATCCGCAGCAGATCGTCAGCGCCGCAGCGGTGATGCTGTCGCAGCTCACGCAATTCGCCGGCGTGGTCATGACGCCGAAGCGGCGCGAAGCCGCGTTTCGCCATCTCGAGTTCCTGCGCCTGTCCGAGCGCAGGGTCCTGCTGATCATCGTCACCGCGGAAAGCGACGTGCAGAACCGCATACTGCACACCGATCGGCCGTACAGCCAGGGCCAGCTGATCGAGGCGACCAATTTCTTCAATCAGAATTTCGCCGGCATGCCGTTGAGCGCGATTCGCGGCAGGCTGGCCGAAGAGCTGCGGGCGCTGGGCGACGACATCGCCGGATTGATGAAGGCGGCAGTCGACGTCGGCGAGGGCGCATTGAGCCGGGACGAGTCGCTGGTGGTCAGCGGCGAGCGGAATCTGCTCAACGCCGGCGACTTTTCGTCCAACATGCAGCGCCTGCGCCGCCTGTTCGACCTGTTCGAGCAGAAGACTTCGCTGCTGCACCTGCTCGATGCGTCGCAGCAGGCGCAGGGCGTGCAGATCTATATCGGCGGCGAGTCGGGGCTGCTGCCGCTCGACGAGTGCAGCGTGGTGACGGCGTCGTACGAAGCCGGTGGCGAGGTCATCGGGACCTTGGGCGTCATCGGCCCGACGCGCATGGCCTACGAGCGCGTGGTCCCGATCGTCGATGTCACCGCCAAGCTCCTGTCGAGCGCGTTGTCACAGCAGATTGCCGACGATTGACGCTGACCGGGACGATCCGGCCGATGCGCTACCTGCCCGAGCCGGCTTTTGCCCATGATCGCCCGCGGCGCATCGGCGTGCTGCTGGTCAACGTCGGCACGCCCGACGCGCCCACGACCGTCGCGGTGCGCACCTATCTCGCGGAATTCCTGTCCGACCCTCGCGTCGTCGAGATCCCGCGCGTGGTGTGGCAGCCGGTGCTGCATGGCGTGATCCTGCGGGTTCGCCCGGCCCGATCGGCGCGGAAATACGCGACGATCTGGGGCCGGGACGGCTCGCCGCTGCTCGCGCACAGCCTGAAGCAGAAAACGCTGCTGCAGGGCTATCTCGGGCAGCGGCTGAAGGCGCTGGGCCTTCCGTCGGACCACGCGCAGATCGAGATCGGCATGCGTTACGGCCGTCCGGGGATCGCCGCGGCGATGGCAAAGCTCAAGGACGGCGGCTGCGATCGCGTGCTGGTCCTGCCGCTTTATCCGCAGTACGCCGCGAGCACTACCGCGTCCGCACTCGATGCCGTGTTCGCGGTGGCGCGCCGGATGCGCCACGTTCCGGCGCTGCGCGTCGTCGGCCCTTATCACGATGACGCCGCCTACATCAAGGCGGTCGCGCAGGGCATCAACGACTACTGGATGAAGAACGGCAGGCCGAACAAGCTCGTGCTTTCGTTCCACGGCGTGCCGCGGAA
>DATBOK010000153.1:0-25309 GCA_036553845.1 Casimicrobiaceae bacterium
CCATCCGCGCATTCACCGAATGGCTGCGGTTGCAGGCGGCCGTCTGCCCGAGCTGTGTCAGGTAAATGTAAAGGTACCTGCGCGTCACGGTATCGAGGGCCGGGTTTTGGGCCGTGATCCGCAGAAAGTCCCCGGCCTTCAGCCTCAATGCCGCGCCGGCGCCTTGCACCAGTGCGGTGACCGGAGAATGGACGACGCCGAGCAGCAGCGTGGCGCCGAACATGCCTTCGAAGCCGACCAGGCCAACCTCGAGTGCTGCGGCCGAGCCCGCCGGGCTCAGCAGCGATATGTAACCGGACGTCGGAAAGTAGACATGCGTAATCGGGTCTTCGGGTGTTGCCACGAGGTCGCCGACGACCAGAGGTATCGCCTTGCCCGCTTCGCGCAGTTGCCGACCGACTTCCTCGGGCACTTGGTCGAGCAGCATGTTCGAGCGCGACGACGGCGCTGCTGCGAGCGGCATTGACATTCCTCGAGCGATGTTGGAATTCCAACAACCGACACGAGGCCTTTGCCAAGTCGTCGAGTGGCGAATCCGTATGGTGCCTCGCTTATACGCTGCCTTCCTTGGATGCGCATTCTATGTACGGCAGCGTACATATGCTGGAACTTCGCCGTTGCGTGTCGGCGAAACGCCGAGATCCGCTTCGGCAAATGGCCGATACCGCGGCCGGCTCCAATTGACGACGATTGCGCCACTTGTCGCGCATCGATAGCCAACCCCGGAGGCAACATGGAAGTGAATGCAGTCAACGCAGACACAGCGCCCGAACTCGACATCCGCACGATCCAGGAAGTGGATGCCTGGGCCGGCTACCTGCACTGCACGCGTGGCGAGCTGCTCGCGGGACTGGCTGCAGCCGGCAGCAACTACGAGCACCTGCAAGCCGCCATCGCCCGCAACCGCCAGCACGCGCAGCCAGCTCGCAAGGTGCTGGGGTTCTCGCGCGATCCCGTCGAATCCCCGAACGCCGGAGGCGTTGGCGCCCGATTCAGCTACGCAGGAGTGCGCCGCGCCGGATGATCGGTGCTGCACGGCCGAGTCAGTCGCGGCGCTTGAGATTCTCGCGGGCTCGCCGCTACGAATTCGAGGACACCTGCCGCTGCTCGCGTAGCCGCGGCCACCCTGCGCAACCGGTCGCGAAGCGCGGCGGCGCCGGCGCTGATGCCGGCGCGCATTCCAAGTCCCATCCATGAAGAAGCGAAGGCGTGCAACTCTGGCGCGGTGGCGGCTGTCCATTGGCCTCCGCAACCATACAGGGCGCAATTGATGGGTAACTCTTTCAGGTCCGGGCGCAGCAAGGTGCCGGAAGTCACGCTTGCGTTCTGGATCACGAAGATCCTCGCGACGACGCTGGGCGAGACCGGCGGCGCGTCCCTGTTGCTGGTGCTGCTGGTCGTCTCCCTCGTCGTGTGGCATCGCACGCTGGGGTCGATCGACGTCGCCACCGTCGCATCGCCCGGGGTGGAGATGTTCTACTGGACGACGATCATGTTTTCGCAAACGCTCGGCACCGCGCTGGGCGACTGGGTCGCCGATTCCGCGGGCTTGGGCTACGCCGGCAGCGCGCTGCTGTTCGGCACGCTGCTGGCGGTGCTCGCGGCCGCCTGGGCCTGGACGCGAATCTCCCGCACGATGCTGTTCTGGGCCGCGTTCGTGCTGACCCGCCCGTTGGGCGCGGTGGTGGGCGATTTCCTCGACAAGCCCACGGATCATGGCGGCCTCGCGCTCAGTCGCTACGTGGCCTCGGCGATACTGATCGCGGCGATGATGCTTTGCGTGGTCGCGATGCCGCAGCGCGCCGCGCGCAGGGGTGTGCATTGATCGCGCGGCGGCTCGCATCGGCAATTTCCGGGTTGCCGTTCGCCGCCAGCTAACGGCAGCGCCCGAGGGCGCTCCGGGCGAGCTGCACCGAGCGCGCCGGAACAGGCCCATGCGCGGGCCTTCGAGACCCTCGCAACATCGCGCGCACCCGTGATACGCTGCCTCGAGCGGCTCCCCATGCGGCCGGGGTCGATCCTTCCGTCCAGGGCACCCCCGCGCGCCACGCTGAGCTCATGAAACCTGACTTGATTGGTCGCGACGACCTGGTAGCAAAACAGTCGGCCGTCGATGCGTCCGGCGAGCTCAGGCAACTGTCGATCGACGGCGTGGTGTTCCGTCCGGTGCGACCGGTGCCTCACGACGACGGACATCTCGTCGAAGTCGCGCGCGCCGACTGGGCAGCGTTGAGCGCGCCCGTGGTCCAGGTGCATCTGACGACGACGCTGCCGGGTCACGTCCGCGCGTGGGGCCTGCACCAGCACTGCACCGATCGCCTCTTCGTCGTCAGCGGCCTCATCAGGTTCGTGGTCTTCGACGGCCGGGTCGGTTCGCCGACGTTCGGCCACGTCAACACGCTGCTTTCGAGCGCGCTGAGTCCAGGGCTGCTGTTCGTGCCGCCAAATCTCTATCACGGCTGGAAAAACATCGGCAACAACGAGTCGTCGGTCATCAACATGCCCACCCGCCTGTACGACTACGAAAAGCCCGACGCGCTCGACTTGCCGTGGGACAGCGCCGAGGCGGCGGCATTGATCCCGTACCAGTGGTGACCGGAGGGCCGCGCTGCCCATGATGAACGCCGCCGGCAGTGACGCCGTGCCGCAGGCGAGCGTGATCATCGCCACCTACAACTGGAGCGCCGCGCTGGCGTGCGCGATCACGTCGGCCCTGCGCCAGTCACTCCGCGATTTCGAGATCCTGGTCATCGGCGATGCCTGCACCGACGACAGCGCGGCCGTGGTGTCCGCCTTTTCCGATCCGCGGATCGAATGGATCAATCTTGACGCGAACTCGGGCAGCCAGCAGGGCCCGAACAATCACGGCCTCCGCATCGCGCGAGGCGAGTGGATCGCGTACCTCGGCCACGACGATATCTGGGCGCCTCGGCACCTGGAGTCGACGATCGGTGCTGCACGCGCGGCCGGCGCAGGCGCGGCTGCCGGCGGCATGATCATGTACGGGCCGCCCGGCTCGGATGCCACGGCCACCGCCGGCCTGTTCGCCGACGGACGCTGCAGCGACGACGACTTCGTGCCGCCGTCGGCGCTCGTGCACCGGCGCGCACTGGTCGAGCGCATCGGCTACTGGCGCGATCCGCGCGCATTGCAGCTGCCCACCGACTGCGAATTCTTCCAGCGCGTGCGCGCAGCCAGCGCGATCGTGCCCAGCAACGAGGTGACGGTGTTCAAGTGCAATGCGGCCGCGCGCCGCAATGCCTATCAATCGAAGTCGATCGTCGAGCAGCGGGCCTTGTTTGCCGGACTCGACCGCGGCGACCGGTTCGTCGCCGAGCAGCTCGTCAAGGTGGTGGCGGCGCTCTACGCGGGTCGCTCCTACCGAATCCGGATGCCCGATCCGGCGGACGTCGATGCGGGCGACTTCTTCCGCGCAAACCGCATCGCCAAAGGGGTCGAGCCGAGGTTTCCTGCGGACCAGCTCCGATCGCTCGATGCCGCCGAGGCCTTCGGGCTGGACCATGAAGCAACGGAATACGAATGGAATGCCCTCGAGCGGGATCCGCACTTCGGCTCGTTCCGCTGGACGGGGCCCGCCCGGCAGTCAACGATCGAGTTGCCCATCAGGCTCGACCGGCTGCTGGCGATGCGCATCCATGTTCCGTGGGTGATCGCCGGGCAGTCGATCGACGACATCGCCGTCCGCGCGCAGGGCGCTGCGGTGGATGTCGTCGTCGAACGCGGCGAACCGGATGGCTGGATCCTGAGCGGCGTCATCGACCCCGCGCGGCATGCGTCGTACATGCCGTACGTGCAGATCACGTTGAGTGGCATCACCGCAGCGCGTCCCGCGGACATCGGCATCAATCCGGACCGTCGCAGGCTCGGCATCGCCGTGAGCCGTGTCGAGCTCAGCCCCGCGGGCGGAAGCACGCTTGAATCGCCAATGGACTGATGCCGGGAGGCATGCAGGCCATTTCGGCATAGCTACCACTGCGCGCAGAGCGGCAGTTTCGAATCAATTTCCCGGAATGTTGGGAATGCACATCACCGCGCCCTCGAACGTCCACCCTTTTGCGTAGGTCTGCTGGACGACCATCGTATTCGACGTGAACCGGTGATTCGGCGCACCACCTGCCCCGTTGTTGTAGAGCCGATACAGCTGGATGTAAGTAGGAGCGCAAGTTCCAAACGAAGGATCAAGGAACGCGTTCGCGTCGAATAGCTCATCCGTTTCAAGTTGCCAGTCCGGGAATTCGGTCAACGTGTCATTGCAATCGAAGCCTGGAACGTGATAGTCAGTGAGCGCATAGAAGTGCGTGCTTGTCCCGGCGTAATTGTCGTTGAAAAGACGGCACACCTTGAGGACGCCGGGGTTTGATGAAGTGTTTATGGTGCCGGGTGCCCAAGTCTGGAAGCTTTCCCCGGTTCGCACCCAGCCGACACACGGTGGTTGACCGATGTCGCAAATCGCGATTTCGCTCGACAGCGACGTCATGAAATAATGATCCAGCGCTGCGTTGTAATACTCGACCACGGTTACCGTTTGATCGGCCTTCGAAGTCACCTGTGCGACGGTAGCCGAGCAAGTGAGTCCCAGGGCGAACGCGACGGCGACGGATGATTTGAATCGGCTCATGGCTTCCTCCATTTCGCCGCACCGGGCAGCGCTGGCGAACCGTATACCTCTGCTGAATCCGCGTCCAATACACGCCGTCAAACTCGGCGTGCGTCAATGTGGGAATGTCGCAGCCCGCCTTCCGCGGTCGCAATCCAGGGTCGCGCCATGAAGTCCTGCCCATGGTGCTAGGACGACGACCCGCAGCTCGATCGCGTCGCCATCCTGACGAGCACTCAAGTTGCGCAATTGAAGCGTGCTGAATTGGCGAATTGAAGCATCACCTCTGCAAGTCGCCGCCGCCGAGGCGCGCCTATTCGCGCTCACCGGCCCGGAGCGCCCAGCGGACATGTGGCGGACACGGTGGCCGTTCCCATGGCCAGCCGTTCTGAAACGAATTGATCTACTTGGCGTCCCCAACCGGATTCGAACCGGTGTTACCGCCGTGAAAGGGCGATGTCCTAGGCCTCTAGACGATGGGGACCTGGAAGGTGCGACCCGCGTGGGGGCGGGTGCGCGTGTCGTTGTGGTGGAGGTAAGCGGGATCGAACCGCTGACCTCTTGCATGCCATGCAAGCGCTCTCCCAGCTGAGCTATACCCCCACGGCGAGCGGCGGATTATACGTGATCGGCCACGGAGCGGGCAAAAACGGCGCAACAGGATACGTTCGATGCGATCCGCGCCGCCGGGAACCGCAATGCAGCTATCATCCGCTCGCCACTCGCGACGAATCCCTCATGCCGTCCACGCAGCCGAAACTCCTTGCAGACCGCGTCGTGCTCGTCACCGGCGCCACGGGCGGCCTCGGCGCGCCCATTGCGCGCGCCTGTGCGGCGGAGGGGGCGACCGTCGTGCTGCACGCGCGCGTCGTGCACAAGCTCGAGGCGCTCTACGACGAGATCGTCGCGGCCGGCCACCCCGAGCCGGTCATCCTGCCGCTGGACTTCGCCAAGGCGGAAGCCGATGACTTCGCCAATGTCGCCAGCGCGCTCGAATCGCAGTTCAAGCGCCTCGACGCGATCGTGCACACCGCGGCGGTGCTGGGGTCGCTGGGCCCGATCGAGCACCAGTCGTTCGATGGCTGGCTCAACCTGCTGCGGGTGAACATCGCCGCGCCGATGGGCCTCACGCGCGCGCTGATGCCGCTGCTCACGCGGGCGGACGATGCAAGCGTGATCTTCACGCTCGACGATCGCGGCCTTGCGCCACGCGCCTACTGGGGCGGCTACGCGGTGACCAAGGCCGGCGTGGCCGCGCTGTCGCGCGAGCTCGCCGACGAATGGGAGAAGCGGGGCAACCTGCGCGTCAACGCAGTGATACCCGGCCCCATTCGCTCGCCGCTGCGCGGGCAATCGCACCCGGCGGAGGACCGGATGGCGCTCCCCGAGCCCGAGCGCCTCGTGCCGCTCTATCTCGATCTCATCGGCCGCCAGCGAAAGGCGGACAGCGGCGCACTCGTCGATGCGCGCGCCTGGCTCGCAGGCAAGCCGGCGTCGTCGTCGCTTCTCGAATAGCCGAGCCGCACGCGCAGACGCCGCAAGTCGTCGGCAGGCAACATGTCGGGCAGGATGGTCACGACGCCGCATCGCCGGCGGCCGAGCGGCCGGTAGACGATGCTGACCAGGCGGGTCCCGAGGTATCCGCCGTTCATCAGTGCAGCTTCGGTCGAAGTACCGTCGCGCGCGAGCAGCGCGAGCGAGCCGTCGAGACGCACGATCAGCGCGGCGGGTGTGTCGGCGCGCCAGGCCCTCGCGGCGAGCGCGGCGACGAGAAGCACCGTCCATCCGCGCAGCCACCCATCCAGCGGAAGCGAAGCGCAAAGGCAGGCCGTGGCGCCGAACGACGCGGCGATGAACGCGCGGCGCAGGCGAGACGGCGCGAGGTCGACGCGAAGGGGCGGAGGATCGCGCATGTCGCCATTGGAACGCTGCGACCGGCCGCCGCACCATCGATCGGATGGATGAGGCCAAGCCTGGATTCCCGCTTGCGCAGGAATGACGGCGATTGCGTGCGGCGCGAGCGTCTCGTCGCCCCGCGCGGTCAGCGCTTCGAACCGCTCGCCTCCGCCAGCGCCAGCCAGGTCTCGACCACCGTATCGGGATTGAGCGACATGCTCTCGATCTTCTGCTCCACCAGCCACTGCGCGAGATCGGGATAGTCGGACGGCCCCTGCCCGCAGATGCCGCAGTAGGCGCCCTTGCGGTTGCAGGCCGCGATCGCCATCGCCAGCATCGCCTTCACCGCGTCGTCACGCTCGTCGAACGTCGCTGCGATCGCGCCGCCCGAGTCGCGGTCGACGCCGAGCGTCAGCTGCGTCATGTCGTTGGAGCCGATCGAAAAGCCGTCGAAATGCTCGAGGAAGCGGTCGGCGAGCACCGCGTTCGACGGCAGCTCGCACATCATGATGACGCGCAGTCCGTTTTCCGCACGCTTCAAGCCATTCTTGGCGAGGAGCGCGACCACTTCCGCGGCCTCGGCCAGCGTGCGCACGAACGGCACCATCAGCTCGACGTTGGTGAGCCCCATGTCGTCGCGCACGCGCTTCATCGCCTGGCATTCGAGCGCGAAGCAATCGTAGAAATCAGGCGACAGGTAGCGCGACGCGCCCCGGAAGCCGAGCATCGGATTCTCCTCGTGCGGCTCATGCGCGGCGCCGCCGATGAGATTCGAATACTCGTTGGACTTGAAGTCGGACAGCCGCACGATCACCTTCTTCGGCCAGAACGCGGCGGCGATCGTGGCCACGCCCTCGGTGATCTTGGCGACGTAGTACTCGGTGGGACTCGGGTACGCGGCGATGCGGGGCGCGATCTCGCGCTTGAGCTCGGCGCCCTGGCGGTCGTACTCGATCAGCGCCTTCGGATGCACGCCGACGTTCTTGTTGATGATGAACTCGAGCCGCGCGAGGCCGACGCCCTCGTTGGGCAGCCGCTGGAACGCGAACGCGAGCTCGGGGTTGCCGACGTTCATCATGATCTTGGTCGGCGCAGGCGGCATGCGGTCGAGCGCGATGTCGTCGATGTCGATCGTGAGGAGGCCGGCGTACACGTTGCCGGTGTCGCCCTCCGCACAGGACACCGTCACCTCATCGCCTTCGGCGAGCACTTGCGTGGCGTCGCCGCAGCCGACGACCGCGGGAATGCCGAGCTCACGGGCAATGATCGCCGCGTGGCAGGTGCGGCCCCCGCGGTTGGTGACGATCGCCCCGGCGCGCTTCATCACCGGCTCCCAGTCGGGATCGGTCATCTCGGTGACCAGCACGTCGCCCGCCTGCACACGGTCCATTTCGGCGGCCGAGCGGATGAGCCGCACCGCGCCCTGCCCGATCTTCTGACCGATCGCGCGCCCGCTCGCCAGCACCTTGGCGGTCCCCTTGAGACGATAGCGCCGCAGCGTGTTGTCGGCGTCGCGCGAGCGCACCGTTTCCGGTCGCGCCTGCAGCACGTACAGCTTGCCGTCGTCGCCGTCGCGGCCCCATTCGATGTCCATCGGGCGCTGGTAGTGCTGCTCGATGGTCACGGCGATGCGAGCGAGTTCCTCGACTTCGGCGTCCGTGAGCGAAAAACGCACGCGTTCCGCCGGCGCGACTTCCTCGATCCGGGTCGAGCGCCCGGCCGCGGTGGCGTCGGCGAACACCATCCGCGTCGCCTTGGCACCCACGCTCTTGCGCAGGATCGCGGGCTTGCCGCGCGCGAGGTTGCGCTTCCAGACATAGAACTCGTCGGGGTTGACGATCCCCTGCACCACCGTTTCGCCGAGCCCGTACGCGGAGGTGATGAACACGACGTCGCGAAATCCCGATTCGGTGTCCATCGTGAACATCACGCCGGCCGCGCCCTTGTCGCTGCGGACCATGCGCTGCACGCCTGCGGAGAGCGCGACGTCGGTATCGGCGTACCCCTTGTGCACGCGATACGCGATGGCGCGGTCGTTGTAGAGCGAGGCGAATACTTCTTTAATAGCTTGAAGTATATTCTCTAAACCGCTGATATTTAGAAATGTTTCCTGCTGACCGGCGAACGAGGCGTCAGGCATGTCCTCGGCCGTTGCCGACGAGCGCACGGCGAATGTCGCGCCGGGCGATGCTTGCTCCAGCTCCGCGTAGGCGGTGCGAATTTCAGCCTCGAGCGCGGCGGGCAATGGCGCGGACTTGAGCCAGTCGCGGATCTCCTCGCCGGCGCGCGCCAGCGCGGCAACGTCGTCGATGTCGAGCTTGGCGAGATGCGCCTTGATGCGCGCGTCGAGACCTTCGTGGCGCAGGAATTCGCGATAGGCGTCCGCGGTGGTGGCGAAGCCGCCGGGCACCCGCACGCCGGCCGCCGCGAGCCCGCCGATCATTTCGCCGAGCGACGCGTTCTTGCCGCCGACGGATTCGACGTCGGTCATCCGCAGGCGATCGAGCGCGATGACGCGATTTGCGTTTGCCATGCCTTTCTTCCTCGTGAGGGGCGCGTAACGCGGCGCGACCGATGGCGCGCGACGAGCAGGCGAATTCTACCTGCCGACCCGAAATCGCGCTGCAGCGCACAACAGCTTCGCCGGAGGCGGCGGCATTGCACCCGCGACGCCGACGCGCACGACCCGATGCCGCCACGGCGACAAACCCGTGTGGATCGGCTGTCGGGTCAGTTCGTCGCCGGCGCCGGCGAAATCGGGGCAGCCGGTGCCTGCGCAGTGGCTGCAGGGCCGGCCGGCATGGACGCCGTCGGCGCGGCGTGGCTCGCGAGCGTTCCGAAGAGGTCTGTGTGCTCGCCTTCGAGCGCGGTGGCGATGCCGAGTTCGAGGGCGTCGTTGCCCGCGACGAGCTTGATCGTCGTGCACGACGTGCTCATCATCAGATCCATGACGCGGTCGGCCGTCGCGGGCACCACGAATGCGAAGTACCTGCGCAGGTCGCGCGAGACGTCGTCGCTCGTGAGGCACCGCCGCTCCTTGCCGCCATTGAGATACACGGCCGGCTGGTGCAATCCGATCTTCGCCCGCGATCCTGCGAGCACGCGCTCGACGCCTCCCATGAAGATGAGGGAGCACGCCGACTCGCACGCATAGCGCGTGATCGTGCGGAACCCCGCCACGCGGATCTGCCTGCCGAGCACGAGCCCGTCATGGACGAGTCCGCCGGGCGATTCGAGCATCACCCACGGCTTGTCGCAGCCGAGCTTGGCGCTGCGTGCCACGACGTCGTCGAACTTGTCGTCGGCGTCGCGTGTCACCGCCCCCTGCATGGCGATGACGCAAGGGCCGTCGCGTGCGCGCACGAGGACGAAGCGCCCGGTGTCGTAGGTGACGATTTCCTGCGTCGCCCCGGTCAATTTCGCGACGTGGTCGCGAGCCTGTTCCTTGAGCAGCGTCGCGTCCCGATCCCGGCGCGGGCTCGCGATCACCGCCTCGTACCAGATGCGCGCCGCGTCGGTATCCGGCGCGACGCCCGACCCGCTCTCGTAGAGTTGCGCCGCCTTGAACTCGGCGTCGATGTCGCCGCCTTTCGCCGCCTCCACGTACCAGTGCGCGGCTTGCGCGGCGTCGCGCGCGATGCCGGTTCCCGTTTCGTACATGTCGGCCACGTTGTACTGCGCCGCCACGTGCCCCTGCTGCGCGAGCGGCAACCAGAGCGCGAAGGCCGCCTCGGGCTGGCCCTTGTCGTAGGCGGCGACCCCGTCTTCGAACGGGCCGGCGAATGCCGTTGCAACCAGCCACGGCAAGATGAGGATCGCCGCCACGGTCACGCGCGAGCGTGTCACGTGTCGTCCTCGTGGTGATGCAAACGCGGCATGCTGCAGAGCTGCTGCACCTCTCGCGCCACTTCCGCCGGAATCACAACAAAAAGCCCTGCGATCGCAGGGCTCGTGGGCACGATCGCGTCGATGGAAGGCGCTTCAGTCGTTGGCCGAGCGCTCGTCGGCGGATTCGAGGGCGTCCAACTCGGGAATCCCGGTAGCCGGGCCGTTCGCGCCCTCTTCGCCGTCGCCCTGGCGATGCCGGCTCTTCACCGCGCGCCGCAGGCTGCGGTAGAGATCGGGATGCGATTCGCGCAGGTAGGCGATGATCTCGAAATCCGCGCGACGCACCTGCGACAGGTCCACCTGCTCGACGTGCACGAGGCGCAGCAGCTCACGTACCGGTTTCGGCATCTCGCGCCCGCTTTCGTAGCGCGAGCCGCCGCTCTGCGTGACGCCGATCTGGGTCCAGAACTGCTCCTGGTTGAGCCCGAGGCGGCGGCGGATTTCGCGTGGATTGAGTACGCGTTCGAGCAGTTTCACGGTCGGTGTCGTGGAAAGACGGCGGGGTCGGCAAGGTACCTATCCCAATGGCATATTTTTGACCTTTCCCGGCCGCGCCGCAAGGCCTGCTGACGGACGGCCGGTTTCGGCCGCCGCAGTGTTGGATTCCGTGCACCCCGCCGCCGGCCCTGGCGTGAAATCGTGCAGAAATCCCATTTGCACGCCGGTATTGGGTGCCGACTGCTAAAATCGGGACGCCGAACCGCGAAAACGAGCATGCGCCGCTACGATCTTCACTGTCACTCCACCTGGTCCGACGGCGTGCTGTCGCCCGGCGAGGTCGTGCGCCGTGCGTCCGGGCGCGACGTCGACGTGCTGGCCCTCACCGATCACGACGAGGTCGGGGGGCTCGCCGAAGCCCGGCAGGCGGCAGCGGACGCCGGGATCGACCTGGTGGACGGCGTCGAGGTGTCGGTGTCGTACCACGAGGAAACGATCCACGTGCTGGGCTTTCGCGTCGATGCCGCGCGGCCGGAGCTGGTGGCGGCGCTCGCCGGCATCCGCCACGGCCGCGACGCCCGTGCGCGGCGCATCAGCGCGTCCCTCGAGGCGGCCGGGATCGACGGCACGTACGACGACGCGCGCGCTCTCGCCGGCAACGAGGAGCTCATCTCGCGTGCCCATTTCGCCCGCGTGCTGGTCGGCCGCGGCGTGGTTCGCGACACGCACGACTGCTTCAAGTCGTACCTCGTGCCCGGCAAGCCGGGATACGTGCCCCACGCGTGGCCCGCGCTCGGCGAAGCCATCGCATGGATCCGCGACGCCGGCGGCAGCGCCGTGCTGGCACACCCGGGCCGCTACCGTTTCGACGCCGACGCGATGCGGGGCCTGTTCGGCGCGTTTCGCGACGCCGGCGGCGAAGGCATCGAGGTCGTGACGCCTGCGCATACGGCGAGTCAATACGTCGAATTCGCCACGCTTGCGCGCGTCTTCGGGCTCAAGGGCTCGGTCGGTTCCGATTTCCACGCGCCGGAGGAAAGCGTGATGGACCTGGGCGGCGCGCCTGCGCTGCCGGAGGGCGTGACGCCGATCTGGAGCGATTGGTGAGCCCCGATCCCGGGCGCCGCACGGTCTTCTTCCTTTCCGATCGCACGGGCATCACCGCCGAGGTGCTGGGCAACAGCCTCCTCACGCAATTCGAGAATTTCCAGTTCCGCCGGGTGACGATTCCGTTCGTCGATTCACCGGAGCGCGTCGCCGAAGCCGTGCAGGAAGTGAATGCCACGGCCGAGCGCGAGGGCCGCCGGCCGATCGTGTTCAGCTCGGTGGTCGACGTGGCGATGAGCGCGCTCATCCACCGCGATGTCAAGGCGCTGACACTCGACCTGTTCCAGATGTTCCTGACTCCGCTCGAGCAGGAATTGGGCACGCCGAGCGTGCACGCCGCCGGCCGCTCGCACGGCCTCGCCAACCTGCACGACTACTTCACGCGCATGGAGGCGATCAATTTCACGCAGGTGCACGACGACGGCGCATCGACGCGCGAGCTCGACAAGGCGCAGGTGATCCTGGTCGGCGTGTCGCGCTGCGGCAAGACACCGACGTCGCTCTACCTCGCGCTCCAGTTCGGCGTGCGCGCCGCCAACTTTCCGCTGACGCCGGACGATTTCGCCGCGCGGCGGCTGCCGAAGTCGGTGCTGCCGCACGAGGACCGCCTGTTCGGGCTGACGATCCAGCCCGAGCGGCTGCGCGAGATCCGCGAAGAACGGCGCCCGGGCAGCCAGTACGCGCAGCTCGATACCTGCCGCCACGAGGTGCGCGAGGCCGAGAACCTGATGCAGCACCACAAGATCCCGACGCTCGACACCACGTCGAAGTCCATCGAGGAGATCGCGACGACGATCCTGCATCGAGCCAAGCTCGAGCGCCATACCTATTGACGTCGCGCGCCCGGTTCCGGTATTCGTATCCTTCCGGCTTCGTGCCATTCCCGCTTCCCGACATTCGCCATGAATTCCATTCGCCGCTTTCTGCATCGCGCGCTGGCAGGCGTCGCGCTCCTTGCCGCCATCGCGGTCGCCGCGCCCGCCTTCGCCGATACCGACTACACCGATGCCTGGTGGGCCGGCGCCGCGCAAAACGGCTGGGGCCTTGCATTCACCCAGAACGACTACGCGATCTACACGCAGTTCTTCCACTACGACGCCAATCACAACCCGACGTGGTTCGGCGGCACGATCTATCGGCAGGCGAACGGACACTACAACGGCGCCATGTACATCGTCTCGGGCGACTACTATGGCCACATGCCGTACGACCCGACGCTGTTCCACGCGACGGCGGTCGGCTCGATCGACTTCTTCCCCACCGACGCGAGCCACGGCCAGCTGAGCTACACGCTCAACGGCGTCACGGTACTGACGCAGATCCAGCGCCTGACGCTGGTCAACATTCCACTCGCCGGCAACTACATCGGGTATGCCGTGCAGACGCTGTCCGCGGCGTGCTTCGGCAGCGGCGGAGCGCAGACCAATTTCGTCCCAGTGCAGATCGTTGTCACCGAGACCGGCGCGCCCGGCAACGTCGGCATCGACCTGCGCAGCACGATCTCGCCGTTCGACTCGCTGTGCACGATGAACGGGCCGGCGACGCAATGGGGCCGAACCTTCGACATTCTTTCGGCGGCCTATCAATGCAGTGGCCAGTCGTTTACGCCACTGCACATTTCCGACCTGCGGCGCACGGCCAACGGCGGCATCGAGGGAACCTGGCAGACCGTGCCGGGCGACAATTGCGTCGACAGCGCGCGCTTTGTCGGCGTGGGCCAGTAACTGCTGCGCCGGCGATGTCGATCGCGTCGGATACTCACACGAATCGATCACCCGCTCGACCACAGGCCGAATCGGCCCCGAACCCGGCGCTCCGCGTGCGGGGCCTGTGGTGCGCGACGCTCACCCCGCTCGACGCCGCCGGCGCGATCGATGCGCGGCGCTTCGCGAACCACGTGCAGGACTTGCTGGCGGCGGGCGTCGATGGCGTCGCGCCATTCGGCACCACCGGCGAAGGCCCGTCGTTCTCGGTCGCCGAGCGGCAGGCGGGCCTCGAGGTGCTGCTGCGCGCCGGCGTAGCGCCGACGCGCCTCGTCGCGTCCACCGGCTGCGCCGCGATCACCGATACGGTCGCGCTCACACGCCACGCGCTGGCGGAGGGCGTCGTGCGCTGCCTGGTCGTGCCGCCGTTCTTCTTCAAGGACGTCGCCGAGCAAGCCGTGTACGACGGTTTCGCACGGCTGATCGACAGTGTCGCCGACGCGCGGCTGCGGCTGTACCTCTATCACATCCCCCAGTTCAGCGGTGTCAAGGTAAGCCCGTCCGTCGTCGCGCGCCTCGCCGCGGCGTATCCGCAGGTGATCGCCGGCATCAAGGACAGCGCCGGCGACTGGGCCAACACCGCCGAGCTGCTGGCACGCGCGCCGCAGCTCGACATCCTCGTCGGACACGAGCCTCACCTGCCACAGCTGATGCGCGCGGGCGGGGCGGGGACGATCTGCGGGGTCGCCAACGTCTATCCGGACATCGTGCGCGCGCTCCTCGCACCGGATGCGAGCGCCGCGGCCGAGGCGCGCATCAAGGATTTCATCAATGTCCTGTTCCGCTTTCCGTTCCTGCCAGCCTTCAAGGCGATCCGCGCAGCGCAGCTCGGCGACGACGGCTGGTGCGCGACGCGCACGCCATGGTTGCCGCTCGACGAGTCGCGGCGCGTCGCGCTCATTGCCGCTCTCCAAGCGGCACGCTTTGCGGTGCGTGACATCCGCTTGCCGGCATGACGCCTGCCGTCGCGTGACGGCGATCCCCTTGCATCGAACGCGTGTGCGGGTGGCTCGACAGGCGAGCGCCGCGGCCAGTCGCTATCCTGGCGGCGCTGACCCGCGCGCGCCCGCGCCGATCTGGCGGACGCGCTCGAACAATGCGACCGCCGTCGCCGCCGCGGCATTGAGCGATTCGTTGCCAGCCGCCATGGGAATGGTGAGCCGCAAGTCGGCCACGTCGACGAGCGCCGCCGACAGACCCGCGCCTTCGTTGCCGACGGCGATCGCCAGGTCGCCGCGAAGATCGGCATCGTAGAGCGGCATGCCGCCGGCCACCACCAGCGCGGCGACGCGGCCGCCGTGCGCGCGAAAGCTTGCCATCCAGCCAGTCAGGTCGACGTCTTCGACGATGCTGGTGAGGAAATGCGCGCCCTGCCCGGCACGCAGCACCTTCGGCGACCAGGCGAACGCGCACGCCTTGGACATCAGCACCTGGTCCACGCCCGCCGCCGCCGCCGTGCGCACGATCGAGCCGACGTTGCCGGGATCCTGCAGGTCCTCGAGCAGCAGCGTGAAGTGCGCGGCCGTGTCGGCCCCGGCGAGGCGCGGCGTCGGCACCACCGCCAGGATGCCGACGTCGGCGGGAATCGCCGCATGCTCGGCGAGCAGCGCCGTCGGCACGTTGATCGTGCGCGCGTCGGCAGCGTCGTCGATCAGCGCGCGCACGTCGTCACGCGCGAGCGCGTCGTCGGTGACCACGATGGATTCCGGCAGGCCGACGCGCGCGCGATACACGGCGACGAGATGCGCGCCTTCGAGCACGCAGCGTCCGCTGCGGCGGCGCTCGTGCGACGACGCGATGAGGCGCAGCGCGTCGCGCACGCGCGCATTCGCCGGCGATGTCACGCGCATCACGACGTTTGCCACCGCGCGCCGCACGCGCGAGCGACCGCAGCGATCCGCCGCGTCACGGCTTGCGCGGCGCGGGCGCGGGCTGCGGCGCGGCACCAGGCTGGAGCTGGAACAGCACCTCGTCGTGCTTGATCATGCCGAGCTCCGAGCGCGCGCGTTCCTCGATCGCCTCGGAGCCGGTCTTGAGGTCGCGCACGTCGGCATCGAGCGTGTCGTTGCGCGCCTTGAGCCTGTCGTTCACCTCGCGCTGCGCCGCCAGCTGGCGGTCGAGCTCGCGCGCGGCGAGCCATCCCCCCTTGCCGAACCACAATGGATACTGCAGCGCGGCGATCAGGACGAGCAGGATGGCGGCGAGCCAGCGCAAGGTGACCTAGGCGAGGTTGAAGAACGCGTCGCGGCCAGGATAGCTCGCGGCATCGCCCAGGTCTTCCTCGATGCGCAGGAGCTGGTTGTACTTGGCGACGCGATCCGACCGCGACAGCGAACCGGTCTTGATCTGGCCGGCGTTGGTGCCGACGGCGATGTCGGCGATCATGCTGTCCTCGGTCTCGCCCGAGCGATGCGAGATCACCGCGGTGTAACGCGCGCGGTTGGCCATCTCGACCGCGGCAAAAGTCTCGGTGAGCGTGCCGATCTGGTTGATCTTCACCAGGATCGAGTTGGCGACGCCCTTGGCGATGCCCTGCCTGAGGATCGCGGTATTGGTGACGAAGATGTCGTCGCCGACGAGCTGCACGTCCTTGCCGAGACGCTCGGTGAGCTTCCTCCAGCCCTCCCAGTCGTGTTCGGACATGCCGTCCTCGATGCTGACGATCGGGTACTTGCCGCACCAGGTGGCGAGCACGTCGATCATCTGCTCGGAGGTCAGCACGCGCCCCTCGCCTTCGAGCCGGTAAGCGCCGTCGAGGTAATACTCGCTCGCCGCGCAGTCCATCGCCAGTGCGATGTCCGATCCAGGCGTGTAGCCGGCCTTGTCGATCGCCTCGACGAGCAGCTGGAGCGCCGCCTCGTTGCTCGCGAGGTCGGGCGCGAAGCCGCCCTCGTCGCCGACGGTGGTCGGCAGCTTGCGGTCGGTGAGGATCTTCTTCAGCGTATGGAACACCTCGGCGCCGTAACGCAGCGCCTCGCCGAAGGTCGGCGCGCCGAGCGGCACGATCATGAACTCCTGGAGGTCCAGCTTGTTCGAGGCGTGCGCGCCACCGTTGATCACGTTCATCAGCGGCACCGGAAGCTGCATCGGGCCAGCGCCGCCGATATAGCGATAGAGCGGCAGCGAGGTTTCCTCGGCCGCCGCCTTCGCCACCGCGCACGACACGGCGAGGATCGCGTTGGCGCCGAGCCTGCCCTTGTTGTCGGTGCCGTCGAGCGCGATGATCGTCTTGTCGATCAGTCCCTGCTCGGTGGCGTCGATGCCGAGAATCGCCTCGCAGATCTCCGTGTTGACGTTGTCGACCGCGCGCCGCACGCCCTTGCCGAGATAGCGCGCCTTGTCGCCGTCGCGAAGCTCGACCGCCTCCTTCGACCCGGTGGACGCGCCGGAGGGCACGGCGGCGCGGCCCGATACGCCTGACTCGAGCACGACGTCGGCCTCGATGGTGGGATTGCCGCGCGAATCCAGGATCTCGCGGGCGACGACGTCGACGATGGCGCTCATGTTCAGGGATCAGGAATCAGTTGACAGGGATCAGTTGCGTTAGAGCAAGGCGGGAGTCGCAGGCGCGCCACCGGAGGCGCGGCAAGCGCGGGTTCATTCGGCGCCCATCAGCTCGGCCTCGGGCAGCGAGCGGCGCTTCACGGCGGCGTCGAGCTCGACCAGCGTCTCGAGCAGCGCACGCATTCGACCGAGCGGCCACGCATTCGGGCCATCGGACAGCGCTTTCGCCGGATCGGGATGCGTCTCCATGAACACGCCGGCGACGCCCGCGCCGACGGCCGCGCGCGCGAGCACCGGCACGAATTCGCGCTGGCCGTCCGAGGACGTGCCCTTGCCGCCCGGAAGCTGCACCGAATGCGTGGCGTCGAACACGACCGGACAGCCGGTTGCGCGCATGATCGCGAGCGCGCGCATGTCGGACACGAGGTTGTGGTAGCCGAAGGACGCGCCGCGCTCGCACACCATGATGTTGTCGGCGCCGCTCGCCGCGCGCGCCTTGCCGACGACTTGCGCCATGTCCTCGGGCGCGAGGAACTGGCCCTTCTTGATGTTGACCGGCAGGCCGGCGCTTGCCACCGCCTGGATGAAATCGGTCTGCCGGCACAGGAACGCCGGCGTCTGCAGCACGTCGACGACGCGCGCCGCGGCCGGCACCTCGTCGATCGCGTGGACGTCCGTCAGCACGGGCACGCCGATCTGCCGCTTGACCTCGGCGAGCACATGGAGACCCTCGTCGATGCCCGGTCCACGGAAGCTCGCGTGCGAGCTGCGATTCGCCTTGTCGTACGACGACTTGAAGACGAACGGCACGCCCAGCGACGCGCACATGTCCTTCAGGATGCCGGCTACGTCGAGCTGCAGCTGCATCGACTCGACCACGCACGGACCGGCGATGAGGAACATCGGCCGCTCGAGGCCGACGTCGAATCCGCAGAGCTTCATCGCCTGCTCAAATCGTCGCCACGAGCTCGCCGCTGCCCACCGCGGCGCCGCGCGCGCGCACCCCGCGCGAATCGAGCGCCGCGCGCACGAAGCTCACGAACAGCGGATGCCCGCGGCGCGGATTCGACGTGAACTCGGGGTGGAACTGGCAGCCGAAGAACCAGCGGTGGCCCGGGATCTCGATCATTTCGCAGAGGTCGCCGGCCACCGCGCTCTTGGCGCGCGCGCCCACCGCCATGCCCGCGGCCTCGACGCGCGAGAGGTAATGGTTGTTGACCTCGTAGCGATGGCGATGGCGCTCGGACACCACGGTGCTGCCGTAGATGCGATGCGCGAGCGAGCCTGGCACCACCTCGCAGGGCTGCGCGCCGAGGCGCATCGTGCCGCCGAGGTCCGACTGCGCGTCGCGCTTCTGGATCGTGCCGTCGTGGTCCTGCCATTCGGTGATCAGCGCCACCACCGGATGCGGCGTCGTGGCGTCGAACTCGGTGCTGTTGGCGCCGGCGAGCCCCGCCCGGCTGCGCGCGCTTTCGATCACCGCGAGCTGCATGCCGAGGCAGATGCCGAGGTACGGCACGTCGTTCTCGCGCGCATAGCGGATCGCCGCGATCTTGCCCTCGACGCCGCGCTTGCCGAAGCCGCCGGGCACGAGGATCGCGTCCATTTCGCGCAGCGCGTCGACGCCGTCGCGCTCGATCGATTCCGAGTCGACGTAATGGATGCGCACCTTCGATTGCGTTTGGATCCCGGCGTGGATCAGCGCCTCCGACAGCGACTTGTACGACTCCGTCAGGTCGACGTATTTGCCGACCATCGCGATGTCGACCTCGCGCTGCGGATGATCGAGCGCGTGGGTCAGCTTGTCCCACATCGCGAGATCGGCGGGCGGCGGGCTCAGGCCGAGCTTGGCGCAGACGATGTCGTCGAGGCCCTCGCGGTGCAGCGCGGACGGGATCTTGTAGATCGAATCCTTGTCGAGCGCCGGTATCACCGCCTCGAAGGCGACGTTGGTGAACAGCGCGATCTTGCGCCGGTCGCTCTCGGGCACCGGGCGGTCGGCGCGGCACAGCACGACGTCGGGCTGGATGCCGATCTCGCGCAGCTCCTTGACCGAATGCTGGGTCGGCTTGGTCTTCATCTCGCCGGCCGTGGGAATGTAGGGAAGCAGCGTCAGGTGGATAAAGCAGACGTTGTCGCGACCCACGGTGATGCCCATCTGCCGGATCGCCTCGAGGAACGGCAGCGACTCGATGTCGCCCACCGTGCCGCCGATCTCGACCACGGCGACCTCGGCGTCACCGGCACCGCTGGCGATCCAGCTCTTGATCTCGTCGGTGATGTGCGGGATCACTTGCACGGTGCCGCCGAGGTAATCGCCACGGCGCTCCTTGCGGATCACGCTCTCGTAGATCTGGCCGGTGGTGAAGTTGTTGCGCTTCCCCATCCGCACGTCGGTAAAGCGCTCGTAGTGCCCGAGGTCGAGGTCGGTCTCGGCGCCATCCTCGGTGACGAATACCTCGCCGTGCTGGAACGGCGACATCGTGCCGGGATCGACGTTGATGTAGGGGTCGAGCTTGAGATTGGTGACACGCACGCCGCGCGAGGCGAGCAGCGCGGCCAACGACGCGGCGGCGATGCCCTTTCCCAGCGAGGAAACGACGCCACCGGTCACGAAGACGAACTTCGTCATGGTCCAAGTTCTCTCTTGGAAATTGCCATTTTACAGGAAACCGCGGCGAGCGTCGCGGCGAAAGCCGCCGCGAACCGGCATTCCGAACGCGCCGAATGCGCCACGGCGCTCGCTGCGTCGGCGCAAGTTTCCGTGCGCGATCGGTCCCGCGGCGCTAGCCGGTCGCGTAGCGCGCGAGCGACGTGAGGTCCGGCACGACGCCGAGTCCCGGCGAGTCCGGAAGGTGCGCACGGCCCTCGACGATCGTCTCGAGCGTGCCGCAGGTGAGCGAGCGCAGCGGATTCGGATTGGCGTCGATCTCCAGGAGGCCGTTGCCGCCGACCGCCGCGAGCAGATGCGCCGAGGCCAGGAGACCGATGCCGCCGCCCAGCCAGTGCGGGCAGAATCGCGCGCCCGCGGCGACAATGCGGCGGCCGACGGCGAGACCGCCGCTGATTCCGCCCCATTTGGCGATGTCGGGCTGCACGACGCCGAGCGCCCGGCAGGCCAGCGCGGCATCGAACGCAGCGTCACCGGCGACGTTTTCGCCCGCTGCCAGCGGCATCGGCGCGGCCTCGCGCAGCTGCTGCCATTCGGCCCACGGGCGGTCGCAGCGCAGCGGTTCCTCGAGCCACCCGAGCCGATAGGGCGCCATGGCCGCAGCGTGGACCATCGCCGCGTCGAGCGTCCACGCCTGGTTGGCATCCGCCATCAGCGTCGCCGAGTCGCCCAGCGCCGCGCGCAGCGCGTCGAGATTGGCGAGATCGCGCGCGCTGCCGAAGCCCACCTTGAGCTTGAATGCGCGATGGCCGCCGCGCTGCCGCTCGCGCGCCAGCGGCGCCGGATCGTCGGGGTTGAGACCGCTGGCGTAGACGCCGACGTCGGCTGCCACGCCGCCGAGCACGTGCCACAACGGCTCGCGCCGGCGGCGCGCCACCAGGTCCCACAGCGCGATGTCGACGCCGGCGATCGCCTGCGCGAACGGGCCGGGCTCGCCCGATTGCAGCGCGAGCACCGCCAGCCGGTCCGACAGATGCGCGAAGCACTGCGCGGGATCGTCGAACGCGGCGCCGACAGCAAGCGGCGCCATGGCGCTCGCCACGAGCCGCGCTCGATGCTCGGCGCCCACTGCCGGGAAGTTGCACCAGATTTCGCCCCAGCCGACCGTGCCGTCACGGTCCTCGGCGCGCACCAGCACCATCGGCCGGTCGCGCATGGTGCCGAACGAGGTGACCACCGGCGACGCCAGCGGCGCGCGGTGGACGTGCGCGGTCAGCGCGCGCAGCGCGACGGCGTCGCTCACGGATTGAGGTCCATCTCGAGGTGGATGTAATCGCCGCGGTAGGTCACCTCGCCGAGATAGATCACCGTGCCTGCGGCATCGCGACAGACGCGCCGCACCTCGGCGACGGGTGCGTTGACCGGCATGCCGATCAGCCGCGCCACTTCGAAGTCCGCCGTGCCGATCGCCAGCGTCTGCCACGCGCGCGAGATGACGACGCCGGGCAGGTCGAGCAGCACCGGGATCACCGTGCGGCGACGGAAGCGCTGCGGCGCCATGCGGAAGACGCGCTCGTCGAGATAGATCGCGATCACGCAATACGCCACGCCATCGCGCGTGTGCACGCGGCGCATGTAGTGGTAGCGCCGCGCCGGCTTGCCGTCCTCGGCGCGCAGCCTCGGCGACGCCGCGGTCTCCTCGATCAGCGTGAGCTTGGGCGCGTCGTCGCGATACATGTCGGCGAGCGACGCGAGCGACGTCGCGAGCTTGAGGCCGCCCGGTTGCCCCGGGTGCCCGGTGACGAACGTGCCGCGGCCGCGCTGCGCGGAAACGAGGCCGTCCTGCGCGAGGAGTCGGATCGCCTGGCGCACGGTGACGCGCGCCACCCCGAATTCGGCGGTCAGGCGCTCGAGCGTCGGCAGCTGCGCGCCGGGCGGCCACTCGCCGCGCCCGATGCGGCGGCGGAAGAGCGCCGACAGCTGCGCATAGCGCGGCACCGGGCTGTCGCCGAACAGCGTGTCGTCGGCGGTTGTCTGGGACTTGTGCATAAGATTCTATCTATAGTACCTTTGCCCGATTCGACGCTCAAGCGCCGCGCCGTCTGCGCGCGCGCCATTCGCCTCCCACCGCCTCGCCGATGCTGCATCGCTTCGCCCTGATCGCAACGCCCTGGATCGTCGTCGTGCTGCTGTGGTGGGCGATCACGCTCTCCGGTCTCATCAATCCGTCGCTGGTGCCCACGCCCGCACAGGTCGCCACGCGCTTCTGGGCGCTGCTGACCCGGGGCAGCCTGCCCGTCGACATCCTCATGTCGACCGGGCGCGTGTTCGTCGGCGTGACGCTCGGCATCGCGCTGGCCGTCCCGGTCGGCTTCGTGCTTGGCTGGTACCGCAACGTGCGCACGTTCATCGACCCGCTGCTCAACTTCTTTCGCGCGCTGCCCCCCATCGCGCTCATTCCGCTGGTGATCGTCTATTTCGGCATCGGCGAGCCCGCCAAGATCGTCATCCTGTTCTACGCTTCGTTCTTCGCCGGCGTGATCGTCATGTACGAAGGCATCGCGCAGATCAGCCCGCTGTACGTGCGCGTGTCGCGCACGCTCGGCGCCACCGACGCCGAGATCTTCCGCAAGGTGATCGTGCCGCTGACGGTGCCCCATATGCTGACCGCGCTGCGGGTGTCGCTCGGCGTCGCCTGGGCGACGCTGGTCGCCTCCGAGCTGATCGCCGCGCAGCAAGGCCTGGGCGCGCTGATCCAGAACGCATCGGCGTTCTTCCAGCTCGACATCATCTACGTCGGCATCATCTGCATCGGCCTCATCGCGCTCGGCATGGACCTCGCCCTGCGCGCGGTGTCGCGGCGGTTCGTCGCGTGGCAGGAGCGCATCACGTGAGCGTCGAGCGCGCGGCTGCGGGCGCCGCGCCGGCGCGCATCGCATTCGACCACGTCAGCGTCGAGTTCGCGTCGGCACGCGGCGCGATGCGCGTCGTCGACGACGTCAGCTACGACATCCGCGATCGCGAGTTCGTCTCCGTCATCGGCCCCTCCGGCTGCGGCAAGACGACGATGATGAACATCGTCGCCGGATTCACCCGGCCGACGTCGGGCAGCGTGCGCCTCGACGGTCGCGAGATCGCCGGGCCGGGCCCCGACCGCGGCGTGATGTTCCAGGAATACGGCGTCTTCCCCTGGCTGTCGGTGCGCGACAACATCGGCTTCGGCTTGAAGCTCGCCGCCAACCGGGTGAGCGATGCCGAGCGGCGCGACGTCGTCGAGCGCTACATGCGCCTCATGGGACTCGCGGACTTCGCCGAGGCGTGGCCGAAGACGCTGTCCGGCGGCATGCGCCAGCGCCTGGCGCTCGCCCGCGCCTACGCCGTGCGTCCGGAGTTCCTGCTGATGGACGAGCCGTTCGGCGCCCTCGACGCGCAGACGCGCAGCGCGATGCAGAACCTGCTGCTGGACGTGCTGGCCGCGGAGGGCAAGACCGTGATGCTGATCACGCATTCGGTCGAGGAGGCGATCTACCTGTCGTCGCGGATCGTGGTGATGAGCGCGCGGCCGACGCGCATCCGCGAGATCGTCGACGTGCCGTTCGGCTATCCGCGCCGCGAGTCCCTGCACGAGTCACCCGTCTTCAACGAGCTGCGCTCGCACATCCGCGAGCTCGTCATGCTCGAGTACGCCGCGCAAGCGCGGCAATCCGCAAGCAACGCCTGACAGGAGGAGCAAGCCCATGAACATCGACCGACGTACATTCATCAAGACCGGCGTCGCCCTCGGCGTCGCCGCGGCGGGCGCGCCGGCGCTCGCGCAGTCGCGCACCAGGATCAGGCTCGGCTATCTGCACACGCTGGCGGTGGACGGCCAGATCTGGACCGGCATCGATCAGGGTCATTTCGCCAAGTACGGCATCGAGTTTGAGATGCTCCAGTTCAACACGGGACTCGAGCTCTTCCAGGCGATGATCGGCGGCAGCATCGACATGCTGTCCACCGGTGCCGTCATCTCGAATTTCCCGGCACGCGGCCAGGGCAGGATGTTCCTGGTCAACGACATCGAGTTCGCGACCGCCCAGCTCTGGGTGCGAGACCCCGAGATCAAGAGCATCGCCGACCTCAAGGGGCGCAAGATCTCGACCACGACCGGGACCACCGCCCACGTGTTCCTCGACACCGCGCTGCGCGCCAACGGCGTCGATCCCGCCAGCGTGGAGATCGTCAATCAACGCATGCCGGACGCGGTGACGTCGTTCATTTCCGGCGCCGTGCCGGCGGTCGCGCTGTGGGTCCCCTTCAACGTCGCAGTCAAGGAAAAGGTGCCCGGCGCGCGGATGCTGGTGGACGCCTCGAAATACTATCCGCAGGCCGCGATCGTCGACGGCTGGGCGGCACGCGACGACTTCTACGCGAGCAACCGTGCGGCCTGCGCCAATGTCATCCGCGGCTGGGCCGAGTCCAACGATTACATGCTCGCCAACACCGACGCCGCGCTGGCGGCCTTGCAGAAGGGCCACTATGCCAACGTCGAGCTGCCCGAGCTCAAGAACCAGTTCGCCGCGCAGAAGATGTTCACCTCGCGCGAATGGCGCAAGCTGTATGCCGACGGCACCGTCACGGGGTGGCTGCAGCAGGTGACCGATTTCTTCGTGCAGTTCGGCAAGATCCAGAACCCCGTGCCGGCCTCCAAGTACTTCGACGCTTCGCTCTACCTGTCGACCGTCGCGGCCTGATTGGCGACGGCGGCGGTGGACGCGTACGACTACGTGATCGTCGGCGCCGGCTCGGCAGGCTGCGTGCTCGCCAACCGGCTGTCGGCCGATCCCGCGGTGCGCGTCCTCCTGCTGGAAGCCGGCGGCAGCGACACCGGCTTCTGGTTGCGCCTTCCCGTCGGCTACTTCAGGACCATCTACGACACCCGCTACGCGCGGCTGTTCGACACCGAGCCCTGCGACGGCACCGCGGGGCGCGACATCGTCTGGCCGCGCGGGCGGGTCGTCGGCGGCTCGTCGTCGATCAACGGCCTCATCTTCATCCGCGGTCAGCACGAGGATTTCGACGACTGGGCGCGGGCCGGCGGCACGGGCTGGTCGTACCGCGACGTCCTCGACGATTTCAAGCGCATCGAGCGCTACGAGGGCGGCGCCGACAACCATCGCGGCGCCGGCGGCGAGCTCGCGGTATCGCGACTGCGCAACGAGCACCCGTGGTGCGAAGCCTGGGTCGCGGCCGGCGTGCAGCAGGGATTGCCGCGCAACAGCGATTTCAACGCCGCGTCGACTTACGGCGTCGGCGCCTACCAGCTCTCCATTCGCGGCGGCTGGCGCGAGAGCGCGTCGCGCGCCTTCCTGCGACCCGCGCTCCGCCGCCCCAACCTGACGCTGCGCACGCGTGCCCTCGCGTCGCGCGTGCGCTTCGACGGCGTGCGTGCGTGCGGCGTGGAATGGATCGCGGACGATGGTCCGCGGCATGCGGTCGCCACGC
>DATBOK010000215.1:0-10406 GCA_036553845.1 Casimicrobiaceae bacterium
AAAGAACACGAGGTTCGACTGGAAGGCGTTGAGCACCAGCGCGGCCGCGACACCGAGCAGGGCGAGGCCGCCAGCGATCCAGCCGAGTCGGCGCGTGCGGGGCTTCACTGCGTGGATTCCCTGTCGCCGGAGGCGCGCCGCGCCGCGGCGAGCCTCGCGCGGACGGCGACGATCTCGGCGGCAATAGCCAGCGCGCACGCCGCGTACGAGCCCCACACATAGAATCCGTAGCCACCCATCGCCAGAAATTCGCCGACGCTCATGACGCGCTCTTGGCGGCCAGCGCGACGCCGCCCCGCCACGCGGCACTTTTTTCCCGCTCGAGGATGACGGCACGCACGCGGGTCAACGCGACAGCGATCGAATAGCTCCATGCGGACAGCGCCATCAAAAGCATGCCCGCCAGCATCACCGCCGCCATGGTCGGCGCCGAAGTCAGGCTGACGCTCGCGCCCTGATGCAGCGTGTTCCACCACTCGACCGAGAAATAGATGATCGGAACGTTGACCGCACCGACCAGCGCCAGGACCGCGCTCGCGCGATCGGCGCGGCGCGGCTCGTCGATCGCCTGGCGCAATGCCATGTAGCCGAAATAGAGGAACAGCAGAATGAGCTCGGAGGTCATCCGCGCATCCCAGGCCCAATACGTCCCCCAGGTCGGCTTGCCCCACAGCGCGCCGGTCACGAGCGCGAGCGCGGTGAACAGCCCGCCGGTCGGCGCGAGCGCCTGCGCCATCATCGCGGCGAGACGGGCGTTGAACATCAGCGACACTGCGCACCAGAACGCGACCACCAGGTAGATGAACATCGACATCCATGCGGCAGGCACGTGCACGAAAATGATCCGGTAGGCGTCCCCTTGCTGCGCGTCGGTCGGCGCGACGATCAGCCCGAGATACAGGCCGGCCGCGGCCAGCAGCGCCGCGGCCGCGCCGAACCACGGTGCGAGGCGGCCCGCCAGCGGAAAGAACGACGCGGGCGAGGCGAATCGGAACCAGTTCAATGCAGCTTCCTTTCAGTCGAGCGCAATGCGCACCGCGGCAGCGGTGGCGAGCGGCGCCCCGACCAGTGCCGCAAGCAGGGCTGCCGCCAGCAAGGACAGCTCTCCCGCCGCGTCCAGGCCGGCGCGCGACGCATCGACCGCGCCGGCGCCGAAAATCAGGATGGGTACGTAGAGCGGCAGCACCAGCAGCGCCAGCAGCGCGCCGTTCTTCAGGCCCAAGGTCAGCGCGGCGCCG
The DNA here is from genome assembly GCA_036553845.1 of Casimicrobiaceae bacterium. Taxonomy (GTDB): domain Bacteria; phylum Pseudomonadota; class Gammaproteobacteria; order Burkholderiales; family Casimicrobiaceae; genus VBCG01. The sequence continues at coordinate 1,239 of DATBOK010000215.1, forward strand.
ACACCACCCAGCAGCGACAAGGTCGGCGTTCCCAGCAGGAGGCCGAGTGCCAGCACGACAAGCTCGTCGCCGCCGAGCCCGAACTGCAGGCCCAGCAGCGGCGATGCGGCAACCAGCGGCAGGCCGGTGGCGAGCCAGTGTGCCGCCATTTTACCGGAGATCAGCGCCGGCAGCGGACAAGGCGACAGCGCCATCTGCTCCAGCGTGCCATCGGCGAAATCCATGGCAAAAAGGCGCGGCAGCGCGAGCAGCGAGGCGAGCAGCGCGGCGACCCACAGCACGCCGGGGCCCAGTGCGCGCAGAAGCACCGCGTCCGGGCCGACACCCAGCGGTACCAAAGTGACCACGAGGACGTAGAACAGCAGCTGGACGCCGAGTTCCGCCTTGGATCGCAGCGCGAGCTTCGCATCGCGCCGCACGGCCCAGGCAACCCCGCGCCACGCACCGGGCGCACGCAGTTCACCGTCCGGTGCCGCGGCCATCATGGCAGCGACAGACTGCGCACTGCGTGTCCCGGCGGCAATACCATGTCCTGGTGGGTCGCGACGATCGCCATGCCGCCGTGCGCCAGGTGCGCGCCAAGCATTTCGCACAGCAGCGAAATACCGCCGGCATCGAGCGCCGCCGCGGGCTCGTCGAGGACCCAGAGCGGCCGCTCGACGAGTTTCAGTCGCGCCAGCCCGACCCGCCGCCGCTGGCCGAGCGAAAGCGCGCGCGCCGGCAATGCACGCTGGCGATCGAGCGACCACGCTGCAAGCGCGCCGCCGATCGCGTCGCGCGAGGCGTCTCCGCCGTGCAGATTCGCCAGCGACGCGAGATTCTCCTCGGTGCTCAGCTCGTCCTTCAGCGCCGCGGCGTGCCCGATGTAAAGCACCGCTGCGCGCAAGCCGGGATCGAGCGGCGCAACCGGGACGCCGCGCCATGCCAGCGTGCCTTGGGCAGCGCGGGTCAGGCCGGCCACAATGCGCAGCAGCGTCGTCTTGCCGCTGCCGTTGGCTCCGGTGACGAGCAGCGCGTCGCCGGGCACGAGTTTGAAATCGACGCCGGAAAACAGCGTCGCGGCGCCGCGCTGCGCGGATAGCTCTCTCGACTCCAGCATCGAATTCGCGCGGCGGGATGATGAACCGCGATTATAGCCCAGCGCCGCGACGCGCCCGGGGCGGCGGCCCGGCAGATGTGCTAAGGTGGCGGCCGACCGTCGTCCAACCTCCCTTCTGGCAGGGGCCATCGATGCCTTGGTCGCTTGGATTCGCACCGCGCCTTGTCCGAAGCGCCAGCGGTTGCATGCCTGCACTGCTGGCGATGCTGATGCTGGGGCCAGCGCCGCAGGCGCAGGCGATTACCGGCATCCAGTCCGACGATACGCTGCTGGCGGAGGTCGGCGATTCCTTCGGCTCCGTATTCATTCCCGTCGGCAGCCATTTACCGAAATATCCGGTTCAATGGTCGCTCAATCCAGGCGGCTGCCTGGCCGGGTCGGGCATCGCGCTCAACGCCAAAACCGGCAGGCTGTTCGGCACGCCGCTCGCACCGCCCGCCACGTACAGCTGCGAAATCGTCGCAATCGACACGTTCCCCGATCCAGTCACGATAGCGCGCAAGCCGTTTACCTTGGTCATCGCGCGGGATGAGGGATGCTCGGCGCCGCGTATCTCCGGCGGGGCGCTGCCACCCGCGACGTTCGGCGTTCCGTATTCGTTCGCGGTCACTGCATCGGGCCGGCCAGCGCCGAAGCTGTCGGTTGCCGGCCTGCCCGCCGGTCTGGTGTTCGACGCCGCGGCAGGGGTCATCCGCGGCACGCCCGGTGCGGCGGGAACGTCCACCCTCACCATCACGGCGGTCAACGGCTGCGCAGCGCCGATCGTTCAGACCCGGACGCTGACGGTCGACCGCGGAGCGACTGCGCTGTCGCTCATCGCGCTGCCCGATGTCGCGGTCTTCGGTCAGGCGGTGGCGGCAACGGTGTTCGCGTCGGGCGGCCCAACGGCTCCCCAGGGCATGGTGCAACTCTGCGTGCGAGGCACCGGTGCGTTCTGCGGACCGCCATTCGATTCCGTGCCGCCTGGAACACCGCCAGACAGGATCTTCGCGCCATTGTCCGGCGCGCTCGATGCCGGCGGCCGGGCGCAGTTTCTGTTGACCGGGCTGACCATCGACACCTTTGCGCTGTCCGCGGCTTACGCGGGCGACGCGGCGCACAACGCTGCAAGCGCCGGCCCCGTCAGCGAACTGGTGATCAAGGGCGTGCTGCTGCCGGCGCCGCAGGTGGACCTGAATGCTCCTTTGCAGGCGCAAGCGGGGGCCGCCATGGTTGTCGGCGTCGCCGTCACGCTGGCCGGGGCGGGCGCGATTCCGACCGGCGAAGTGCGGCTGTATACGAACGCGGACCTGCTCACCACGACCACGCTCGACACTGCCGGCGCGGCGCAATTCCCGCTGACGGCGCCTCGCGCCGGCGTGCTGCCGCTCCGGGCAGAATATCGCGGCGACGGCAGGTTTTCGGCCGCCGCGTCACCCGACGCCAGCGTGATCATCGCCCAGGAGCCGCCCGCGAGCGCGATTCCTGCGCTGTCGTCGAGCCTGGCCGCGCTCCTTTCCGCTGCTGTCGCCGCGCTGGCTTTGGCGGCACTGCGACGGCGGGCGCGGCGCTAGTCCGCGCGCGGGGCCGTGCGTTTCGCACCCGGCGCGCTCGCCGCATGGCTGACCGGCGCACCGCGCTGGCTGGTCGGGCTGCTGATCATCGCGGTATTCCTGTTGCATCCGCTGACGCAGATCGGCAAGACCAGCCTGCTGGCCAAGCTCGAGGCCATTGCATACGACACGCGGCTGAAGCTCACGCTGCCGAACCGCGGCGACCCGCAGGTCGTCATCATCGACATCAACGAGCCCAGCCTGCAGCGCGAAGGACGCTGGCCCTGGTCGCGCGACAAGCTCGCCAGGCTGACGACGCAGCTGTTCGAGCGCTACCAGGTGCGGGCCGTGGGCTTCGACGTCGTCTTTGCCGAACCGGATCGATCGTCCGGCATCGACGTGCTCGAGCGACTGGCACAGCGCGACCTGAAGGATGACCGAAGCTACGCCGAGACGCTGGACAGGCTGCGCCCCGAACTCGACTTCGACGCGCGCTTCGCCGATGCCATTCGCGGCAAGCCGGTCGTACTCGGCTTCGGCTTCACCAACGAGGCGCAGCAGATCGGCGCGCTGCCGCCGCCGGTTTTCCGGGTCGAGGATCTCGGCCGCGACCGCATCCCCATCCTGCCTGCGGTCGGCTATACCGCCGCCGTCGGACAACTGCAGCAGGCCGCCGCCGGCGGCGGGCATGTCGACCCGTCCTTCGATGCCGACAATGTCGTGCGCAGAGTGCCGATGGTGGAGCTGTTTGGCAGCGCCTATTACCCGGCGCTGTCGCTGGCGATCGCGCGCGTCGTGCTCGAGGCGAAGCGCGTCACGCCGCAATTCGGCCCCGACGACGCCCTCTACGCGTTCGATGTCGGCGGCCTCGCGCTGCCGACGGCCGCCGACGGAACGGTCCTGATCCCGTTTCGCGGGCAGCCGAAAACCTTCCGCTATTATTCAGCCGCCGATGTGCTCTCCGGCGACGCCCCCGCCGATTTCGCCGGTGCGATCGCGCTCGTCGGAACGACCGCCAAGGGCCTCCAGGACCTGCGGCCGACCCCGCTCGCCGCCGATTTTCCCGGCGTCGAGATTCACGCCAACCTGATTGCCGGCATGCTGAACCAGGAGCTCAAGTCGGTCCCGGCGAACGCCAACGCGATCGAGGCGCTGGTGATGACGCTGGCCGGATTGCTCGTCCTCTTCGCCATCCCGTTCCGCAATGCGGTACTCAACGCCTTCGGTGTCCTTGCCGTCATGGGCCTGGTGATCGCCGGGAATCTGCTGCTGTGGATCAAGCAGAACGAGGTGATTCCGCTGGCGGCAACCTTGTTGATGCTCGCGGTGCTGTTCGGCTGGAACATGCTGGCCGGCTTCGTGCGCGAGGAACGCAAGATCCGCCGGGTGTCGGCGATGTTCGGCGAGTACGTGCCGCGCGAGCGGGTCGCGCAGATGGTCGAGAGCGGCGAGCGCTACAACATGGTCGGCGAAAGCCGCACGATGACGGTGCTGTTCTGCGACGTGCGCGAATTCACGGCGCTGTCGGAAAACCTGCCGCCGCGGGAATTGTCGGCGATGCTCAATGCCTACCTGACGCCGATGACCGAGATAATCCACGATACGCACGGGACGGTCGACAAATACGTCGGCGACTCGATCATGGCGTTCTGGGGCGCGCCGATCGACAACCCGAACCACGCCCGCGACGCCGTTCATGCGGCTCTGGCGATGCAGCGGCGGATGTCGTCGCTGGCCGAGGAATTCCACAAGCGCGGCTGGCCGGAGCTCAGCATCGGCATCGGCATCAACAGCGGAGCGATGAACGTCGGCGACATGGGATCGGAATTCCGCAAGGCCTACACGGTGCTGGGCGACGCGGTCAACCTCGCGTCCCGCCTCGAGGGGTTGACCAAGGAGTACGGAGTCGGCGTCATCATCGGCGAGGACACGCGCAACGTGGTCCCTGGGTTGCGCTGCCGCGAAATCGACCGCGTGCGCGTCAAAGGCAGGGCGAACCCGGTCACGATCTACGAGCCGCTGGCCGACGCGCCCGATGCCGGCCTGGTCGGTGAAATCAGCGAATGGGACAAGGCGCTGCGGCAGTACCGCGATCGACGCTTCGCCGACGCGGCTGCGTCGCTGGCCGTGCTCGCCGCCGCGCATCCGGCAACGCGGCTCTACGCCTATTTCGCGCAGCGCTGCGCCGCCTGCGCCGCCATGCCGCCGCCGGCGGATTGGGACGGCGCGACCAACTTTGCTACCAAATAACGCGCAGCCCGCGAGCCGTTCCGCCGCAGTCGACGCGATGGTGGCGACCGATCGCCGCCGGCGCCGTCAACAGCCACCGGAAGTGCACTTGCGGTAGCCCGCAACACCTTCGATGACGCCGCCGCTGCGCGTGTTGAAGTAATAGTCCATGCCTATCCCGGCGCCGCCCGGGCCGGCGAAAAAGCCGGTGAAATTCCCGGCGACCAGGGGCTGGCAGCCGCCACCCGCGCAAGCTGTCGCCGCGCCGCCGACGCCCCCGGTCGAAAAGCGGCCATCGACGATGCTGGTGGTGCCGCCCATCGTGTAGCTCGCGTCGCTGAAGCCGACGGTAAGCCCCGACAGCGCCAGTCGCGCGGTGGTGAAATTAACGTTGATCGTGCCCCCGGAAAGCAGCGACCCGACCGCGCCGGTGCCGGAATCGGTGGGACGCGTTCCGCCGAGCGCGGCGTAGGAAACCAGTCCGGACGCGGGCAGCGCGGTTGCGGAATTGCCATAGATGTAGTGCAGGTCGCCGCCATCATTGTGGACGAGCTGGTCGCCGAGCGTCTGTGCGATCGTCGACCCGGGGCCGGACCAGCGTCCCCAGTTGAGGCCGCTGCCTAGGACAAGGCGCGACGACGGGCCGTCGCTGCCGACGTCGGTGATCGAGGCGGAGCCCACGGCGGCGGCGAGCGAGCCGTTGTGAAACGAGTGCAACGCGCCGGCGACGATGCCGAGCTGCAGCGCCGGATTCGCCGTCGAGTCGAGCTCGAGCGTATAGCGGTCGGATCCGACCACGATGGTCGTGCCCGGCGCAATCAGATCCGATCCGAGGTCCTCGGTCGCCATGAACGTGAACGCCGACTGTGGCGACGCGGGCGCCGGCGCGGTCTCGGGAACCTTGGCAAAGCGCAGCTCGGAGGGCGCCGACTTCGCGACCCGCGTGCGCCGTTCGAGCTTGTCGGATAGAAAATCCGGCGGCCCGAGCCAGCGCAGGGGTGCCTGGCCGTCGGGAACGTAGAAGAATTCGTCGGCCCCGAACTCACCGCTGCCGAAACCGTTGGCGACGATGACCCCCCCTTCGTAGGCGCCGCCGTACATGCCCGGCAGGGCGTCACCGCCACGGTTCCTGCATTGACCCGTCGCGCAGAGCTGCACTGCATAGTGCGTGCCGCGGATGCCTATCGTCGCCTGCGTCGTCAGGAGCTGGTAGCGGTCGCGGTTGAGCTTGCCGATCTGCCCGGTCAGCGTCCGGAAGCCGCCCCGGACCAGCCGGAATATCGCAATCTCGCTGCCGTCCTGCTTGCCGCCGAAATCGAAGCGCTCGATGTGGAATTCCGACTCGGGCTTCAGCGCGACCAGCGCGTCGTCGCGGAAGCGGATCTGTGCGTAGCTCTCCGGACCGGTGATCACGCTGTCGCCGGCGCTTACCGCGGCGCCGGCCGTCAGCCGGATCCGCTCGGTACCCCGAACGGCACTGACGTCGCCGACGGCGAGCAGGATTTTGCCGGCGGTCTGGGCCCACGCGGCATTCACCGCGATTGCGCAGCACAGCAACAAGGCGAGTTGCCACGCACCTGTGCGCCGCCAAGGCGCCTTCGCTCTGCTATTTGAACTCATAGCGGACTTTCAATACGCCGAGATGGCGCGTGTATTCGTACAGCTCGATGTTCGACGTGTTGCGCGCATACCGATATTCCGCGCGCATGCTCAGCTTGGCGTTGATCAGATAAACCGCACCGAGGCTGACGCCGAGGTTGCGGTCGCGCCTGGTGACGTCGAGCAGCGGAATCGGCGCGTCGTAATCGCTCTGCGCGAACCCCACCCCCGCATTCAGCGCCCAGAACGGCGACGGTGACACCGTAAGGTCGACGCTGGCGCCCCCGATCCCGCGCCCGAGATCGCCACGGCCCTCCCGATCGTGCTCGTCGCCGTAAAATATCGTCGTATTCAGGATCGGTTGCCAGTGCCGCAACCACACTCGGCGGTAGCTCGCGCTGAGCGCTGTGAGATCGGCATTGCGCGCCGCGTTGTCGCCGGCGTAGCCGATGCGCACATATTGCGGCGCCAGCGCGAACGACGAGACCTCGGAGACCTGCCGCCGCCATTCGAAGCCGATGCCGTCGGTCCAGCGGTAGCGCGAGCCGTCGAGCGTGATCTCGCCATGGGCATAGGAAAGCGCGTAATCGTTGAGATCGGACCGGTAGCTCGCACCGAGGTGCGCGCCGTAGTTCGACAGATCGAATTCGGACGCCGTGGCGTAGAACGTGCCGCCGCCGTAAACGCTGGCGTCGACGTTCCACCCGGGTGCAAGCGGATGATGGATTTCGCCTCCCGCCGCGAGCCAGCCGAAGCCGGAGCCTTTGCGGACGCCGAAATCGGCAACGGTCACCGGCCCCAGCACCGGCAATCCGATGTCGGCTTGCGCGACCCCGGCGTTGGCATTGCTGTCGTATCCGCCGCCGACTTCGACAAAAGCCAGCCTCCGACCGCGATAGCGCGCTTCGCGCACCGACAGCGCGGCAAGATAGCGATCGATTCCGGCCTGGACGTCGGCCGGCGGCTTGCTCTTCGCAACGGCTTCAAATTCCTCGCGCGAGCGTACGTCGTCGCCGGCGTAGAAATAGGCACGAGCCAGCTCGAGATGCGCGCGCGTGTCGTCGGGGAATTGCAGCACGTAGCGCTCGAGTGCGAGCACGCCTTCGCCGGCGCGGCCGATGTCGACCGCGGCGACGCCGCACCAGAGATCGAACTGCGACACGCGCTCCGGCGCATCGACCGGCGTCGCGCAATAGGCCGCGTACGCCGCCGCCGAATCGCCGGCTTCGACGGCGGCATGCAAGTCATCGAGCGGCGCGGCGAGCGCGGGGGCCACGCATGCGAGCCATGCCGCAAGGGCGCCGGCTGCTCCGGCGCGGCGCCGGCCCGGTCGCTGCGCGAACGAGTCGTCCGAAGGCATTGACATGCGTCGCGCGGCCCCTCCCGATTTGGCTCGGCGGCGATCATAGCACGGCGCCATGGCGCGCTTTCCGCGCGCGTCGCCGGCTACGGCACGACCTGGTCGATGGTGATCCGCAATCCATCGATCCCCGGCTTAGCCGGGGCGCTGCGGCCGAACAAGTCTCCGGACTGCGGCAGCGCATTGCCGCTGCGGGACACGCGCGCTTCGACCACGACTTCGCCGGCGCTCGACAGCTTCACGCCGGGCGCCATGCCCATGCTGTCGTCGAGCCTGAAATCCCTGGGCAATTCGGTGACGGGAAGGCGAAGCACCGCGAGCGGCATGCGCGGCCCGGCAGCGGCGCGCGCGAAAATGAATACGGTGTCGGTCGGCGTGACCCTGGAAGCGAGCGTCGGGCTCAGCTCGACGCGGCCGCCGATCGCGCCACTGGCTGCGGCGGCGGCCGGCGCGCTGCCCGCCGCGGCCGACCGCTGCGCCGGGGCCGCGATACCGCGTTTCGCGGCGTCGACTTCAGCGATCACGCCGGCGACCTGGCGCGCCTCATCCGAGCCCGGCGGCAGCTGCGCCGCGAGCCGGCGCCAGTAGGCGATCGACTTGTCTGCGTCGCGTGCCTCCAGCGCCGCGGTGGCGGCGAGTGCCAGCGCCTTCTTGTGGCGCGGATCGATGGCCAGCGCGCTCTCGGCGAGCGCAAGCGGCTTGCCGGCCAGATTGCGCCCCTGCGCCATCGCCAGCGCGTCGGCATAGTCGGCGAGCAGATCCGCGTTGTCCTTCACCAGCGCGTTCGCTTTCGCGTATGCGTCGGCGGCCGCGGTGAAGCGATCGAGCGCGTAATCCGATCGTGCCAGCAGCATCCAGCCTTCGGCATCGTCCGGATGCTGCTTCAACCGCTGCCCGAGGTTGGCGATCATCGCGGTGATCTGCTGCTCGTTCAACTCGTGCCCGCCATCGCCGGCGGCAGCGACCACCGCGCCGCCCGGATCGCCCACGCGGCCGTACAACAGGATCGCTAGGGCGGGAACCAGCACCAGCAGACCCAGCGCAAGCGCCCAGGCGCGCCTGGGCATTGCACCGGCTGCGGGCCGATGCGGCCGCTCGCCGATTTCCTCGGCGACTTGCTGCGCCAGGTCGGCAAGCGCGACGTCACGCTCGACGGCGGTGATCGCTCCCGATGCGAAGTCGTGGTCGAGCGCGCGCTTTTGATCGCGGAACACGGCGATCGCCGCGGCATCGGCGTCCGATTCGGCGCCGGCGCGCTGCGTCCGCAGCAACGGCCAGAGGAGAGCGCTCAATGCGCCGGCCAACAGCAGAGCGGCAGGAATCCAGAAAAGGAGCATGGGAAGGATGGG
>DATBOK010000037.1:0-6377 GCA_036553845.1 Casimicrobiaceae bacterium
ATCGCGGCGACACGCGCATCGAGCACGAGATCGATCCCGCGCTCGCGGTAATAATCGGGTGCGCGCAGAGGCATCCAGTCGTCGGGTGCGCTGCCGGCGAGAAAATCCTTGGACAGGTTGGGACGATCCACCGGCGGCGAGTCGTCTGCCGACAGCATCGTCAGCGCGCCGGCGAAGCCCTGGCGGCGCAGCATGTCGGCAGCCGCCAGCCCGGCCGCGCCGCCGCCGACGATGACGATCGACGCCGGCGTGCCGGGGCCGGTCGCGCGCGACGGCCGTTGCGGCGCGTCGAGCTTGCCGCGCACCGCCACGCGCGCGCCGCTGCGCTCGACGCGGTAGCAGGCGATGGCGTCGAGCGCCGGCGCGCGCAGCGCCTCGCCGGTGCGCAGGCAGAACTCGGCGTGATGCCACGGGCAGCGCACGGTGTCGCCAACGACGAGGCCCTCGGCCAGCGGCCCGTGGTAATGCGTGCAATGCGCGCCGATGGCGAACACGTCGTCGCCGCGCTTGAGCACGATGACCTCGTCCTCGCCGACGCGCCCGGCGACGATGGCCCCGTCGGCGAGCTCGGCGAGCGCCACGCCCTGTGCGAGGTCCCGCTGGGGGGGTTCCGCTGCATCGGCCATCGTCAGTCCTTTCGTGGTTCCGCGGCGCGCGCGAGGCCATGATAATCCTCGCGCCCTGCGACATCGCGTTGCGCATGCGTGCATGCGTTGGATGCAGCGACGACGCGCGGCGTTACACTGCCGCCTTTTTGCGGGGCCGCCGTCATGTCGCTTGATCCGAAGAATCGCCCGCGCGCGGCGCACCTGATGGGCGCGGCTGCCGGCGCGCTCCTGCTTGCGCTCGGCGCGTGCCAGAGCACCCCGCCCGCCAGCCCGTCCGCGGCGACCGCGGCCCCGCCTGCCACCGGATTCGCCATGACCGACGCCGCCGACCCTTACCTGTGGATGGAAGATGTCGACAGCCCGCGCGCGATCGACTGGGCACGCAAGCAGAACGCTCGCACGCTCGGCGTGCTCGAGGGCGATCCGGTCTACGCGCAGCTCTACCAGGACGCGCTCACGGTGTCGACCACCAAGGACCGCATTCCCGGCGTGCGCTTCGCCGGCGACGGCGCGTTGCGCGACTTCTGGCAGGACCGCGACGCCGTGCGTGGCGTCTGGCGCGAGACGTCCCTCGCGGCGTACCGCAGCGGCGATCCGGCGTGGCGCACGGTGCTCGATCTCGACGCGCTGGCGAAGGCGGAGAACGCCAACTGGGTATGGAATGGCGCACAGTGCCTGCCGCCGGCGATGCGGCAATGCCTGATCCACCTGTCGAACGGCGGCAAGGACGCGACGACACTGCGCGAATACGACGCCGTGGACAAGCGCTTCGTCACGGGCGGCTTCGTCGCCGACGAGAGCAAGCAGGACGTCGAGTGGTACGACGCCGACACGCTGTACATCGCGCGCGACTGGGGCGAAGGCTCGATGACCACGTCCGGTTACCCGTACATCGTCAAGCAGTGGAAGCGTGGCACGCCGCTCGCGGCGGCGCGCGAAGTCTACCGTGGCACGCGCACCGACGTCGCCGCCGGCCCGACGGTGCTGCGCGATGCCGACGGCCATGCCAGGGCGGTGATCGTGCAGCAGGCGATCTCGTTTTTCGAATCGCGCTACTACATGATCACGGCCGCGGGCCCGGTGGCGCTGCCGTTTCCGCTGCGCTCGTCGCTCAAGGGCTTCGTCGACGGCCAGGTGGTGCTGGAGCTGAAGCAGGATTTCGTCGAGCAAGGGCTGAAGGAGGGCGATCTCGCGAGCTTCGACCTCGCCGCGCTGCAGTCCGATCCTGCCGCGGCGAAGGCCACGCTGGTGCTGCGCGCCGCCGCCAACGAAGCGGTCGACGGCGTCGCCACCACGCGCAACCGCCTGCTGGTCGCGCTGTATCGCGACGTCAAGGGGACCTTGCAGAGCTTGGCGCATGGCCCGCAGGGCTGGACGCGCACGTCGATCGCGATGCCCGAAGGCGGATCGGTCGACCTCGACGCCGCCGACGACGCGAGCGAGCGCGCGATCGTCACCACGCGCAACTTCCTCACGCCGACGCAGCAATGGCTGGTCGATGCCGGTGATGGCGCGCGCACGCTGCTGCGCAGCCTGCCGGAGCAATTCGACGCGAGCCACGACGTCGTCGAGCAGGCCTGGGCGACGTCGAGCGACGGCACGCGCATCCCGTATTTCGTCGTGCGGCCGAAGGACCTGAAGCGCGACGGCAGCGCGCCGACGCTGCTGTACGCGTACGGCGGCTTCCAGGTATCGGAGACGCCGTGGTACTCGGGCGTGTTCGGGCGCCTGTGGCTTGCGCGCGGCGGCGTGCTCGTGGTCGCCAACATCCGCGGCGGCGGCGAGTTCGGTCCGCGCTGGCACCGCGCCGGCCTCAAGCAAAACCGGCAGAAGGTGTTCGACGACTTCTACGCGGTCGCGCACGCGATCGTCGACGAGCGCCTGACGAGCCCTCGCCGCCTCGGCATCATGGGCGGCTCGAACGGCGGCCTGCTGATGGGCGTGGCGATGACCCAGCATCCGGGGCTGTTCAACGCAATCGTCATCCAGGTGCCGCTCTTCGACATGCTGCGCTACACGCAAATCGGCGCCGGCGCTTCGTGGATCGGCGAATACGGCGATCCTTCGATCCCGGCGGAGCGCGCCTACATCGCCAGCTACAGCCCGTACCAGCATCTCGCGCCGGGCATGAAGTATCCGGAAGTGTTCTTCGAGACATCCACCAAGGACGACCGCGTGCACCCCGCGCATGCGCGCAAGGCGGCGGCGCGCCTGGAGGCACTGGGCTATCCGTTCTATTACTACGAGAACATCGACGGCGGCCACGGTGCCGATGCCAACCTGCTCGAGCGCGCTCGGCGCTCGGCGCTCGAGTTCACCTACCTGTCGCGCAAGCTGATGGATTGAACCTAAAGCGGCAGCGCGGTCGTGTCCTTCACCGTCTCCAGCACGAACGCGGATTGCACGTTGACGACCACCGGCAGTGCCAGCACCTTTTCCATCAGGAAGTGCGCGTAGGCATCGAGATCGCGCGCCACAACCTTGAGCGAATAGTCCCACTGGCCGGTGAGCGCGTAGCCGGTCAGCACTTCGGGCCAGCGTTGCACCGCATTGCGAAACGTCGAGCGTGCGTGCTCGGCCTGCTTGTCGAGCATCACGTCGAGGTGCGCGGTGACGCCGAGCCCCACCTTGCGCGGGTCGACGATCGCCGCGTAGTGCGTGATCACGCCGGCAGCCTCGAGCCGCTGCAGCCGGCGCAGGCTCGGCGCCGGCGACAGCGAGAGCTTTTTCGCGAGATCCGTGTTCTGCATCCGGCCATGGGTCTGGAGGATGGCGAGCATCCGCAGGTCGGTGCGATCGAGATCGGGGAGGGCGGCCATTTTCGTACGATTCATCGCTTAGTGTAGCAATATTATTGCGCAAATATTAGAAGTTAAGCAATATTGATACTCGCGCGTCGCCGGGGCGGCGATAAAATGCTGGATTGCCCTCGCCACGCGGCGCCTGCGCCGCTCTCACCATGGTCACCGCGCAACCGCAATCGCTCTGGGACAATCCGCTCGGCACCGACGGCTTCGAGTTCATCGAATACGCGGCGCCCGACCCCGCCGCGCTCGGCAGCCTGTTCGAGCAGATGGGCTTCACCGCGGTGGCGAAGCACCGCTCGAAGAACGTGCTGCTCTATCGCCAGGGCGGCATCAACTTCATCGTCAACGCCGAGCCGCACTCGTTCGCGCAGTCGTTCGCGCGCGTGCACGGGCCGTCGATCTGCGCGATCGCGTTCCGCGTGCAGGATGCGGCGCGCGCGTACGCGGCCTGCGTCGCCAACGGCGCGTGGGGCGTGGACAGCCACCCGGGACCGATGGAGCTCAACATCCCGGCGATCAAGGGCATCGGCGACTCGCTGATCTACCTGGTCGACCGCTATCCGCGCAATGGCGCGGGCGTGTCGATCTACGACATCGACTTCGTGCCGCTGCCGGGCGTCGACCAGCATCCGGCGGGTGCTGGCCTCGTCACGATCGACCACCTGACGCACAACGTGCACCGCGGGCGCATGGAAGAGTGGGCGGGGTTCTACGAGCGCCTCTTCAACTTCCGCGAGGTGCGCTACTTCGACATCGAAGGCAAGCTCACCGGGCTCAAGTCGAAGGCGATGACGAGCCCGTGCGGGCGCATCCGCATCCCCATCAACGAGAGCGCCGACGACAAGAGCCAGATCCACGAGTACCTGGTTGCCTACCGCGGCGAGGGCATCCAGCACGTGGCGCTCGACACGCGGGACATCTACACGACCGTGGAGCGGCTGCGCACCGCGCGCGTGGCGTTCCAGGACACGCCCGAGACCTATTACGAGATGCTCGACCAGCGGCTGCCGGGCCACCGCGAGGACAAGGCGCGGCTGATGCGCAACCGCATCCTGCTCGACGGTGCTCCGGCCAAGGACGAGATGCTGCTGCAGATCTTCACCGCGCCGGTGATCGGCCCGATTTTCTTCGAGATCATCGAGCGCAAAGGCAACGAAGGCTTCGGCGAAGGCAACTTCCAGGCGCTTTTCGAGTCCATCGAACTGGACCAGATCCGGCGCGGGGTGCTGTAGTCCGCCCACCCGGCGGTTCCTGGCTTGTAATCTGCAAATCGCGCCCGCATTTGCGCGGTTGTATGGTGCGCCCGCAGCAATTTTCGCCCCAAGGGCGTGCATTTCTCGTCAAAATCGGTTAAAATTCCGACCCTTGCGCTGAGGTTCGTAGGTTAGTGCTTACTCCTATCGGATTTTCGTTGCTGCGCCAGCTTTCCGACGGCGCTTTCCACTCCGGCGAGGATCTCGCCGCCAAGGTGGGGTTGACGCGCGCCCGCGTGTCGCAGGTGCTGAAGCAGGCCGAAACGGCCGGCTTGGCGCTCGAGCGCATCCGCGGTCGTGGTTACCGTCTGGTCGCCGCCCCCGATTTTCTCGACGCCAACGAAGTGCGCCGCGCGCTCATCGCGTTCGGGGCCAAGGTCGCCAAGCCGGGCGCCATCACGCCCAAGCCGCAGCCGGTGGTCGAGGATGACCTCGGGCTCAACGCCGTCGAGCGACCTAGCGTCGATTACGCGACGCCCGCGCTGCAAGTGGAGCTGGTCGACCAGCTCGACTCCACGTCCACCGAGCTCCTGCGCCGCAGCCAGCGGCGTGACATCCATGGCGCCGTGCTCGCCGCCGAGTGGCAGACGGCCGGCCGCGGCCGCCGCGGTCGCACCTGGACCGCCGTCGCCGGTGGCTCGCTGACCTTTTCCCTCGGCTGGCGCTTCGAGCAGGGCGCCGGATTCCTCGCCGGGCTTTCGCTCGCGATCGGCGTCGCCGTCGCGCGCGCGCTCGAGAAGGAAGGCTACGACGGCGTCGAGCTGAAGTGGCCGAACGACCTGATCTATCGCCACCACAAGCTCGGTGGCGTGCTCGTCGAGCTCAACGGCGATGCGCTCGGCCCCTCGACCGTGGTCGTCGGCGTCGGCCTCAACGTGCGCCTGCCGCGCGAGATGAAGAAGGACATCGCGCAGGCGGTCACCGACCTCGGTGCGGTGGCCGGCCGCGGCGCGCCGCCGATCGACCGCAACCGGCTGTTCGCGCGTGTCGCGCATGAAGTCGCGCAGACGCTCGAGCGCTATGCCGAAGGCGGTTTCGCCGCGTTCGCGCCGGAATGGCAGCAGCGCCACGCCTACCAGGGCAAGCCGGTCAAGCTGATCCTGCCCGACGGCGCCGCCGTCAAGGGCACGGTGGCGGGCGTCGACGCCAGCGGTGCGCTCGTGCTGGCCGACGGCCCGCGGCGTTCGCGTTTCCTCTCAGGCGAGATCTCCCTCCGCCGCGCGTGATCCTCTGCATCGACGTCGGCGCGAGCCGCCTGAAGTGGGGACTCGCGGGCCCTCACGGATGGCTGAAGCACGGCGACGTCGCCAATGCGGAGAT
Organism: Casimicrobiaceae bacterium; assembly: GCA_036553845.1. Taxonomy (GTDB): domain Bacteria; phylum Pseudomonadota; class Gammaproteobacteria; order Burkholderiales; family Casimicrobiaceae; genus VBCG01. Next base: position 5,989 of record DATBOK010000037.1, read on the forward strand.
CGGCACCCTGATGCTCCGCGACTGGCAGAACCTGCCGCGTCCTTCGCGCGTCATCGGCGTCAACACCTCCGGTGAAGCGCAGCGCGTGCGCGTCGAAGGCCAGCTCGCGCGCTGGCGGGCCAGTGTCGAATGGCTGCGCCCGGCCGCACAGGGTGGCGGCATCGTCAACGATTACCGTCAGGGCGAGCTCGGCGCCGACCGCTGGGCATCGCTGATCGCCGCGCGGCGACGCGCCGTGAACGGCGCGGCGGCGCAAGCCTGCGTCGTGGTCAATGCCGGCGCCAGCGTCACGGTCGACGCGCTCGACGCCTCCGGACATTTCCGCGGCGGCATCATGTTGCCGGGGCTGCACGCGATGCTGAAAACGCTCGCCGACGCGATGCCGCAGG
>DATBOK010000048.1:0-38798 GCA_036553845.1 Casimicrobiaceae bacterium
GCTCCTGTTCGTCGTGGTACCCGCCGTGCAGGCGCAGGACACGCCGCAACGCGGCGGCACGCTCGTCATGGTGGTGCAGCCCGAGCCGCCGACGCTGGCGTCCTACCAGAGCACGGCGGGACCCATCGGCCAGGTCGCCTCGAAGGTGTACGAGGGCCTGCTCGAATACGACTTCAACCTGCACCCGATCCCGTGCCTGGCGCAATCGTGGACGGTGAGCCCCGACGGCAAGACGATCACGTTCAAGCTTCAGCCCGGCGTGAAGTTCCACGATGGCCAGCCGTTCACCAGCGCCGACGTCCAGTTCACCATCATGGACGTTCTGAAGAAAGTTCATCCGCGCGGCATCAGCACGTTCCGCGCGGTGCAGGCCGTCGACACCCCCGATCCGCTGACGGCGGTGTTCAAGCTCTCCGAGCCGGCGCCCTACATGCTGATGGCGCTGTCGGGGTACGAGTCGCCGATGCTGCCGAAGCACATCTTCGGCACGGGCGACATCAACAATCACCCGAACGCCAACATTCCGATCGGCACCGGACCCTACAAGTTCGTCGAATGGCAGAAGGGCCAGTACATGCGGTTCGACCGCAATCCGGATTACTGGAAGAAGGGACGGCCCTATCTCGACCGCATCGTGGCGCGCTTCATCGGTGACGGCGGCACTCGCGCGGCGACGCTCGAGACCGGCGAAGTGCAGATCGGCGGTTTCAGCGCGATCCTGCCGCTCGACGTCAAGCGGCTGCAGGCGTTGCCGCAGATCGGCGTGACCACCAAGGGCTACGAGATGCAGTCGCCCATCGTCGAGCTCGACATGAACACGCGCGTGAAGCCGTTCGACAACGTCAAGGTCCGCCAGGCCATCGCCTACGCCGTCGACCGCAAATTCATCATCGACAACATCTGGTTCGGCTTCGGCAAGCCGGCGACCGGTCCGATCAGCTCCAACTTCAAGGCCAACGGCCTGTACACCGCGGACGTGCGCAACTACAACGTCTCCAATGGCGTCGAGATGGCGAACAAGCTGCTGGACGAAGCCGGCTACCCGCGCAAGGCCGACGGCACCCGGTTCGAGATCGTCCACGACATCACGCCATACGGCGAGGAGTGGCGCCGGTTCGGCGAGTACATGCAGCAGCAGCTGGCGAAGGTCGGCATCAAGGTCACGCTCCGCTACGAGGACGTGCCGACGTGGCTGCGGCGGGTCTACACCAACTACGACTACACGCTCACCAGCAACTGGATCCAGACGCTCGCCGATCCGGTGATCGGCGTGCACCGCCTGTATCACTCCGCGTCGATCAAGCCGGGCACGGTATTCGTCAACGACTCCGGATGGAGCTCGAAGGAAACCGACGACCTGATGAACAAGGCGACGGTCGAGGTCGACAACACGCGCCGCGGCGAGCTCTATCACCAGTTCCAGAAGGACGTCGTCGAGGCGAGCCCGCTCGTGTACATCATGGAGCTCGATTTCGTCACGGTCTACAACAAGAAGGTCCACGACTGGCTCGTGAGCCCGCTCGGCATGTACGCGTCGTTCGACCAGGCGTGGCTGTCGAAGTAGCGGATCGCGCAGGAGACCACCGGGCGCGGCGACGTGGGGATCGGCAAGGGACTGCGCTACGTGGCGCGCCGCCTGGCGCTGGCGGTGCCCACGATCCTCACCATCGTCGTCCTCAACTTCGCGCTGCTGCATCTCGCCCCGGGCGACGCCGCCGACGTGCTGGCCGGCGAGGCCGGGGCGGCGACGCCCGAATACATGGCGCGGCTGCGCCAGACGTTCGGCCTCGACCAGCCGTTGTACGTGCAGCTCGCCGTCTATCTGAAGCAGGTCGCCACGCTCGACCTCGGCTACTCGTTTCGCCACAACATGCCCGTGTCCAGGCTGATCCTGAGCCGCCTGGGCCCGACGCTGCTGCTGATGGTGACGGTGCTGGTGATTGCGGTCAGCTTCGGCGTGCTGCTCGGCGCGATCGCGGCACGCAATCTCAATCGCTGGACCGACAACCTGCTGTCGATGCTCGCCATCCTGGCCTACGCCACGCCGGTGTTCTGGGCGGGGCTCATGTTCATCGTGCTGTTCTCCATCCACCTCGGCTGGTTTCCCACCAGCGGGATGGAAGAGGTGGCGGCGTTCAACCAGGGCTTCGCGCGCGTCGCCGACATCGCGCATCACCTGGTGCTGCCGGCGGTCACGCTGTCGCTCTTCTACATCGCGCTGTACACCCGCCTGATGCGCGCATCGGTGCTGGACCAGTACGCGATGGATTACGTCATCACCGCCCGCGCCAAGGGCATGACGGAGCGGCAGATCACGCGCCGGCACGTGCTGCGCAATGCCGCGCTGCCGGTGCTGACGACGGCCGGCGTGCAGATCGGCGGCCTGTTCGGCGGCGCGGTGGTGGTCGAGACCGTGTTCGGCTGGCCCGGGCTGGGCCTTCTCGCGTACGAATCGCTGTTCGCGCGCGACATCAACCTGCTGCTCGGCATCTTCTTCGTCTCCGCGTGCCTCGTGGTGCTGGTGAACCTCGCCATCGATCTCGCGTACTCGCTGCTCGATCCCCGCATCGAGCTCGCCTGAAGCGATGCGCGCGTTCGTGCGACGGTTCGTTCGCAATCGCCCGGCGGTGCTGGGCTTCGCGATCCTCGTCGTCGTCGTCGTGCTGGCGGTGCTGGCGCCGGTCATCCACCCGGCCAGTCCCTTCCTGCTCATCGGCAAGCCGTTCGAGCCGCCGTTCAGCGACTACATGTTCGGCACCGACCAGCTGGGTCGCGACCTCACCGCGGCGATCCTCTACGGCGCGCGCACCACGCTGCTGATCGGCTGCGTCGCCACGCTGATCGCGGTGCTGGTGGGGGCGACGATCGGCGGGCTCGCCGGCTACTACGGCGGCCGCGTCGACACGTGGCTGATGCGCTTCACCGAGATCTTCCAGACCATTCCATTCTTCCTGTTCGCGATCCTGCTGGTGGCGGTGCTCACGCCGTCGATCGCGAATGTGATCATCGCCATCGCCGTGGTGTCCTGGCCGCCGATGGCGCGGCTGGTGCGCGGCGAGTTCATCTCCATGCGCGACCGCGAATTCGTGCTGGCCTGCGTGTCGATGGGCATGAGCAACAGTCGCATCATCCTGCGCCATATCCTGCCGAACACGCTGTCGTCGATCATCGTCACCGCTTCGCTGATGGTGGCGACGGCGATCCTGATCGAATCGAGCCTGTCCTTCCTCGGGCTGTCGGACCCCAATGTCATGAGCTGGGGATTCATCATCGGCGCGGGCCGCACGGCGATCCGCTCGGCATGGTGGGTGTGCGCGATTCCCGGCATCGCGATCCTGCTAACGGTAATGGCCATCAACCTCGTCGGCGAAGGGCTCAACGACGCGCTGAATCCGCGCCTGCGCACACTATGACCCCGTCGACCGGCGTGCTGCAGATCGCGGGGCTGACGATCGACCTGCCGGCGGGCGCCGACCGGCCGCATGCGGTCGAGGACGTGACGCTCGATTTGCGCCACGACGAGATCCTGTGCGTGGTGGGGGAGTCGGGATCCGGCAAGTCGGTGATGGCGCGCGCGATCCTCGGCCTGTCGACATCGCGGCACGTGCGGCCGAGCGCGGGGAGCATCCGCTATGCCGACGAGGACCTGCTCAGGGCGTCGCCGGCGCGCCTGCGCGAACTGCGCGGCAGCCGCATCGCCATGGTGTTCCAGGAGCCGATGACCGCGCTCAATCCCGTGCTCACGGTCGGCCGCCAAATCGAGGAAATGATCGAGATGCACCGCCCGGACGGGCGCGACGCGCGGCGGCGGCAGGTGCTCGACATGCTGGCGGCCGTCCAGCTGCCCGATCCCGAGCGCATCCACGGCGCCTATCCGCACCAGATCTCTGGCGGCCAGCGCCAGCGCGCGATGATCGCGATGGCGCTCATCCTCGAACCCGAGATTCTGATCGCCGACGAGCCGACGACGGCACTCGACGTCACGACCCAGGCGCAGATCCTCGCCCTGATCCGCGAGATGCAGCGCACGCGGCGGATGGCGGTGATGTTCATCACGCACGACTTCGGCGTGGTCGCCGAGATCGCCGATCGCATCGCCGTGATGCAGCAAGGCAAGCTGGTCGAGCAGGGAGCGGCCCAGCAGGTGCTCGACCATCCGCGGCATGGCTACACGATCAGCCTGCTGGCGGCGGTGCCGAACCTCGCGCCGGCAAACCCGCGCAATCTCGACGCCGACGCGCCGGTGGCGCTGCGGGTCGAGGGATTGCGCAAGACCTACCGCGGTGGCGGCGTGTTCCGCGCGCGATCGGCGCGCACCGTGCATGCGGTGAAGGACGTGACGCTCGCGATCCGCCGCGGGGAGACGCTGGGCATCGTCGGCGAATCGGGGAGCGGCAAGTCGACGCTCGCACGCTGCATCGCGCGCCTGATTGCGCCCGATGCCGGCACGATCCGGATCGGCGACTTGCGCTTCGACGTTCTGGCGCGGCGCGCCTTGCGCGACGCGCGCAAGCGTGTCCAGATGGTGTTCCAGGACCCCTTCGGCTCGCTGGACCCCCGCCATTCGGTCGGCAATCTGATCGCCGAGGGTCCGATCGTGCACGGCGCCAGCGCGGCTCTTGCCTGGCAGCGCGCGCTCGAACTTCTCGCGCTGGTCGGATTGGACGGGCGCGCCGCGACGCGCTTCCCGCACGAATTCTCCGGCGGCCAGCGGCAGCGCATCGGGCTCGCGCGCGCGCTTGCGCTCGATCCCGACGTGCTGATCGCGGACGAGCCGGTGTCGGCGCTCGACGTCTCGGTCCAGGCGCAGGTGCTGCGCCTGCTGGCGGACATTCGCGAGCGGCTCGGCCTTTCCATCCTGTTCATCACGCACGACCTGCGCGTGGCCGGCCAGGTGTGCGATTCCATCGCGGTGATGCGCCATGGCGAGATCGTCGAGTTCGGTCCCACGCCGACGGTCTTTGGCTCGCCACGCCATCCCTACACCCAGGAGCTGTTCGCGGCTATTCCGGGCCGTGACTGGAGCCTGCGCCGCGCGGCCTCGACTCGCGAGCCGGCATGACCGTTGCGTCATCGCCGTTTGCCACCCTCACGCTGTCCGAATTCGCCGCCGGCCTTCTCAAGGGCGAACGGTAGCGTGCGCGGGCACGGCGGCGAACGCCGCCGCCAGGGGCGCCAGGTCGGCGTCGACGAGCGTCGCCGCCGGCCCCATGACCACGAGCTCGGAGTCGCAGCGATCGCCGCGAGGCGCCACGGCGGCGAGGCTCCAGCGCGATCCCACCACCTGCACCAGCTGCCACGCGTCCGGTGCCTCGTCGAGACGCACGAAGCCCTTGGCGCGCAGCACCGACCGCGGCAGGCCCCCGAGCGCGCCGCGCAGCAACGCCGCAGACACCGGCGACGGCGAGCGCAGCGTGCGCGTGGCGAATTGGCGTGCGTGCAGGTCGTGGTCCGTGCGCAACGAATCGGGCGGGGAGGTGGCGGCGATGTGCCGCCGTCCGCCGGGTGCGGCACCGATCGATTCGTCAGGAGCGACATCGTCGCTTCGCAGTGCGGCGTCCACGGTCAGGCCCAGGAGCTCGCCATAGGGCAATTGCGCGCCTGCAGTTTCAATTTGTGTTGCCCGCGGTGCACAGGCCTGCAATTCCGAGCGCAGCGAATCGATCTCGGCCGCGGAGACGAGGTCGCACTTGTTCAGCACTAGGACATCGGCCGCGGCGACCTGCGCCCGGACGAGGTCGCCGACGTAGCGATCGCGCGACAGCTGGCGCCACTGGTCGGCGGCGACCAGCACGATGGTGGCGTCGGGTGCCAGCGCCGGATCGGTTCGCGCGATCTGCGCGATGCGCCGCGGATCGCCGACACCGCTGGCTTCGATCACGATGGCATCGGGCGCCGGCTCGAGCGCCAGCGCGTCGACGACCGCCTGCACGAGACCGCCGGCCATCGAGCAGCACACGCAGCCGTTGGCGAGGCCGATCGTCGTCGCATTGCGCCGGGTGACCAGCGCGGCGTCGATGGCGAGATCGCCGAAGTCGTTCACCAGCACGGCAATCCGCCGATCGGCGACCGATGCGAGCAGCGCATTGACCGCCGTGGTCTTGCCGGCGCCCAGGAAGCCGCCGACGACGGTGAACGCAATGGGCCGGCGTGAGGCTTGCGCAGGTGCCATGGGTCGCGCGCGCCCTAGCGCGACGAGGCGACGCCCGGCGCCTCGAACGGCACGCCGCCCAGCATCGTGCCGACGACGCGGACATCCTTCAGCGCCTGCGGTGCAAGCGACAGCGGATCGTCGGCGAGCACGGCCACGTCGGCGCGCTTGCCCACCTCGAGACTGCCGATCTCGCCGTCCATGTGCAGCGTGTAGGCAGCGCCCAGCGTCACGGCCCGCAACGCGTCGGCCACCGCAATGCGCTCGGCGGTGCCGAGTTCCCGGCCCGACGCGGTGAGGCGGTTGACTGCGCACCACGCCGTGAACAGCGGCGCCATCGGCGTGATGGGCGCGTCCGAATGCATCGCGAACGGGACGCCGAGTCGCATGGCGGTGGCCGCGGCGTTCATCCGCTGCGCGCGGTCCGGACCCACGGTCAGGTCACGATGCACGTCCCCCCAGTAGTAGAGGTGGTTGGAGAACAGGTTCACGCACAACCCCAGCGCGCGCATGCGGCGAAACTGCGCGACATCGGCGAGCTGGCAATGGTGGAGCGTGTGGCGGTGATCGGGACGCGGGCTGCGCGTCAGCGCCCGCTCGAAGGCATCGAGCGCGACATCCGTCGCCTCGTCGCCGTTGACGTGGATGTTCAATTGCAGGCCGGCTTCATGGTAAGACCCCACCATGTCGTGCAATTGTGCCGGCGCGATGTTCCAGAGGCCATTCGGCTGGCCGCCGTAGTAGCCCGGCCATCGCAGCCGTGCGGTGAACCCCTGGATCGAGCCGTCGGTGATGAGCTTGACGCCGCCGTAGCGCAGGCGTTCGTTGCCGCGCTCGCGATGCGCGCGCACGCGTTCGATGCCGTGGCGCGGATCGATGTTCTGCGCGAAAAAGGCGGCCGCAAGGCGGATCGGGAAGTCGTCACGCCGCGTGGCGGCCACCAGTGCGGTGGTGGTCTCGTCGGTCAGGTCGTTGGAGATGTCCGCGGCAGTGGTGACGCCCGCGGTCTGCGCGAGGCGCGCGAAATTCCACGCCGCGGCCTCGGTGCGGCCCATGGCGAACGGGTCGCCGATCACGCGGAACACCGGAAACATCGCCGCCATTTCGGCCAGCTCGCCGGTCGGGTTGCCGGCGTCGTCGCGGACGACGCCATCGACGTCGAGGTCGCGCGTGATGCCTGCGCGCGCGAGCATCGCGCGGTTGGCGTTCAGCACATGGAAATTGGAATGAACGACGGCGATGGGCCGTGCGGCGGAGACAGGGTCGAGATCGCTCGCCACCATGCGCCGGCCGCCATAGAGGATGGGGTCCATGCCCCACGCGATCAGCGGCGCGGCGGGATCGGCCATCGCGGCGTCCGCCGCGCGCAGCGCGCCGACGACTTCGTCGATCGACTGCAGGCCGGGCCAAAGCTTCCCGTCCGGATCGCGGCGCGGATAGAAACCGACGTACGGATGCGACCACATGCCGCCTTCGAGCAAATGGCTATGCGCCTCGACGAGACCCGGCATGAGGACGCAATCCGCATAGCGATCGTCGACGCGGTGCGCGCCCCATCCGCCGAGCGTCGCCGGCGTGCCGACGCCGAGGATGCGGCCGTCGCGCACGGCGAGGGCACGCGCGTCCGCCGTCTCGTCCGCCATGGTGAGGATGCGACGTGCCGGATAGAGCGTGAACGGGGGCATGCTGCGGTTCATGATCGTCGGCGGCGGGCGCGCACGGGATGGCGGCTGAACCTGCGGGGCGCCCTCACGCGCCGTCGAACGGCGCCGCGGGCGCCACTTCGTAGCCGCCTTCCGCCGCCGCGCCACCCAGTGCGTGCCACAAGTCGGCGGCAAGGCTCGTCGCCACCCAGACCGTGAACATCGATGCCAGCGCGTGGCGGTAGAGCAGCACGCTGACATGGCCGAACACGCTTTGCGCGCAGCGGCCCGGCGGGAATGCGCGCACATCGAGGTCGAGCGGACAGCCGCTCGCCAGCACCGTCGCCACGCCGTCGCCGCGCAGCGTGAACGCGACGCGGCCGGCAGAGACGTCGAACAATGCGCCGCCACCCGCATTGAGCGCGTCGCGGCCGGCCTCGAAATCGACGGGCATCGATGCCTTCGCCGCACCGGCGCATTCCACCAAAAGCCAGGATCTCGGTCCGAGCCACAGCGCGAGCCACGTCCCGGCACGCGCCGACGTGTTGGGCGCCAGCGGCAATGCAATGCCGAAGATCCGCTCGACGTCAGCCACGAGCGCCGAGCGCGCCGGATTGCCCTGCACGTTGAATGCCCGGGCCATCGTCGCAAGGCCAAGCACGACACGGGTGCCCGCGGCGCCGTAGTGCCCCGGCTGCATCGCGGCGAATGAGCCCGCCGCGGACGAGTTTGGCGCGTCAGGCACGCAGGCGCGTCCCATCGGGATCGATGAAGCAGGGCGCGCCCACCTCGACGCGCACCGTCGCGCCCGCCAGTGGCGACACCACCCACAGGCGCTCGCCGTGGCGCGCGCGGCCGTTGGCGAGCAGCGCCAGCGCGATCCAGGCCTTGCGATGCGGGCTGTAGCACCATGACGTGACGTGGCCCAGCATCGGATTGGGTGGCGCGTGCCCGGGATCGGCGACGAGCTTGCCGCCGCGCGGCATTGGCGCGCCGTCGAGCGCCGTGAGGCCGACCAGCTGCCAGCGATCGGGGGCGACCAGCGCCGTGCGTGCGAGCAGCGGCTTGCCGACGCACCACTTGCCGGCGTTGACGAGCTTGCCGAGGCCGAGATCGTCGGCGGTCGTGCGGCCGTCGGCCTCGGCGCCGACGACGACGTGGCCCTTTTCGATGCGCAGCGTGCTCATCGCCTCGGTGCCGTAGGGCTCGAGCGCGAACGGCGCACCGGCGGCGACGATTGCCTCCCACATCGCCAGTCCGCGGTCGGCGGCCACGTGCAACTCGTACGCGAGCTCGCCCGAATAGCTCATGCGGAAGAGGCGTGCCGGCACATCGCCGTCGCGCGTGCGCACGCGGCAGGCGCCGACGGCGAGGAACGGGAACGCCGCGTTCGCGACGTCGATGTCGACCAGCGCGGCGACGACGTCGCGCGCCTTCGGTCCCGAGATCGCCGCGGCCGACCATTGCTCGGTCACCGACGTCGCGTACACCTCGAGCTCCGGCCATACGACCTGCAGCAGATGGTCGACGTGCTGCATCACGCGGACAGCGTTGAGCGTGGTGGTGGTCATCAGGTAGTGGCTCGCCGCGAGCCGCGAAGTCGTGCCGTCATCCAACACCATGCCGTCGTCGCGCAGCATCACGCCATAGCGGCAGCGGCCGACGGCAAGGCTGCCGAAGCGGTTGCAGTACACGCGGTCGAGGAACGTCGCGGCATCGCGTCCCTGCAGCTCGATCTTGCCGAGCGTGGAGACGTCCACCACGCCGACGTTCGCGCGCACGTTGACGGCTTCGCGGGCGGCGGCCTCGTCCTCGCTCTCGCCGGCGCGCGGGTACGAATGCGGGCGCTTCCACAAGCCCGCGTTGACGAAGCGTGCGCCGTGCGCCGCGTGCCAGTCGTGCATCGCCGAGCGCCGCGTCGGCTCGACATGCGGCCCGCATTCGGCGCCCGGCAGCGCACCGAGCGACACCGGCGTGTACGGCGGGCGGAACGTGGTCGTGCCGACCTGCGGGATGGCGACGCCGAGTTGCTGCGCCATCAGCGCGAGGCCGATGACGTTGCTGGTCTTGCCCTGGTCGGTGCCCATGCCGAGCGTGGTGTAGCGCTTCAGGTGCTCGACCGCCTGGTAGCCTTCGCGCCTCGCGAGCGCGATGTCGTCGACGGTGACGTCGTTCTGCAGGTCGACGAAGCGCTTGTGGCCCGAGGGCGCCTCCACGGCCCAGAGCGGCGCCGAAGGCGGGCGCGCGATGGCGGGCTCCGTGGCGAGCGCGGCCGCGCTGGCGATCGGCGCGCGCACGCCTGCATGCCGCAGGGCGGTGCCCGCCGCGGCATGAGCATCGGCCAGTGCTGCCGCCACGCCGAAGCGCCCGTTGACGGCGCCGGCGGGCACGATGGGCAGCGGCGAAGCGTCCGGCACGAACGCCGCCAGCGCATCGTCGTAGCGCAGCTTGCCTCGCGCCTGCGAAAAGAGATGCACGGCCGGATTGAAACCGCCGGAGACGCAGACGAGGTCGCAGTCGATGCGGCGCCGTGCGCCGCCGTCCTTCGTCACGACATCCACGGCGACAACGTGCCGGCGGCCATGCGCACGCGCGACGACCGCGCCTGCGACGAGCGTGAGGCCCGCTTCGCGCGCGCGGGCCACGCTCGCACCGCCTTGCGTTGCATCGTTGCGGGCGTCGACGATCGCCGCGATGTCGACCCCGGCCGCATGCAGCGCGAGCGCGTCGGCATACCCGCCATCGTGATTGGCGAACACGACCGCGCGCGTGCCCGGCTTCACGCCGTAGCGCGCGACATGCGTGTGCGCGGCGTGCGAAAGCATCGATCCCGGCAGGTCGTTGTTCGCATACGCGACGCCACGCTCGTGCGCGCCGCTCGCCAGCACCACCGCTTTCGCGCGAATCAGCCAGAGACGCTGGCGCGGCGCGTGCGGCGGCGGCGCGGCCAGGTGATCCGTCACGCGCTCGACGGCGCCGACGAGGTTGCCATCGTAATAGCCGAAGGCGGTGGTTCGCGGCAGCAGCGTGACGTCGGCGAGTGCCGACAGCGCGTCCACGGCGTCGGAAGTCCAGCGCGCTGCGGGCACGGCGTCGATCGTCGCGTCGTCGCCGACGACACCGCCGCCCCAGCGCGGATTTTCATCGCAGACGACGACCCTGGCACCCGTGCTGGCCGCTGCCCGCGCGGCGGCGAGTCCCGCCAGGCCGCCGCCGACGACCAGCACGTCGCAATGCGCGTAGCGGTGATCGTAGCGGTCGGGATCGGGCGCGCTCGCTGCGCGGCCCATGCCGGCGGCACGCCGGATCCAATGCTCGTAGCGCAGCCACCACGCCGGCGAGGGCGGCCACATGAACGTCTTGTAGTAGAAGCCGGCGGGAATGAATCGCGACAGCAGGTCGTTGACCGCGCCGACGTCGAAGCGGACGGACGGCCAGCAGTTCTGACTGGTGGCGACGAGGCCGTCGTGGAGCTCGACGGTGGTCGCGCGCACGTTGGGTTCGGTGCGCGCGCCGCGTGCGAGCTGCACCAGCGCCGAGGGCTCCTCGGCGCCGGCGCTGAAGATGCCGCGCGGCCGGTGGTACTTGAAGCTGCGCCCTACGAGGTGGACGCCGTTGGCGATGAGCGCCGAGGCGAGCGTGTCGCCGGCGAAGCCTTCGTACGGCGCACCGTCGAACATGAAGCGCTGCGAGTGCGTGCGATCGACGAGGCCGCCGGCCGCCAGGCGAAAGGGCTGTGTCATGGCGGTGTTTGCGCCAGCACCTGGTCGAGCGGAGCGCTCGCCAGGATGTCGTGCGTGCGCGTGTCGCGGCGCAACTTGAAGAAGCTGCGGCAGCCGGCGCTGTGCAGCCACAACTCGTTGTGCGGGCCGCGCGGATTGTCGCGCAGGTAGACGTACGCGTACCACGCCGACTCCGGCGCGTCTTCGGCCGGACGATGCAGCGTGGCGTCGCCGGCATAGGTGAACTCGACCTGGTTGCGCGGACCGCACCAGGGACAGGGAATCAGCATCATGGCGTGCGGCGCCTCATCTCAGTGCGCCCATGCGAAGGGACCCGCGCCCTTCTCGTCGATCATTCGCCCTTCGGCGAAGCGCTCCAGCGTGAACGCTGCATTGAGCGGATGCGGCGCGTCGCGGGCGATCGTGTGTGCGTGCAGGAAACCGGATGCCGGCGTCGCCTTGAAGCCGCCATAGCACCAGCCACCCGTCATGTAGAGGCCCGCGACCGGCAGCTTGGCGATGATCGGGCTGCCATCCATCGTCATGTCCATGATGCCGCCCCAGGTGCGCATCAGGCGCAGGCGCCCGAAGCTCGGGAACAGCGCGAGGCAGGCGGCGATCACGTGCTCGATGACCGGCAGGTTGCCGCGCTGCGCGTACGAGTTGTAGAAATCGAGGTCGCCACCCATCACCAGCTCGCCCTTGTCCGACTGGCTGATGTAGAAATGCACGGCGCCCGAGGTGACCACGGTGTCGAGGATCGGCTTCACCGGCTCCGACACCATCGCCTGCAGCACGTGCGATTCGATCGGCAAGCGGATGCCGGCCATCGCCGCGACCTGGCTCGAATGCCCGGCGACGGCGATGCCGATCTTCGGCGTGGCGATGAAGCCCTGCGAGGTATCGACGCCGCTGACGCGGCCACCCTCGACGCGAATGCCGGTGACCTCGCATTGCTGGATGATGTCGACGCCGAGCGCATCGGCGGCGCGCGCGTACCCCCAGGCCACCGCGTCGTGGCGCACGGTGCCACCGCGCGGCTGCAGCAGGCCGCCCAGGATCGGAAAGCGCGCGGCGTCGGAGCAATCGAGATTGGGAATCCACGCCGCGATCTCGTTGCGCGACAGGAACTTCGCATCGATGCCGTTGAGGCGCATCGCGTTGCCGCGGCGCATCGCCGCATCCATGTCGGCCGGCGAATGCACGAGGTTGAGCACGCCGCGCGCGCTGTACATCACGTTGAAGTTGAGCTCCTGGGCGAGGCGCTCCCACAGCTTGAGTGAAAACTCGTAGAAGTGCGCGTTGGGATCGAGATGGTAGTTGGAGCGCACGATCGTCGTGTTGCGCCCGGTGTTGCCGCCACCGAGCCACCCCTTCTCGAGCACGGCGACGTTATGCATGCCGTGCTCGCGGGCGAGGTAGTACGCGGTGGCGAGCCCATGTCCACCGCCGCCGATGACGACCGCGTCGTAGTGCTTCTTCGGCGGCGGGCTGCGCCAAGCCAGCGGCCAGTCGCGGTGCCCGCGCAGGGCCTCGCGCGCGAGCGAGAAGATCGAATAGCGCATCGCGCGGCGGCTGCCTCTCAAAGCACCTGCGACAGGAACGCGCGCGTGCGCTCCTTCTCAGGATGGTCGAACAGCTGCGCGGGTGGGCCGGATTCGACGATCACGCCGCCGTCGGTGAAGTAGACGGTGCGCGCGACCTCGCGCGCGAAGCGCATCTCGTGGGTGACCAGCATGCAGGTCATGCCTTCATCGGCGAGCTGGCGCACCGTGGCGAGGACGTCCTTGATCGTCTCCGGGTCGAGCGCCGCCGTGATCTCGTCGAACAGCATCACCTCGGGGCGCATCGCCAGCGACCGGGCGATGGCGACGCGTTGCTGCTGGCCGCCGGAGAGCTCGCCCGGATAGGCGTCGGCCTTGGCCGCGAGCCCCACTTTCTTCAACAGCGCCAGCGCGCGCTGGCGGACCTCGTCGCGATCCTCGTGCAGCACGTGCACCGGCGCCATCATCACGTTGCCGAGTGCCGTCTTGTGCGGGAACAGGTTGTACTGCTGGAACACCATCGACACTTCCTTGCGCAGCGCGATCTTCTCCTGATCGGTCCTGAGGTTCTGCACCTCGAAGTTGCCGACGCGGATGCTGCCGCTGTTGATCGGCACGAGGCCGTTGATGCAGCGGAGCAGCGTCGACTTGCCCGAGCCGGACGGGCCGATGATGCAGATGGCCTCGCCCTTCTGCACGTCCATCGACACGCCTTTCAGCACCTCGGTGGCGCCGAACGACTTGTGCACGTCGCGCACGCTCACCAGCGGGCCCGGATGGGCGGGGGAGGGGGCGTTCATTTAGCGATCGACCGCATATTTGGCCTCGAGGCGCACCGTCCAGCGCGCAATCGGGTAACAGTAGAGGAAGAAAAGCACGAGCACGAAGCCGTAGAAGGACAGCAGCAATCCCGGGCGGTTCTCGGCGCTCAGGACGCGGCCGGTCAGCGTCATGATCTCGGCGACGCCGACGATGGAGGTCAGCACCGTCGACATCGTCAGGATGGCGTACAGGTTCATCCACGGCGGCAGCATCCGCTTGACGCACTGCGGCAGGATGATCATCCACATCGTCTGGCGCCGGTTGAACGCCAGCGACGCCGCCGATTCCCATTGCGCGGTGGGGATCGACTGCACGGCGCCGCGCACGATCTCGGCGACGTTCGCCATCACCGGCAGCGCGAGGCCGAACGTGGCCTTGATCCAGTCGGGAATCGGGATCGTCACGCCGAACACGTGCACCTGGAACGGCAGCAGGAACATGCAGTAGAAGAGGAGCACCAGCCACGGCGCGTTGCGGAAGAAATGCGTGACGAATGCCGCCACCTTGCGCACCGCCTTGAGCTGTGAGATCTGCGCGTAGCCGAGGACGAGTCCGGCCAGCGTGCCGGTCGACATGGCCATGGCGCTGATCGCTAGATTGAACACGAAGCCGCCGAGGAGCACGGGCAGCCACTTCCACAGCGTCGCCAGCACCGACGGCTGGCCGTCGCCGGCCTGCGCCTGCGCGACGCCGCAGGCGATCGCGAAGAAGGCGACGACCACGGCGCCGTGCGAAGGGGTCAGGCGCAGCGTGAAGATGCCGCTGCGCCGCGATGCCGCGGCCGCGCGCGCCATTTGTGCCGCGCCCGGCAGCAGCACGGGCAGGTCGGTGGCGGCGGGCGCGATGGCGTGCCAGCGCCTTGCCGACGCCGGCGACTTCGCGTACGCGCCGAAGGCGCGCGCGAGGCCTGCCCGATTCATGCGCCGAATCCCGGCACGCGGATCGTGCGCTCCCAGCGGTCCATCGCGAGCACCAGCGCGCCGACCAGCACGAAGTAGACGACGAGCAGCACGTTCATCATCTCCGGCACGTTCAGGTTGTCGGACCAGATCTGGCTGGTCACGTACAGGAGCTCGGGCACCGCGATCGCGTAGGCGAGCGTGGTGGTCTTCACCAGGTTGACGAGGTTGTTGTTGAGCGCCGGCAGGCAGATGCGGAACGCCAGCGGCAGCACGATCAACAGGTAGGTGCGCAGGCGGCTGAACCCCAGCGACTCCGCCGCCTCGATCGTGGTCTTCGGCACCGCCTCGACGCCGGAGCGGAAGATCTCGACATTGAAGGCGCCGGCGAAGAAGGACAGCGAGACGATCGCCCACGCGACGTTGCTGACCAGCGGCACCGGATGGCCGCCGGCGTCACTGGTGGAGAGCAGGCTGCCGATGCCGAAATAGAAGAAATAGATCTGCACCAGCGGCGGCGTGTTGCGGAAGAACTGGATGTAGCCGTTGACGATCCGGCGCGTCAGTGTCAGGCGCGAGCCCTGCAGCCACGCGCCGACCACCCCGATCGCCACGCTGGCGACGATCGAGATCGCCGACAGCTCGAGGGTCATCCACAGCCCGGCGGTGAAACGGTGGCGGTCGAACGAATCGTAGAAGATCGGCAGGTTGATTCCGGTCGTGTCGTACAGCGCACGAAACCACTGCCAGACGGCATCCATCGGTTTTTTCGATCCGGGGGCCAGCCGAGGAGCCGGGCGCGCGCACCGGCGCGCCCGGGCCGTCCCCGTTCGCGTCGGTCGTTACTTGTACTTCGCGTGCATCTCTTGCGCGAACTTGGTGGGCTTGATGCCCCACTTCTTCTCGAGCCGCTCGATGAAGCCGGTCTTGTGCCAGTTGATGGTGGCGTCGGACACGAACTTGAGCATCTTGGGCTCACCCTGCTTGACGCCGATCCCCCATGGCTGGAACAGGATCGAGTCGAGCGGCATCTCGTAGGCGCTCCACTCGGGCGTCTGCAACTGGCCGACGATCGCGGTGTCATCGTACGCGAAGGCCACGCAATTGCCGTTCTTGAGCGCCGCATAGGCTTCCGCGGTGCCCGGGAACGCGACGCCGTCGACGCCGTACTTCTCCTGCAGCTCCTTGTTATAGAACGAGCCCTGGATCAGGCACACCTTCTTGCCCTTGAGCCCGGCCCACGACTTGAGGTGCGCGGACTTGAGCGCCATTACGTTGGTGCCCGAGCCGTAATAGCTCGGCTCGACGAAGTCGATGATCTTGCGGCGGTCCGGCGTGTCGCTCGTCGTGGCGATCATCAGGTCGATCTTGCCCTGCTGCAGGAACTGGATGCGGTTCGACGCCACCACCGGCACCAGCTCGAGCTTGACGCCCAGGCGATGCGCGAGATCGGCCGCGAGTTCGGGCTCGAAGCCGACGATCTTGCCCGCCGGATCGAGGTAGCCGAACGGACGGTAGTCGGCCTTGACGCCGACCACCAGCGTGCCCTTGCTCCTGACGTCGGCCAGCACGTCGGCGCGCGCCGCGGTGGCCCCCAGCATGGCGAGCGCAACGCCGGCCACGACGAATTTCAAGTACTTGGTGATCATTTTGTTGTCCTCGTTTCCAACGGATGGATGGCATCGCCGGCTTAGGGCGCGCCCTGTGACGGGCCCCGCCGCTTCCCGGAAGGCACGGCGTGGACCTTGCAAATCCCGCCGGCGCCGAAACGTCGCGCGCCGCGCTCGCCGGGGGTCATCAACAATGCCGTGCATGGCGCCGCCCGTCAACACCCGCCGAGCCGCTCGTCATCCCCGTGGCGGAAGGCCGCCGCGCGGGTCGTCGATCGCAGACGAGGCCATACGCTGCGGCGGGACGCCGCTGGCGTCCCGGGCGAGGGCGTCCTTCGATTCGGCGAGGGCGCGATCGAAGATCGTCATCGCCAGATCGATGTCCGCGCGCGACACGGTGAGCGGCGGCGCGATCCGCCACACCGATCCGCGCTCGGGACGGCGGCGGATGTTCATGCTGAGGCCGAGCTCGAGGCAGCGCTTCGTCGTGGCGGCGCCAAGCGCATGATGCGGCTCGCGCGTGTCGCGGTCCTTGACCAGCTCGATGCCGCGCAGGAGGCCCATGCCGCGCACGTCGCCGATCTCGGCGTGGCGCGCCTGCAGTTCGCGCAGGCGTGCCGCCAGGTAGTCGCCCATCGTGCGGCTGCGCTCGAGAAGCTTTTCCTGCTCGATGGTGTCGAGCACCGCGACGCCCACGGCCGCCGGCAGCGGGTCGCTGACGTGGGAAGTGTAGAACGCGAAGCCGCGCGCGTGGCAGCGCTCCTCGATGGCGTCGCTGGTGATGACGCCGGCGAGCGGAATGCCGCCGCCCAGCGTCTTCGACACGGTCATGATGTCGGGCGTCACGCCGAGGTGGCTGGCGGCGAACCAGTGGCCGAGGCGGCCGAACGCGGTCTGCGCCTCGTCGAAGATGAGCAGCATGCCGCGCTTGCGCGCCTCGGCCTGCAGGGCGTCGAAGTAGCCGTCCGGCGGCACGATGACGCCGCCGGCGCTGATCACGGGCTCGGCGATCACCGCTGCCGGCGCGCCCGTCGACTGCATGTCGAACATCTCGAACCCGATCTTCATGCATGTCAGGTCGCAGCGGTCGCGGCAGTGGCGCACCGGGCAGCGATAGGCGTTCGGCTCGGGAATGACGAACGCGCCGGGCATGCCGGGCCCGTAGCCCTTGCGGTCGCTCGCGTACGACACGGCGCCGGCGTTGCCGGTGACGCCATGCCACGACCCGCCGAGCCCCACCACCTCGTAGCCGCCCGTGCAGAGCTTGGCCATCTTGAGGGCCGCATCGTTGCTCTCGCTGCCGGTGTTTAGAAACAGCGATTTCTTCAGCGGCCGCGGCACGATCGCGGCGATCTTCGCCGCGAGCTCGACGACGCTGCGCGGGATCATGCCCGAGAAAAGATGCAGCGCGGTGTCGCAGCTCTTCCTGATCGCCGCCACGACGTTCGGATGGTTGTGGCCCACGGTCGCGCACATCTGGCCCGACGTGAAGTCGAGGATCCGCTTGCCGGCGGCGTCGACGACCCATGAACCCTGCGCCTTGTCGATGATCTCGGGATACGCATCGCCGCCATAGCGGATCAGGTTCTCGCGCGATGCCGTCGTTTCATTGCCCATGGGATTCGTCCTGCGCTAGGGGTTGCTCGGCCAGGATGGCGTCGAAGGCGACCAGCCCGTTGAGGATGTGGCGCTCCACTGCGCGCGCCACGCCGGCGGCGTCGCGGCGCGCGAACGCCGCGGCGATTTGGCGATGCTCGGCGATCGACTGGCGCACGCGCTCGCGCCGCTGCCAGAGCATGTAGCGCGGGAACTGGTCCCACATCTGCTCGATCAGCGCGAGCAGCATCGGGTTGCCGGCGGCGGCGTACAGCGCGCGGTGGAACCGCGCATCGGCGTCGCCGAGCTCGCGCAGGTCGCCGGCGGCGAATGCCGCGGCCATCGCCCTGGCGAGGCCGCGCACCTCGTCGATCGTCACCGCATCGGCATTCGCCGCCGACAGCCGCGCGGCCTCGGACTCGAGCAGTGCGCGCACGCGGTAGACCTGGGCGACGCGCGCGGCGTCGAGCGCGGCGACGCGGATGCCGTGGTGCGATTCGTGAACGAGAAGCCCCTTGGCGACGAGCTCGAGGGCGGCCTCGCGTGCCGGCGTGGCGCCAAGGTCCAGATCCGCCATCAGCTGCACCTGGCGCAGCGGCTGCCCCGGACGGTAGCGGCCGGCCATGATCGCGTCGCGCACCTTGGCGACGGCGTCTTCGCGCTTGGTGCGGTAGGGCATGCGGGATGGAGGCATCGCCCCCAGTCTACTTTATATTTTATAAAATGGCCAGGACGATCGGGCGGCCCTGCCGCCGCCTGGCGTAGCGCTCAGCCGAGGAGGTCGGTGACGATCGCGCCGTCGAGGTCGATCCTGCCGGCGAGTTGCCGGATGTCGCTGAGAAAGCGGACCTGGTCCTCGAGGCCGGCGCGGAACTGCGCGCTCGTCATGATCGACTTCGCCGCGGCGAGGTCGAAGAAGCCGCTCTGCAGGAGCTGCGTGCGCATCGCCGCGGCGTCGGTCGGCGTCTTCTGCTCGGCGTTGACGTAGCGCGTGATCTCGGCGATGGCGTCCGCCTGCGTGGCCGGATCGTGCAGTTAGGGCACGCCCTTGCCGTGGTACGCGGCGAGGAACGCGCGCAGCGCCGAGCGGTTCCTGCGCGAGGACGCGACACGCTGGAAGGCGGTCGCGACCGATCTGCACATCGATCTCGACACGCAGTGAGGAAGCGGCGATGAGTGCGGCGCATTCCTCCGGCACGTCGGCACCGGGCGGGTTCGGCGGCACGATCGGCCGCACGCTCGCCGAGTCCACGCCGTGGTGGCCGCCGCGGCGCGTGGCGCCGCGGGGCGCGCCGAACGTCGTGGTGATCCTGCTCGACGATCTCGGCTTTTCGGACTTCGGATGCTACGGGGCCGAGATCCGCACGCCGGCGATCGACGCGCTGGCGGCGAATGGCGTGCGCTTCCGCAACTACACGACGGTACCGATGTGCACGCCCGCGCGCGCCGCGCTCTTGACCGGCCGCAATCCGCACGCCGTCGGCTGCGGGTGGCTGACGTTCAACGATCCGGGCTTTCCCGGCTACCGCGCCGGCGAGATCGCCGCCGAGGCGCCGACGCTCGCCGAGATCCTGCGCGCGGCGGGCTACTCGACCTACGCCGTGGGCAAGTGGCACAACACCGCCGAGTACAACATCGCGCAGGGCGCGGATCGCGGTTCCTGGCCGCTGGCGCGCGGCTTCGACCGCTTCTACGGCTTCATCGGCGGCGAGGCGCACTACTTCTCGCCGTCGCAGCTCGTCGAGGACAACGCGTTCGTCGCGCGCGACGGCTATCCGGACGGCTATTTCTGCAGCGACGACTGGACGACGCGCGCAATCGACTGGCTCGACGCGCACGCCGCGACGGCGACGGACAAACCGTTCTTCCTCTACGTCGCACACAATGCGCCGCACGCGCCGCTGCACGCGAAGCCCGAGGACCTCGCGCGCTACCGCGGCGTCTATGACGACGGCTGGGATGCGATCCGCGCGGCGCGCCACGCGCGGCAGAAGCCGATGGGCATCGTGCCCGCGCACTGGCGCCTCGCGCCGCACAGCCCGGGTGTCGTCGCGTGGGCGGATACCGACCCCGCGCTGCGCGCGCTCTACGTCCACTACATGGCGCTCTACGCGGCGCTCGTCGACAACGTCGACCAGAACATCGGCCGGCTGACGGCGCACCTCGCGGCCACGGGCCAGCTCGACAACACGCTCGTCATCGTCACGTCGGACAATGGCGCGAACGGCATCGGCGGACGCGATGGCGCCGCCAACAACCTCGCCAAGCGGCTGGCCGGCACCGAGGACCCGCAGAAGGCGCTGGCGATGCTGGCGGACGGCACGCTCGGCGGTCCGGCGTCGTGGCCGGTCTACCCGCTCGGCTGGACCGACGTTTCGAGCACGCCGTTCCGCCTCTACAAGACGACGACGATGAACGGCGGCATCCGCGTGCCGCTGGTCGCGCACTGGCCGGCGGCGTTCGGCGGCGGCGGCATCCGCGAGCAGTGGACGCACGTCACCGACATCCTGCCCACGGTGCTCGAGGTGACGGGCGTGCCGTTCCCCGAACAATGGCGCGGCGTCGCGCCGCATGCGCCCGACGGCGCCAGCTTCGCGTCCATCCTGCGCGATCCGGCGGCGCCCGGCGCGCGCACGCGCCAGCACTACGAGCTCGCCGGCAACCGCGGCTACATCGAGGGCGCGCGCAAGATCGTGTCGCTGCAGCCGCCGGACAAGCCGATGAACCTCGACAACTGGATGCTCTTCGACCTCGACGCCGACGCCACCGAGACGCATGATCTCGCCGCCGGCCATCCCGCCGAGCTCGCCGCGCTGGTGGCGGCATTCGGCGCCGATGCGTTCGCCAACCACGTGTCCCCGCTCGACAACCGCGGCGTGCGGCGCGGCCTCAACGTGCCGCCCTTCCGGGCCGACGCGGTCGACACGCCGCGCACGTTCCGGCCGATGGACACGACGGTGGCGCTGGCGGTGGTGTCGCCGCTCGTCGCCGACCGCGATTTCCGCGTCGATTGCCGCTTCGCCTGGCGCCCGCATGACAGCGGCGTGCTGTTCGCGATGGGCGATCCGATCGCCGGCCTGGCGCTCTATGTGCGCGAGGGCGAGCTCGTGTTCGATTATCACGGCGACGAGCGCCGCGTCGTCACCGCGGGAGGCCTCGCGTTGCGCGAAGGCGGCAACGCGTTCGTGCTCGACTACCGCGCCACGGGCGGGCGCCGCGGGCGCGGCCGCATCGTCGTCAACGGCGAGCCGCGCGACATGCCCGACCTGTCGCCGTCGCTGATACCGGGCTGGGTGGGCGAAGGCCTCGACGTGGGCTGCGACCGCGGCCAGCATGTGAGCACCGGCTACGGCCGCGCCGATGCGTTCGCGTACACCGGCAGCATCGAGTTCGTGCGCATCGAGCCCGGCGCGCAGGCGCCGGACAGCTACGCCAATCGCCCGGAGCGGGAGACCCAGCGCTAGCCCCGGCGACGTCGCGCCGCCGCGTTCGCCTGCGGCGGCTGCTTCGTCGCGTGCTGGCTGCGATGCGCCGCGGGGCCGCCCGCCTGCGCGAGATTGCGCGCGGTGTTGACCAGCGCGACGTGGGTCAGTGCCTGCGGAAAATTGCCGAGCATCATGCGTCGCGACGGATCGTATTCCTCGGCGAGGAGGCCGACGTCGTTGCGCAGCGCGAGCAGACGGGCGAAGCGCTTCTCGGCCTCGCGCCGGCGGCCCATCAGGGCCAGCGCGTCGGCCAGCCAGAACGAGCAGGGCAGGAACGCGCCTTCGCCTTCGGGCAGGCCGTCGGCCGCCGGATGCTTGCGGTAGCGCTTGACGAGGCCGTCCTGCACGAGCTCGCGCGCGATCGCCTTCACCGTGGCGACGATGCGCGGGTCGCGCGCCGGCAGGAAGCCGACGATCGGCATCAGCAGCAGCGCGGCGTCCAGCTCGCGGGAACCGTAGTGCTGGACGAACGTGCCGCGCGCCGGATTGAATCCGCGCGCGCAGACGTCGCGATGGATCGTGTTGCGCACCGCGCGCCAGCGCGCGACCGCGCCGTCGAGCTTGTAGCGCTCGGCCGTGCGCACCGCGCGGTCCATCGCCACCCAGGCCATCACCTTGGAATGGGTGAAGTGCTGCGGCTGCCCGCGCATCTCCCAGATGCCATTGTCGGGCTCGCGCCAGTGGCTTTCGACGAAGTCGAGCAACACGCGCTCGAACACCCAGGCGTCGTCGTATTGCGCGAGGCCGGCCTCGCGGCCGACATACAGCGCGTCGATCACCTCGCCGTAGATGTCGAGCTGGAACTGGGCCGCCGCGGCGTTGCCGATGCGCACCGGCGCCGAGCGCGCGTAGCCGGGCAGCCACGGCAGCACCGTCTCGCCGAAGATGCGCTCGCCGGAGACGCCATACAGCACGGCGAGGTCCTGCGGCCGCCCGGCCGCCGCGCGCAGCAGCCACTCGCGCCATGCGCGCGCCTCGTCGCGATAGCCGGCGAGCAGCAGCGCATAGAGCGTGAACGTGGCGTCGCGCAGCCAGCAGAACCGGTAGTCCCAGTTGCGCACGCCGCCGATGCGCTCGGGCAGCGACGTCGTCGGCGCCGCCACCATGCCGCCGGTCGGTGCATAGGTGAGTGCCTTCAGCACCATCAGCGAATCCTTGACCGCGTCGGCGTACTCGCCGCGATAGCCGCACTGGGCGCAGAACACGCGCCATGTCGCCACCGTCGACTCGAGTGCCGCTTCCGCGTCAAGCGGAATTGGGCGCGGCTCGTGCGAGCGCGAGTAGGTGAGCACGAACGGCACGCGCTGGCCGGCGTGCACGGTGAAGCGCCCGCGCGTCGAGTAGTCGACGCCTTGCAGCTCCACCGGCGTGCGCAGCTCGACCGTGTCGGGACCGCCGGTCGCGGTGAGCGTGTGGCCGAAGCGCCGCACCCACGGCACCACCGCGCCATAGCCGAAGCGGATCGTGAAATCCACCGCCATCGGCACCGCGCCGCGCACGCCCTCGACGATGCGCACGATGTCGGTGCGGCTGTCGCCGAGCGCCATGAAGTCGATCAGCCGCACGGTGCCGTCGGCGACGTGCATCTCCGTTTCGAGCACGAGCGTGTCGCTGCGGTAGCGGCGGGCGATGCGCAGCACGCGGCCGCGCGGGGTGATGCGGAAGCGACCGTGCTGCGGCTCGCCCAGGAGTGCCGCGAACGCGGCCGGCGAGTCGAAACGCGGCATGCAGCACCAGTCGATAGACCCCTCGCGGCTCACCAGCGCCGCCGTGTGCGTGTTGCCGATCAGCGCGTAGTCCTCGATGCGGGTGGTGCCGGCCGGCAGGATGCGCGCGCCGCGGGCACCCCGATGCGACGTCACGCGCGTGCCTCCGGATCGATCCATTGCGTGCCGGGCGGCAGCAGCGCGCCGGCCGCCGCCGGACCGAAGCTCGAGCGGCCGTAGCGATGCACGGGGATCGCGGCGCGCAGCACGGGCTCGACGACCCGCCACGCCGCATGCACGCCTTCGGCATGCGCGCTCACGGACGTGTCGCCGGTGACCAGCGCTTCGATGACATTGACGTACGCATCGCGGTCCTCGTCATGGGCGGCGGGCGCGTCGAGCGCGACCGGCGTGTGCGCCGCGCGCGATCCGGGCACGAGTCGCTCGGTGGCGAGCGTGATGCCCGTGGCCCCCGGTCCCAGGCGAAAGCATAGCCGGTCGCCGCCGGCGAGGCGCAGCGTCAGCGTGGTCGCGGTGACGGCCATCGCCTTGCCGGCGCGCACGAGGATCGGCACGCCGGCGAGACGGGGCGCGTGCACCACCAGGCGCACGGCCAGGTAGGTTGCCACCTGCGAGTCGCGGGCGACGCCGGCCTCGCCGCGATAGCCGTCGTACTGCCCATAGACGACGTCGCGCGGCGCGAGCGGCGCGATGGCGCGCAGCGCGGCGATGCGCGATCGCGCGAAGCCCTCGCTGTCCGCGGGCGCGCAGGGCTCCATCGTCGCCAGCGCGACGAGTTCGAGCAGGTGGTTCTGGAACACGTCGCGCAGCACGCCGGTGCTTTCGTAGAAGGCGCCGCGCGTGCCCACGCCGAACGCCTCGGCCATGGTGACCTCGATCGCGTCGATCGTCGCGCGCGACCACAGCGCGTCGAGCCACGCGGCGCGGGCGCGCATGTCGGCGAGGTTGCGCACGGGATCCTTGGCCAGGAAGTGGTCGATGCGGAACACCTGCGACGGCGCGAGCGTGCGCGCGACGACGCCATCGAGCGCGATCGCCGAGGCCAGGTCGTGGCCGAACGGCTTCTCGATGGCGACGCGCGCATCCGCGGCAAGCTTCGCGCGCGCAAGCCCGTCCAGCGCCGGCGCGAACAACGCCGGTGGAATGGCGAGGTAATGGATGGGCCGGCGGGCGTGCTGCAAGGCCGCGGCAACGCGCGCGAACACGGTGTCGTCGCCCAAGTCGCCGCCGACGAACGCGATGCGCGCGGCGAGCGCGTCGAATGCGGCGACTTGCGCGGCGTCGATGGCGCCGACGTGGTCGCGCACCCGGCTGCGCAGAACGCCGGCGTCCACGGCATCGTGACCCACCGCCACCAGCGCCGCGAACGGCCGGCGTGCCGCGACGCGGCAGAGCGCCGGCACGAGCATCCGCGCGGCGAGGTCGCCGGTGGCGCCATACAGCACGAAGGCGTCGGCCGGCGGCGCGGCCGCGGGCTCGGCGTCGGTCATGGCCATGCTCCTTCGGCGCGCCGAGCGCGGATTGGTTCCTCGCGCGCCGTCGGGGGCGTGCGCGCCCGACGCAGCGCCCCGGCCATCGACGCTAGAATCGATGCTTTTGAGCGCGCTTCGCCATGACCGAAGACATGCCCGCGATCGAGATCGAGACCGCAGCGTCGCCCGACGCCGCGGTGATCTGGCTGCATGGCCTCGGCGACGACGGCCGCGGCTGGTCCGACATCGTGCGCTCGCTGCCGCTGCCGGCGGGGGCGGCGATCCGCTTCGTGTTTCCGCATGCGCCGGTGATGCCGGTGTCGATCAACAACGGCATGCGCATGCGCGCGTGGTACGACATCAAGGCCGCCAACCTCAACGAGCGCGCCGACCTTGCGGGCGTGCGGCGCTCGCAGGGCGACCTCGAGGCGCTGGTCGCGCGCGAGACGGCGCGCGGCATCGTCGCGCGCCGGATCGTCGTCGCCGGCTTCTCGCAGGGCGGCGCGATCGCGCTGTACGCGGGCTTGCGCCACGCCGAACGGCTGGCGGGCATCGTCGCGCTGTCGACGTACCTGATCGACGGCGCGGGCCTCGCGACCGAGGCGAGCGCCGCCAATCGCGACGTGCCGATCTTCATGGCCCACGGCCTCTACGACCCGGTCGTCCAGTATCCGTGGGCCGAGGCATCGCGCAACGCGCTCGTCGCACAGCACTACGCGGTCGAGTGGCACAGCTACCCGATGGAGCACTCGGCGACGCTCGAGGAGGTGGCCGACGTCGGGCGCTTCCTCGCCCGCGTGCTCGCCTGAGGTCCGGCGCCGCGCGTCAGTCGCCCGGCGGCACGGCATCACCCGGGGCGTCGGCAGGCGCCGGCCGCACGCCGCGGCGGGCGAGGCCCTCGCGGAGCATGAACTCGATCTGCGCGTTGACGCTGCGCAGCTCGCGCTGGGCGAGCGCTTCCAGCGCGCTCCATAGCGCCGGGTCGATGCGCATCAGGAAGGCCTTGCGTTCGGCCATCGGCTAGCGCGGACCCCCGCGAAAGCGCAGCGCCATCGCGATCACCCAGAGCGCGATCGCCAGCATGAAGCCGCCGATGACGAGGCCGAGCGCCGCGCTGTCCAGGTGCGGCGGCGACTGCGCGTTGGCGCGCAATACGACGAGATGGACGCCGGCGATGCAGGTCGTCAGCAGGATCGCGCCGATGGCGCCGTAGGCGCCGAGCACGGCAATCGCCTCGTCGCGCCGTGGCGAGTCGAGCCACGGACGCAGGTTCGGCACGTGGATCAGCGCCGGCGCGATGCGAGGCACCGTCGCCATCAGCAGCATCAGCGACAGCGGGATGCCGGTGGCGAGCGCGAGCATCATCGTCTCGTACTCGGCGCGCGACATGTAGCCGTTGGCGTCGCCCGGCGCGTTGAAGTGCGAGGCGACCGTCGCGGGGAGCGCGGCGGACGTCGTGAGGATGACGGTCGCGCAGATCGCGACGGCGACCACAGCGAGGGCGTAGCAGAGGCGGTTCACGGCGCGCGCCTAGCCGTTGTACAGCGTGCCGGTGTTGACCACCGGCTGCACTTCGCTTTCCGCGCAGAGCACGGTCATCAGGTTCGACACCATCGCCGCGCGGCGCTCGGCGTCGAGGTCGACGACCTTCTTCGCCGACAGCTCGGTGAGCGCCATCTCCACCATCGACACCGCGCCATGCACGATCTTGCGGCGCGCGGCGATGATCGCCTCGGCCTGCTGCCGGCGCAGCATCACCTGCGCGATCTCGGGGGCGTACGCGAGGTGGGTGAGGCGGGCCTCCTCGACGACCACGCCGGCCTGGTCGAGGCGTGCCTGCAGCTCCTTGACCAGCGCGCGCGCGACGACGTCGGCGCCCCCCAGCAGCGTTGTCTCGTTCTCGCGCGACGGCTCGTTGGGCAGGCCTTCGCCGCTGTCGTAGGCGAACGACGAGGCGAGGTGGCGCACCGCGGCCTCGCTCTGCACGGTGACGAATTTCTCGTAATCGTCGACGTCGAACGCCGCCTTGGCGCTGTCGTCGACGTGCCACACGACGACGGCGGCGATCTCGATCGGATTGCCGCGCGCATCGTTGACCTTGAGGCGGTCGCCATTGAGGTTGCGCGCCCGCAGCGAGATGCGCTTGCGCGTGTAGAACGGATTGGTCGCGCGCAGGCCCGGCACGCGGCTGGATCCGCGGTAGGCGCCGAACAGCTGCATGATCGCCGCCTCGTTCGGCTGCAGCGTGTACAGGCCCGCGAGCACGAACACGCCGAGGAGCAGCAGCACGACGCTGGTGACGACCGTGGCAACGCTCATCGCGCCGTGCACGCCGACGTCGATCAGGCGCCACACGGCGAACGCGATCAGCAGCAGGCCGACGATGAGCGCGACGAAACCGCTGTAGGTGGTGGTGGGGTGCTCGGCGTGGGCGCCCGAGCGGAGGGCGGGGGTGGACATTCGATATCTCCTTCGCAAATTCGCGCCTTGTCGCGCGATTGATAGCGAGAGGATATCACCACGATATTGCCTGTCAAGAGTATTCGCGGGCCTGGGGCGGCCGGCCAGTCTCCGCTGTAGATCAAATGCTTATGCGACTTTATTCATCTGAATTATCGCTCGTGACGAACCATTTTTTCCCGCGTCGGGTCAAAAAAGACGGGCTGCCCATCAGGGCAGCCCGGCGCCGTCGGGGTTTACGGCAAGGGGAGACTCACACCACGTTGCGACTCAGCCGATCTTCACGGGGATGAAGATGCGAGCATCGTCGCGTTGCACCAGCAAGGCCACGGTCTTGCCGGCCTTGCCGATCAACGCCTTCAATTGCGATGGCGACGTCACCGGCGAGCGGTTGACGGCGAGGATCACGTCGCCCGGCTGCACGCCGGCGTCCGCGGCCGCGCCGCCGACGTCCTCGACGACCACGCCGTGGTCCAGCGAGGCCGCCGCCTTTTCGTCCGGCGACAGCGGCCGCACCGAGACGCCGAGCTTGCCGCCCACTTCATGGGATCCGCCGTTCATCGCGACCTTCTCGGTCGCCAGCGAGCCGAGCGTCGCCGTCAGCGTCCTGGCCTTGCCGTCGCGCCAGACTTCCAGCGTCACGGCCTTGCCCGGGTTCGCCGAAGCCACCAGCGGCGGCAGGTCGGCGGAGCGCGCGATCGGATGGCCTTCGAACGACGTGATCACGTCGCCTGGCTCGATGCCCGCCTTGTCGCCCGGCCCGCCCTTCTCGACGGTGCCCACGAGCGCGCCGGCGGGGCCCTTCATGCCGAAGTCGTTGGCCAATGCCTGCGTCACTTCCTGCACGGTGACGCCGAGCTTGCCGTGGGTCACCTTGCCGTGGGCGACGATCTGCTGCTCGACGTTCATCGCGACGTCGATCGGGATCGCGAACGCGAGGCCCTGGTAGCCGCCGGAGCGGCTGTAGATCTGCGAGTTGATGCCGATCACCTCGCCCTTGAGGTCGAACAGCGGGCCGCCCGAATTGCCCGGGTTCACCGCGGCATCGGTCTGGATGAACGGCACGATCGAATCGCCCGGCAGCGAGCGCGACTTCGCGCTGATGATGCCGGAGGTGACGGTGTTCTCGAGGCCGAACGGCGCGCCGATCGCGACCACCCATTCGCCGACGCGGGCCTTGTTCGGATCGCCGATGGCGACGGTAGGCAGGTCGCGCGCGTCGACCTTCAGCACCGCGACGTCGGTCGCCTTGTCGACGCCCAGCACTTTCGCCGTGTACTCGCGCTGGTTGGTGAACTTGACCGTCACCTCGTCGGCGCCGTCGACGACGTGCGCGTTGGTGAGGATCACGCCGTTCGGGTCGACGACGAAGCCGGATCCGAGTCCGCGCATCGGACCCTGGTTGGGCTGGTCGGGCATGTTGGGGATCAGCTGGCGGAACCACGGCGGCAGGCCGTCGAGGTCGGGCGCGTCGCGGCGCGAGGCGGTGCGGTGCGCGAGCGTTTGCGTGCTGACTTCGACCACCGCCGGGCCGTGCCGGGCGACGAGGTCGGCGAAATCCGGCAGTGCTGCGACCGGTGCGGTACCGACGGCGGCCTGCGGCGCGACCACCGGGATCGCCGCGTGCGCGCCGGAAGCGGTGCCGTAATGGTCGGCGGCGAAGGCGCCGCCGGCGAACGCGGCGGCGACCGCGACCGCGGTCAGGCTGCGCTTGAATTGCAGGGTGGACATCGTGGCGCTCCTTGAAGAGGTTGGGGCGGATCGATCCGCCGTACGCTCCCAAGGATAGGGTGCGAGACTTAAGCCAGACTTAAGCCTCCGCCGCGCCGCCGAAGCGCACGACGACGCCGAGCCCGGCGCCGTCGATGCCGGGCTCGAATTCGATCGTCGCGCCGTGGCGCTCGGCGATGCGCCGCACGATCGCGAGGCCGAGCCCGCTGCCCGGGGCGCTGGCGTGCGCGCCGCGGGCGAAGCGGTCGAACACGTGCGCGCGCTCGTCGGCGGCGATGCCGGGGCCCGTATCGCGCACGATCAGCGCCGACGCCCCACCGCGCGCGCCGACGCTGACGTCGACACGGCCGCCGCCCGGCGTGTAGCGCACGGCGTTGTCGACGAGATTCGACAGCAGCGTGTACAGCGCCGAGGCGTCGCCGGCGACCCGCAACGGCTCGGCATCGGTGACGCCGAGGTCGACGTCGCGCGCCGCGGCGATCGGCGCATGCTCGCGCGTGACGTCGCGCGCGAGCGCGGCGAGGTCGACGTCGCCGCGCGTGCCGTCGAGCACCGCGTGCTCCTCGCGCGCGAGCGCCAGCAGCTGCGAGGCGAGGCGCGTCGCGCGGTCGATGCCGCCCTTCATCGCGCGCATCGCCGCGCCGCGCTCGGCGTCGCCGCTGGCGCGCTCGGCGAGCTGCGCCTGCAGGTGCAGCGCGGCGAGCGGCGTGCGCAGCTCGTGCGCGGCGTCGGCGACGAACGCGCGCTGCGCCGACAGCGCGAGGCGCAGCTTGGCGAGCAGCGCGTTCAGCGCCTCGACCAGCGGTGCCACCTCCAGCGGCCAGCCGCGCTCGTCGAGCGGCGCCAGCTCGTCGGCGCTGCGCCGGGCCACGGCGCCGGTCAGGCGGCCCAGCGGGCGCAATGCGCGCTCGATGGCGAACCAGATGAACAGCGCGAGCAGCGGCGCGATCAGGATCAGCGGCAGCGTGGTGCGCCACGCCATGCTCGTGGCGAGCTCGTCGCGCACGGCGAGCGGCTGGCCGACCTGGATCACCTGGTCGTTGGCGAGCACGCTGTAGACGCGCCACGCGCCGCCGTTGCCGGCGACCGTCGTGAACCCGGGTGCGGCGCGCGCCGGGGACTCGTGCGCGGGCCGCGAGCGGAACACCTGCACGCCGTCGCGATCCCAGATCTGCACGACCAGCGGGGTGGTCGGCTCGCCACGAAGGGTCGTCGCCGGCGGCGCCAGCGGCATGCCGGTGATCGAGGCTGCCGTCTGCTGCAGCTGCACGTCGAACAGCGCATTGGCTTCCTCGCGCGCGCGCTGGTAGGTGAAATAGCCGGCGGCGACGATCGCCACCAGGAGGCCGGCGGCGAGCGGGACCAGCAGCGCGCGGCGGATGGAAGTCATCGCGAGGTCGCGCACGCGCAGCACGCGCGACCGGCAGTCGACGCGGGCGGAGGCCGGCGTGCGGTCACGACGTGGCGCGCGCCGGCGCGGCGATCATCCAGCCCAGGCCGCGCACGTTGCGGATCCAGCCGGCGCCGAGCTTGCGCCGCAGCGACGACAGGTGCACCTCGACGGCGTTGCTGTCGACGCCGTCCTTCCAGTTGTAGAGCTTCTCCTCGAGCTGCGCGCGCGACAGGATCGCCCCGGGCCGCGCGATCAGCGCGTCGAGCAGCGCGTATTCGCGCGCCGACAGCGCGAGCGGCGTGGCGTCGAGCGTCACAGTGTGCGTCGCCGGGTCGAGCGCCAGCGCGCCCAGCGCCATGCGCGGCGCCGCGCGGCCGAGATGGCGGCGCAGCAGCGCGCGCATCCGCGCCGCGAGCTCGGAAAGCTCGAACGGCTTGACCAGGTAGTCGTCGGCGCCGGCGTCGAGGCCGGCGACGCGGTCGCGCACGGAGTCGCGCGCCGTGAGCACGAGCACCGGGCGCCTGTCGCCGCGACGGCGCATCGCCTCGAGCACGTCGAGGCCGTCGCGCCGCGGCAGGCCGAGGTCGAGCAGCAGGAGGTCGTGGACGTTCTCGGCGAGCGCCAGCTCGGCGGCCCTGCCGTCGCGCACCCAGTCGACCGCGAAGCCGTCGTGCGCGAGCCCGCGGCGCACGCCGTCGCCGATCATCTCGTCGTCCTCGGCGAGCAGCACGCGCATCGCGGCTACGGCTTGTCCGGCTCGAACGCGAGCGATGCCGAGTTCATGCAATAGCGCAATCCCGTCGCCGTCGGCCCGTCCTCGAACACGTGGCCGAGATGGGCGTCGCACTTGGCGCAGACGACTTCGGTGCGGCGGATGCCGAACGAGGTGTCGGCTTGCTCGGCGACGCTGCCCGCGGCGATCGGCTTGTCGAACGACGGCCAGCCGCAGCCGGCGTCGAACTTGGTCGCCGATCCGAACAACGGCTCGCCACAGCAGACGCAGCGGTACGTGCCCGTGTCGTCGAGGTCCCAGTACGCGCCGCTGAACGGGCGCTCGGTCCCCTTCTGCCGCGCCACGCGGAATTGCTCGGGGGAAAGCTGCGCCCGCCATTCGGCGTCGGTCTTCGTCACTTTGTCGGTCATCGTCGGTCCTTTGCCTTGCCTGTGCGAGACACGCGCCGCGCATGATGGTTCGCGCGCCGCAGGAGGGTTCGCCGCCGCCCGGCGTGGCATGCCGCCGGCGGCGTTGCGCTATAGTAGGCGCGCGCGTCGACGAGCTTACATCGCCTGCGCCGGCGCCTCGTCCGGGGGCAATCCAGCGGTTGCTCCGCGCAAGTCCACGATCCTTCTTACGCACATCCCCATATGGACCTTGGCATCGCCGGAAAAAAGGCCCTCGTCTGCGCCGCCAGCAAGGGTCTCGGCCGCGCCTGCGCTGAAGCGCTGGCGCGCGAAGGCTGCGACGTCACGATCTGCGCGCGCACCGCGGACGAGCTCGCCCGCGCGGCGGCGGACATCGCGACGCGCGCCGGGCGTCGCGTGGTGCACGTCGCCTGCGACATCACCACGCCCGAGGGCCGCGCCGCGGCGCTCGCGGCGTGCCCGGCGCCCGACATCCTCGTCAACAACGCGGGCGGGCCGCCGCCGGGCGATTTCCGCGAGTGGGATCGCGCCGCGTGGCTGCGTGCCATCGACGCCAACATGCTGACGCCCATCGAGCTCATCAAGGCCACCGTCGACGGCATGATCGCGCGCAAGTTCGGGCGGATCGTCAACATCACGTCTTCGTCGGTGAAGGCGCCGATCGATGTCCTCGGCCTGTCCAACGGCGCCCGCAGCGGGCTCACCGGGTTCGTCGCGGGTCTCGCGCGCAAGGTGGCGGTGCACAACGTCACGATCAACAACCTGTTGCCGGGATCGTTCGCCACGGCACGGCTGACCGGGATGTACGAAGCGCGCGCCAAGGCGCAGGGCCGCACCGCGCAGGAAGTGATGGACGCCGCGCAGCGCGCGACGCCCGCCGGGCGCTTCGGCGATCCGCGCGAGCTCGGCGAATTCTGTGCGTTCATCTGCAGCGCGCACGCATCGTACCTCGTCGGCCAGAACATCCTGCTCGACGGCGGCGCCTATCCGGGCACGTACTGAACCCACGTCACCGCGAAACATGATCGACCTCTACTACTGGACTACGCCCAACGGGCACAAGATCACGATCTTCCTCGAGGAGACCGGCGTGCCCTACGTGATACGCCCGGTCAACATCCGCAACGGCGAGCAGTTCGCGCCCGAATTCCTCGCGATCGCGCCCAACAACCGGATTCCGGCGATCGTCGACCGCGACCCGCCCGACGGCGGCCCTCCGATCCCGCTGTTCGAATCGGGCGCGATCCTGCTGTACCTGGGCGGCAAGTCCGGCCGCTTCCTGCCGGCCGACCTGCGCGCGCGCTGCGACTGCGTGCAATGGCTGTTCTGGCAGATGGCGGGGCTCGGCCCCATGCTCGGCCAGAATCACCATTTCGCGAACTACGCGCCCGAGAAGATTCCCTACGCGATCAACCGGTACGTCAAGGAAACCTCGCGCCTGTACGCGGTGCTCGACCATCGCCTCGCCGACCGCGAGTACGTGGCCGGCGACTACACGATCGCCGACATGGCCTGTTACCCGTGGATCCAGCCGGACCGGCAGGGACAGGACATCGAGCAGTTCCCGCACCTCAAGCGCTGGAAGGAAGCGATCGCCGCGCGGCCGGCCGTGCAGCGCGCGTATGCCATCGCCAAGCAGGTGAACGCGGATCCCTCGGTGATGGACGAGCGCACGCGCCAGGTGCTGTTCGACCAGGACGCGGCGACGGTGCGGCGCGGCGGCTGAACCGCCGCGGCCGGCGCGCACGCTTGCGCGCCGGCGGCTAGACGCGCGTCAGCGCGAGCACGCCCGCCGCCGGCGGCGTGTCCTCCAGCACGGGGTCGACGTCGAACGCGATGTCGCCGTCCGCATCGGCGCCGCCGTCCGCGCGCACCGCGGCGAAATCGTGAAGCTTGCGATCGAGCAGATGCGTCGGCACGACGTTGCCCATCGCGTTGCAGATCGATTCGATGCGGCCGGGGTGCCGGCGCTCCCAATCGCGCAGCATCGCCGCTACTTCGCGGCGCTTCAAGTGCTCCTGCGAGCCGCACAGGTTGCACGGGATGATCGGGAACGCCATCGCCGCCGCGTAGCGCGCGAGGTCGCGCTCGCGCACGTACGCCAGCGGGCGGATGACGACGTGCCGCCCGTCGTCGGACTTGAGCTTGGGCGGCATCGTCTTCAGGCGTCCGCCGTAGAAAAGATTGAGGAAGAACGTTGCCATCATGTCGTCGCGATGATGGCCGAGCGCGATCTTCGTCGCGCCGAGCTCGCCGGCGACGCGGTAGAGCACGCCGCGGCGCAGCCGCGAGCACAGCGAGCACATCGTGCCGCCCTCGGGAATCAGGCGCTTGACCACGCTGTAGGTGTCCTGCTCGGCGATGCGAAATTCCACGCCGCGCGCCGCGAGATAGCCCGGCAGCACGTGCGCCGGAAATCCGGGCTGCTTCTGGTCGAGGTTGACCGCGATCACCTCGAAGCGCACGGGTGACGCATCCTTCAGCGTGAGCAGCAGGTCGAGCAGGCCGTAACTGTCCTTGCCGCCGGACACGCAGACCATCACGCGGTCGCCTTCGCCGATCATCGCGAAGTCGGCGATCGCCTCGCCGACCTGCCGGCGCAGCCGCTTGCGCAGCTTGTTCGCCTCGTATTCGGCACGCCGCGGATCGCGCCCCGACGCCGCCTCCGCAGGTGCCGCGGGATTGGCCGCGCAAGCGCCGGCGATAAGGGGCTCGCTCATGGCGGCGATTTTACCGCGCGCCGCGCGCGCCGGCCGCCAGCGGGGCCGTCAATTGCGGCGGAACGCGATCTCGACCTCGGTGCTGCGCCCCGCGTCGCCGGCCGGAAACGTCCAGTGCGCAAGGGCATCCTTCACCGCGCGATCGAATACCCGCGCCGGCTTGGCATCGACGATGCGCACGCCGGTGACCTTGCCCGTGGCATCGATCGCAAGCTGCGCCTTGACCGTGCCATCGGCCACGCCGCGGCTCAACGCCTCGCGCGGAAACTCGGGATCTTCGCGCGTGATCGGCAGCAGCTTCGCGTGCGCGGGGGGACGCGCTTCGGCGCTGCTTGGCGCCGCCATCGCGAGCTTCACCGATTCGGCGGCAGCCGGCCGCGCGGGCACTGGCGGCTCGGCCGCTGCTTCCGGCATTGCAACCGGCTTGGGCGCTGCGGCTGCGACCGGCAGCGGGTTGGCCGCCGCGACGCGGTCGGGCGCAGTGGCCAGCTTGGCAGCCATGGCGGTGCCGGCAACGGCGCCGGGCGCATCCGACGGCGGCGGCGCAGCGCGTGCGAGGTCGGCGCGCGCATTCGCAGTGGCGACGGACGGCGTTGCCGATCCCGGCGCGGATGCGGACGATGGTGCCGAATTCTGTGCGGATGCCGGCGCCGATGCAGGCGCCGATGCCGATACGAGCGCCGCGTGCGCGCCGTCGCGCGATGGCATGTCGCCCGCCGCGGAGCCGTGCGCGACTTCGCCGCGCACGGAAGCCAGTGTGCCGTCGTGGGTCATGGCCGGTTCGCGCGTGGCCACGACCGGCGTCCCGGCCGCGGGCGTCGCGATGGCACGCGGGGACGCCGCGTCGCGGGCGCGCGGCGCCACGTCGATCGCCATGGCGAGTGCGGGCGAGGGCGGGCTGGGTGCGGGGTCGCTGGCCGGCGCCACCGGTGCTTCCGCGCGACCCGGTAACGCCGCGGCCGCCGGCGGCGTCGCGGGCGTGCCGGCGACCGGCGCCGCCGCCGCGTTCGGCTTGCGGCCGCTGCCGGATGGAACCAGCGCGAAGTAGACGATCGCCGCGCCGACCAGCAGCAGCGGCACGAAACCATAGCGCATCAGTGCCGTCGGCCCGCGCGCGCCGCCGAGCACGACGGTCGAGGCCTGAGGTCCGGACGTCTCGCCGTCGATGGCGAGGAGGTTGAGCGAGGCGAGCTTGGCCAGGTCGCGGTCGAGCTTGTCGCGCGGAAAGCTGTGCTGCGCGGCGAACTCCTCGAGGGCCTGCGGCTGTTCGAGGAACGTCAGAAGCTTGCGTTGTCCGAGTGACAGCCCGTTTTGCGGGGTGCGCAGCTCGGCGTCGCCGGCGTTGGTGCGCGACAGCAACGTAGAAGGTTCGAAAGCCATGATTCCTCGCCGGTAATCCGCCAGGCGCGCAAGCGCCCGGCATGGGGCCCGCGGTCCGCGACGGCCGCGCCTCGCCCCCGGTCGGCACGCTCGACCTGCATCGACGCAAGCCGCGTGCCAAGCACGATGGTCATGGTTTCGATAACATGCGCGCAATACGACAAAAGTGGGGCGGCGCATGCAGACGATCCTGGTCGCAAATCCGAAGGGCGGAAGCGGCAAGACCACGCTCGCGACGAACATCGCCGGCTGGCTCGCCGGCAAGCGGCAGCGCGTGCTGCTCGAGGATCGCGACCCGCAGCAGTCGACGGCGTTCTGGCTGGCGCGGCGGCCGGCGCTGTTCCCGCGCATTCTGACCGCCGGCGACATCGGCGGCGACAAGGCGCGCAAGGCGGGCGCGCCCGCGTGGCGCGTGATCGACAGCGCTGCCGGGCTGCACGGCGAAACCCTGCGCGACGCAGTCAAGACCGCGGACATCATGCTGATCCCGATCACGCCATCGGTGTTCGACATGGCGGCGACCGCGCGCTTCCTCACGCAGATCGCCGAATACAAGGCCGTCAAGCAGGGCGAGCTGGCGGTGGGACTGGTCGGCATGCGCGTCGATTCGCGCACCCACAGCAGCGCCGATCTCGACGAATTCATGAAGTCCACCGGCTTCCCGGTGGTGGCGCTGCTGCGCGTGACGCAGGTCTATGTCTGGTGCGCGCGTGACGGCGCCAGCATCTTCGACCTGCCGCGCTCGCGCGCCGAGCAGGATTGGGAGCAGTGGCGGCCGCTGACGCGCTGGATCGCGCGCCACGCCACTGCGAAATAACGCCCGCCCATGAAAAACGGCTGCCGCCGGATGACCGGCGGCAGCCGCCTCTGGCGTGCGCGCGGCGTTATTTCTTCGCCGCGTCCTTGGCGTCGCTGACGGCCTTGTCGGCTGCGTCCTTGGTTTCGGTGGCGGCCTTGTCCGCCGCATCCTTCGTCGTGGCCGCCGCGTCCTTCGCCGCTTCCTTGGTCGCATCCGCGGCCTTGGCGGCTTCGGCGGCTGCCTTGTCCGCAGCTTCCTTCGCCGCGTCGGCGGTGGCCTTGGCGGCGTCCTTCGCCGCGTCCGCAGCCTTGCTGGCGGCTTCCTTGGCCTTTTCGGCGGCCTGGTTCGCGTCCTGACCGCACGCTGTCAATGTGGCGGCCAGGGCCAATGCCACGAGCGTGGCCATCGTACGCAATTGCATGGTGTTGCTCCTATTCGTATTGGTTGGTTGAACGGCGGCTTCTCTCCAAGCGCGCATCCGCATTTTACCTCGGCTACCTACAACGGATCGATCGCCGGCAGCGGCTTTCGCGGCATGACGACGTTGCGGCGCTCCGCGCGCGCAAGCATCACGCCACCGGCGACGACGATGGCCATGCCGGCGAACGACCATGCATCGGGCAGATGCGCGAACACGAAATAGCCATAGGCGGTGGCCCACACCAGTTGCAGATAGGTGAACGGCGTCAGCATCGACGCCGGCGCTCGCAGGTACGCGCCGATCATCAGGTGGTGACCGAGTCCGGCGCAGACGCCCGCGAGCGCGAACAGCGCGACCGCACGCAGGTCGAGCAGCCCGACCTCGATCCACGGCAGGGCGAGGGTCGTCGCCAGCGTGCCGACGACCGCGCTGTAGAACAGCGTGGTGTAGGCCGATTCGTCCTGCAGCATTCGGGTGAACACCTGGTAGAGCGCGTTGCACGCCGCGGCCACCACCAGCAGCAACGCCGCCGGGCTCCACACCGCGGAACCCGGCCGCAGCAGGATCAGCACACCGGCGAAGCCGGCGACCACGGCGAGCCAGCGCGCGCGTGTCGGCTGCTCGCCCAGCATCGGCGCCGACAGCATCACGATGAACACCGGCGCGAGAAACGTGATCGCCGACGCTTCGGCCAGCGGCAGGAAGCGCAGTCCGGCGAAAAAGCAGACGGTCGCCCCGAACAGGCAGGCCGAGCGCAGCCATTGCACGAGCGGCCGTCGCGTGCGCCAGAAGCCGCTTCCCGCGCGATGCCAGGCGAACGGCGTCACCACCACCAGCTGGCCCGCGTAGCGCGCGAACACGACCAGCAGCAGCGCGTGGCCCTGCACCAGGAACTTCGCCGTGGCGTCGAGCGACGACAACACGAAACCGGCGACGAGGAACGCCGGCAGCGCCGACGCGAGCGGATGCCGCGCCTCGGCGCCGGCAGCCTCGCCGCGGAGCGGGGCCTGCGCCACGCGGACGCTAGGCCGCGATCAGCTCGCGCAGGACGAACGGCAGGATGCCGCCATGCCGGTAGTAGTCGACCTCGATCGGCGTGTCGATCCGGCACAGCACCGCGACGTCGGCGGTCGAGCCGTCCTTGCGCGTGATCCGCAGCGTGAGGTCCTGCTGGGGCCGGATGTCGCGCGGCACGACGACGTCGAAGGTCTCGTCGCCGCGGATGCGCAGCGACTCGACACTGTCGGCGCCCTTGAATTGCAGCGGCAGCACGCCCATGCCGACGAGGTTGGAACGGTGGATGCGCTCGAAGCTCTTCGCCACCACCGCCTTTACGCCGAGGAGTTGCGTGCCCTTGGCCGCCCAGTCGCGCGAGCTGCCGGTGCCGTATTCCTCGCCGCCGAACACGATGGTCGGCGTGCCCGCCGCGACGTAGCGCATCGCCGCATCGTAGATCGGCATCTTCTCGCCCGAGGGCTGGAACAGCGTGACGCCGCCTTCCTCGCGCGAGCCGTCGGCGCGCGCCGCCATCATCAGGTTCTTGATGCGGACGTTGGCGAACGTGCCGCGCATCATCACCTCGTGGTTGCCGCGCCGCGAGCCGTAGCTGTTGAAGTCGGCGACCGCGACATCCTTCTCCTGCAGGTACAGGCCGGCCGGCGAGGTCGGCTTGATCGAGCCGGCCGGCGAGATGTGGTCGGTGGTGACCGAATCGCCGAAGATGCCGAGCGCACGCGCGCCGCGGATGTCGGTGGTCGGCGCGGGCTGCAGCGAAAACCCGTCGAAGAACGGCGGCTTCGCGATGTACGTCGAGGTCGGCCACGCGTACACCTGGCCCTTGCTGCTGGCGATGCCGCCCCACAGGGGGGTGGCGTTGGCGAGGTCGGAATAGAGCCTGCGGAACGTCGCCGGGTCGCGCGCATAGCCCAGGAGCTCGGCGACTTCGCGCGACGACGGCCAGATGTCCTTCAGGTATACGGGCCCCGTGGTGCCGATGCCGACCGGTTCGGTGGTGAAGTCCTTGAGCACCGTGCCGGCGATCGCATAGGCAACCACCAGCGGCGGCGACGCGAGGAAGTTG
>DATBOK010000050.1:0-16676 GCA_036553845.1 Casimicrobiaceae bacterium
TCGGCATCGCCTTCCAGATCCAGGATGACGTGCTCGACTACGAAGGCGACGCGGAAAAGCTCGGCAAGAATCTCGGCGACGACCTCGCCGAAGGCAAGATGACGCTGCCGCTGATCCGCGCACTCGCGACCGCGCCAACACGCGATGCGGCGTTCGTGCGCAGCGGCATCGACGCCGGCAACGCCGTCGATCTCGCCCGCGTGCAGGCGCTGCTGGCGTCGACCGGCGCTCTCGAATACGCGCGCGCCTGCGCCCGCCGCGAAGCCGATGCCGCCGCGGCATGCCTCGCCGGGTTGCCGCAGTCGCGTGAGACGCGGACTCTGCTACAATTGGCCGCTTTCGCGGTAAATCGGGACTTCTGAAGTCATTTCGACGGATTCCCGGCCCGAAAAAAACCCGCACCGACCCTCGCCACGACCAGGGACCGGATTCCGAGGCGGGAGCGAAGACGCGACATCGGCGGCTGCGCGGCCGCGGCAAGCTGCACCTGCCGTCGCCGCGACGATTTCGGCAGCACACGGGGTGTAGCTTAGCCTGGTAGAGCGCTACGTTCGGGACGTAGAGGCCGGAGGTTCGAATCCTCTCACCCCGACCAGTTTCCGCGCATTCCTCCAGCGCGACGGCGCCGCCCCCGGCGGTGCACCAACGAACCTTGCAATCGCGATCACGGCCGCGCGCGCGCCGCC
Source organism: Casimicrobiaceae bacterium (assembly GCA_036553845.1). Taxonomy (GTDB): domain Bacteria; phylum Pseudomonadota; class Gammaproteobacteria; order Burkholderiales; family Casimicrobiaceae; genus VBCG01. Next base: position 687 of record DATBOK010000050.1, read on the forward strand.
GCCACAATGATGGGCCCGTGCTTTGAGGGCGCGTCACGCCGCCCTATAATCTCCGCAAACGGCTTTGCATGAACGCACGAGCCATGAACGCACGAGCCGCCCAACAGGAGGATCCAAGATGCAAAAGCAATTGCTCGCGATGGCCATCGCGCTGGCGGCCGGCTCGGCATTCGCACAGGCGATTCCGCCCGGCTATCCCGCCAACTACGCGCAGACGATCGCCGCCGCGAAGAAGGAAGGCAAGGTCGTCATTTACAGCGCGCTCGACACCAAGGCCGCACAGCCGCTGGTCCGCGACTTTGAGGCCGCGTTTCCCGGCATCAAGGTCGAGTACAACGACATGAACTCGACCGAGATGTACAACCGCTTCATCGCCGAGTCGGCGTCGGGCCAGGGCGGCGCCGACGTGATGTGGAGCTCGGCGATGGACCTGCAGGTGAAGCTCGTCGACGAGGGCAAGGCGATGGCGTACGCATCGCCGGAGGCGTCGAAGCTGCCGTCGTGGGCGGTGTACAAGGGCGAAGCCTGGGGCACCACGTACGAGCCGGCCGTGTTCATCTACAACAAGCGCCTGGTCGCGGCCGACGAAGTGCCGCAGGACCACGCCTCATTCGCCAAGCTGCTCGATACCAAGACCGCCAAGTTCAAGGGCAAGGTCAATACCTACGACATCGAGAAGAGCGGCGTGGGCTTCATGTTCGTGGTGCAGGACTCGAAGTATTTCCCGGGCATGAAGGGTCTTGAGAAGGCGTTCGGCAAGGCCGAATACCGCGTCTTCTCCAGCACCGGCAACATGCTGGAGAAGGTGTCGTCGGGCGAGCACCTGCTGGGCTACAACGTGCTCGGCTCGTACGCGCTGGTACGGGCGAAGAAGGACCCGTCGCTCGGCGTCGTGCTGCCGAAGGACTTCACGCTGGTGCTGTCGCGCGTGATGTTCATCGCCAAGCAGGCGAAGAACCCGAACGCGGCGAAGGTGTGGACCGACTACATCCTGTCGCAGCGCGGGCAGAAGCTGATCGGCAGCGGGGTCGAGCTCTTCGCCGTGCGCTCGGACGTCGACGCCGAATACACGGCGGCCAGCCTCAACAAGGAGCTCGGCGCGAACGCCAAGCCGATCCCGGTGAGCTCGGAGATCGTCGGCTATCTCGACCCGAAGAAGCGCCTCGATTTCATCAACGCCTGGAAGGGCGAGGTCGCGGCCGGCGCCGCCGGCAAATGACCCGCGCGGCGGCGTAGCGCGCACCACGCTCGCCGCCCTCTCGCCATGCCAACCGTCTCCGCCGCGGTTGCACCGGGTCCGCGCAACGCGCTCATCGCGCGGTTTCCGCGCGCGCTGACGATCCTCGTCACGGCGATGGCGGTGCTGTCGCCGCTGTCGCTGATCCTCTACCAGAGCTTCCTGTCGGCGCCGTTCTTCGACGCGCAGAAGACGGTGAGCCTCGACGCGTACCGCTTCGTCTTCGCCGACCCCGATTTCTGGCAGTCGTTCGCCAATTCGTTCCTCATCGCCACCGGCATGACGCTGATCGCCGTGCCGCTCGGCGCACTGCTCGCGTTCGTCATGGAACGCACCGACCTGCCGGGCAAGCGCTTCCTCGAGCCGATCATCCTCGTGCCGAGCTTCGTGTCGCCGATGGTGCTGGCATTCGGCTATGTCGTCGCCGCCGGGCCGGTCGGCTTCTACACGGTGTGGGCACAGGACCTCGTCGGCGCGTCGCCATGGGGCATCTATTCGATCCCGGCGATGGCGGTCATTGCCGGGCTCACGCACGTGCCCAACGTGTACGTCTACGCCACGTCCGCGCTGAAGAGCCTCGGCTCCGATGTCGAGGAGGCGGCGCGAACGGCCGGCGCCAGCCCGTTTCGCGTCGCCGCCACGGTGAGCCTGCCGCTGATCGCGCCGGCGCTGCTGTTCTCCGCGGTGCTCGTGTTCTTCCTCGGCTTCGAGCTGTTCGGGCTGCCGCTCGTGCTGGGCGATCCCGAAGGCCACCTCGTGCTGTCGACGTACCTGTACAAGCTCACCAACAAGCTCGGCGTGCCGTCGTACCACCTGATGGCGGCGGTGGCGGTCTGCATCGTCGCCGTCACCTTCCCGCTGGTGCTGCTGCAGCGGCGCCTGCTGCAGAACGCGCGGCGCTTCGCCACGATCAAGGGCAAGGCGGGCCGCATGAAGGCGCTGCCGCTCGGCGGCTGGAAGCCGCTGGCGATGGCGCTCCTGCTCGGCTGGGCGTTCCTCGCCGTGATCGTGCCGGTGTCGGGCATCGCGCTGCGCGCCTTCGTCAGCAACTGGGGCATCGGCGTGTCGCTCCTCGACGCGTTCACCCTGGACAATTTCCGCGCGGTGTTCGACGAACCGACGCACACCCGGGCGATCGTCAACACGATCCTGATCGGCACCATCGGCGGCGCCATCGCCGTCGCGTGCTACGCCGCGATCGGCTTCGCGACGCATCGCCGCAACGACGGCTGGTCGCGCTTCGTCGACTACCTCGTGCTCGTGCCGCGCGCGATTCCCGGCCTGCTCGCCGGCCTCGCGTTCCTCTGGCTGTTCCTGTTCGTGCCGTTCCTCGCGCCGCTGCGCGCGACGCTGTTCAGCATGTGGCTCGCCTACACGGTGGTGTGGCTCGCCTATGGCATGCGCCTCATCTCGACGTCGCTGTTCCAGGTGTCGACCGAGCTCGAGGAGGCGGCGCGCACGATCGGCGCGTCGCGCGCAAGAATCTCGCGCGACATCACGCTGCCGCTGATCCGCCACGGCCTGCTGGGCTCGTGGCTGCTGGTGTTCATGATCTTCGAGCGCGAATACTCGACCGGCGTGTACCTGCTGGCGCCGGGCAACGAGGTGATCGGCGCCGAGCTCGTGTCGCTATGGCAGGGCGGCGCGATCGACGTGGTCGCCGCGCTGTCGCTGGTCAATATCGTGCTCGTAGGCATCGGCCTCGCGATCGCGCTGCGCTTCGGCGTGCGCCTGCGCGACTGACACCGCAACGGAGAATCCCGCCATGGCCGAACTCACCGTCGACGACCTGCACCTTCGCTACGGCGACACGCCGATCCTCAACGGTGTGGCGCTGACGCTGGAGCGCGGCCAGGTGGTGTCGCTGCTGGGACCCTCCGGCAGCGGCAAGACGACGTTGCTGCGCGCGGTCGCGGGCCTCGAGTCGCCCTACCAGGGGAGCATCCGCATCGCGGACAAGGTGATGTTCGACGGCGGGCGAGGCATCGACGTGCCGGCCGAGCGCCGCAACCTGGGACTCGTGTTCCAGTCGTATGCGCTGTGGCCGCACAAGACGATCTTCGACAACGTCGCCTACGGCCTCAAGCTGCGCGGCCAGCCGACGACGGACATCAAGGCGAGCGTGGGCCGCGCGCTCGAGCAGCTGTCGCTCGGCCATCTCGCGCAACGCTATCCGCACCAGCTCTCCGGCGGCCAGCAGCAGCGCGTGGCGCTGGCACGCGCGCTCGTCTACAACCCGCCGGTGATCCTGCTCGACGAGCCGCTGTCCAATCTCGATGCCAAGCTGCGCGAGGAGGCGCGTGCGTGGCTGCGCGAGCTGATCGTGAGGCTGCAGCTGTCGGCGCTGTGCGTCACGCACGACCAGGCGGAGGCGATGGCCATGTCCGACCGCATCCTGCTGCTCAACAATGGCCGCATCGAGCAGCAGGGCACGCCGCGCGAGATGTACGGCAACCCGTCGACGCTGTTCGTCGCCGACTTCATGGGCAGCAACAACGAGCTCAAGGGCGAGATCGTCGAGGCGCGCGACGGCGTCGCCACGCTGGCCGGAGACGGCTTCAGCGTCAGCGGCGTGGCGCGCAGCGGCGCCGTGTCGGGCGCGCCAGGCGTGGCGATGATTCGCCTCGAGCGCGTGCGGGTCGCGGACGGGCCCGGCGCGAACCGGATCGCCGCGAAGCTGGTGACGTCGATGTACGTGGGCGATCGTTTCGAGCATCTTTTCGAAGTGGGCAAGGACCGGCTGCGCGCCTATGGCGACGCCACGCTCCAGGCTGGCGCGATCTACCACGTCGAGTTGCCGCGCGACTCGCTGTGGATCTTCCGCGCCAGCGCGTGAGCGAGCCGCACCGGATCGTCGTCGTCGGCGGCGGTGCCGGCGGCCTCGAGCTCGCCACCCGGCTCGGCGATTCCCTGGGCGTTTCCGGACAGGCGTCGGTGACGCTGGTGGACCGCAACGAGACGCACATGTGGAAGCCGCTGCTGCACGAGGCGGCCGCCGGCAGCCTCGACGTGCACGCGCACCAGATCGATTTCCCCGCGCAGGCGCACTGGCACCATTTCGCGTTCCGCCTCGGCGCGCTCGAGGCGCTGGATCGCGCGCGGCACGCGATCACCATCGGCGCGGTGGTCGATGCCGAGGGCCTGGCGATGCTGCCGCGCCGCGAGATCCGCTACGACACGCTGATCATCGCCGTTGGCGGCGTGTCCAACGACTATGGCACGCCCGGCGTGCGCGAGTACGCGTCCACGCTCGACTCGGCGGCCGATGCCGAGCGCTTCCATCGCCGCCTGATCGCGGCGTGTGCGCGCGCCAATGCGGCGGGCGAGGCCGGCGCGCGCCCGGACGTCAACGTCGTCATCGTCGGCGCAGGCGCCACGGGGGTCGAGCTGGCGGCACAGCTGCGCGACACGACGCGCGTGCTGGCGAGCTACGGGCTCACCGCATTCGACGCGCGCAAGCAGGTCAGGCTCACGCTGCTCGAGACCGCGGCGCGCATCCTGCCGGCGATGCCCGAGCGCGTGTCGAACGCCACGGCAAAGATCCTGCGCGGGCTCGACGTCGAGATCCACACCGGCGAGCGCGTCGTGCGCATCGACGGCAGCACCATCGACATCGCCAGCGGCAAGTCGCTGCCCTACGACCTCGTCGTGTGGTCGGCGGGCGTCAAGGCCCCGGACTGGCTCGCCCATTTCGGCGGTCTCGCCACCAACCGCGTCAACCAGATCGTCGTCGGCGACACGCTGCAAAGTGTCGACGATCCCGACGTCTTCGCGCTCGGCGATTGCGCGCAGACACCGTGGAAAAGCGGCCTTGCCCTGCCGCCCCTCGCGCAGGCGGCGCACCAGCAGGCTTCGTACCTCGCGAAGATGATGAAGCGGCGGATCGCCGGCGTCCCGCTGCGGCCGTTCCGCTATCACAACTACGGCTCGCTCGTGTCGCTCGGCGAGACGTCCGCGGTGGGCAACCTGATGGGCGGGCTCATCGGCGGCGCAATGTTCGTCGAGGGACTCGTCGCGCGCGTGATGTACATGGCGAACTACACACTGCACCTCGCGGCGCTGCATGGCTGGACGCGCGTCGCGCTGGGCAGCGCCGGACGCTTCCTGCGCGAGCGCACGGAACCGCGCGTCAAGCTGCACTGAAGACGCACCCGTCGCGGATTCGGCCGCAACAAACGGGGCGCGCGCGGCGCGCGGAGCGGCTATCGTGCGTTCCCTCGGCAGCCGCGGGAACAAGCGATGACTTCGAACCGGACGATGACACCCGCGCAATGGGCGCTGCTCGGCGTGCTGTCGACGTTGTGGGGCGGCTCGTTCTTCTTCGTCGACCTGGCGCTGCGACAGCTGCCGCCGCTCTGCCTCGTGGCATGGCGCGTCGCCGCCGGCGCCGCGCTCCTGTACGGGGTCCTGCGCGGCCAGGGCGGCGCCATGCCGCGCGACGCGCACACGTGGCGCAGCCTGCTGGTCATGGGATTGCTCAACAACGTCGTGCCGTTTTCGCTGTTCACGTGGAGCCAGACGCACATCGCGAGCGGGCTCGCGTCGATCCTCAACGCCACGACGCCGTTGTGGACGGTGCTCGTCGCGCATTTCTGCACCCGCGACGAGAAGGCCACGCCGGCGCGACTGGCCGGCGTGGCACTCGGCTTCGCGGGCGTCGCGGTGAGCGTCGGCGGCGCCGCCTCGCAGGATTTCGGGTCGTCGACCATTGCCGAAGGCGCCTGCCTCGTGGCGACGCTGTCATACGCGCTGGCAGGCGTATACGGGCGGCGATTGCGCGCGCTGGGAATTGCGCCGCTGCAGGCGGCGACCGGCCAGCTCGCGTCCGCGGCACTCGTCCTCGTCCCCGTCGCGCTGGCCGTCGACCGGCCATGGCAGCTGGCATCGCTCGACGCAACGACGTGGGGCGCACTCGCGGGCCTCGCCGCGCTGTCGACCGCACTCGCCTTCGTCATCTACTTTCGACTGCTCGCCGCCGCCGGCGCGACGAATCTGCTGCTGGTGACATTCCTCATCCCGGTCACCGCGATCCTTCTCGGCTCCTTCATCCTCGGCGAAACGCTCGCCGCGCGGCATTGGCTCGGGTTCGCGCTCATCGCCACCGGACTCGTGGCGATCGACGGCCGCCTGCTGCGGACGCGCCACACGGCACGCGATGCGGGTGTGCTAAAACCGCACTTTCCGCCCGCCGGTGACTCCCGCCTTGTCCAGCCCGCCCCCTCGTCGCGAAGGCAACGACTCCGACGCCGCTGATCCGCGGCTGCTGGCGCTGCACACGCCGATGATGCGGCAATACCTCGGCGTCAAGGCCGACCATCCGGACAAGCTCGTGTTCTACCGGATGGGCGACTTCTACGAGCTCTTCTACGCCGACGCCGAGCGCGCCGCGCGACTGCTCGACATCACGCTGACATCGCGCGGGCAATCGGCCGGCGCGCCGATCCCGATGGCGGGCGTGCCCTACCACGCCATCGAGCAGCATCTGGCGCGCCTCATGAAGCTCGGCGAATCGGCGGTGATCGTCGAGCAGTTCGGCGACCCCTCGGCCGGCAAGGGACCGATGGAGCGGCGCGTCACGCGCGTGGTCACGCCCGGCACGCTCGTCGACGCGAATCTCCTCGACGCGCACCGCGACAGCCTGCTGGTGGCCGTGGCGCTGTCGCCGGCGCGTTGCGGCGTGGCGTGGCTCAACCTCGCGTCGGGGCGATTCGCGCTCACCGAAGTGCCCGTCGCGGAGATGACCGCGACGCTCGCCCGTCTCGACGTCGCCGAGCTCCTGTTCGCCGAGGACGCGGCGCTGCCGCCCGGCTCGCCGCTTGCCGGCGTCGCCATGCGCGCGCTGCCGGCGTGGCATTTCGACGATGCGGCGGCGGCGCGTGCCCTGGCGCGTCACTTCGGCACGCGCGACCTCGCTGCCTTCGGCGTCGACGCGATGCCGCTGGCCGTGGGCGCCGCCGGCGCGCTGCTGGGCTACGCCGCGTCCACGCAGCGCGCCGCGCTGGCGCACGTGCGGCGCCTCGACGCGGTCACCGCGGGAACGCTGATCGACCTCGACCCCGCGACGCGACGCAATCTCGAGATCGTCGAAGCGCTGTCCGGGGATCCGCGCGCGACACTGCACGCGCTGGTCGACACCTGCGTGACCGCGGCCGGCAGCCGCACGCTGCGCGCGTGGCTGACCGCACCGCGACGCGACCCGGCACATGCCACCGCGCGCCATGCCGCGATTGCGGCAGTGCTCGCCAACATGCGCGCACGCGACGCGCTGGTCGACGGGCTCAAGTCGACCGCCGACGTCGAGCGCATCGCCGCGCGCATCGCGCTGCAGTCGGTGCGGCCCCGCGAGCTGGCGGCGTTGCGCGACACGCTGGCGGCGGCGCCGGCGATCGCTGCACAACTGGCGGGATTCGGGGCCCCGCTGCTTGCCGACGCGCAGGCCGCATTGGCGGTGGATCCTGCGTGGGCGACGCGTCTTGCGCAAGCCATCGCCGTCGAGCCCGCGGCCAACGTGCGAGACGGCGGCGTGATCGCCGCGGGCCATGACGCCGACCTCGACGAACTGCGCGCGATCGACACCGAATGCGGCAGCTTTCTCGTCGCGCTGGAGCGGCGCGAACGCGAGCGCACCGGCATCGCCTCGCTCAAGGTCGAATACAACCGCGTGCACGGCTTCTACATCGAGGTCACCCACGGCAACGTCGCGCGCGTCCCCGACGACTACCGGCGCCGGCAGACGCTGAAGAACGCCGAGCGTTACATCACACCGGAGCTCAAGGCGTTCGAGGACAAGGCCCTGTCGGCCCAGGAGCGCGCGCTGGCGCGCGAGAAAGCGCTCTACGACGCGCTGGTCGAAGCGCTCCTTCCCGCGGTCCCGGCGCTGCAGACGCTCGCCGCGGCGCTGGCGACCACCGACGTGATCGCGGCGCTGGCGGAGCGCGCCCAGGCGCTGCGCCTCGTGCGCCCCGCGTTCGTCGCCGAGCCTTGCGTGCACATCGACGGCGGACGCCATCCGGTCGTCGCCGCCAGGGTCGAGTCGTTCGTCGCCAACGACACCCGGCTATCGCGCGAGCGACGCCTGCTCGTCGTCACCGGACCGAACATGGGCGGCAAGTCCACCTACATGCGGCAGACGGCGCTCATCGCGCTGCTTGCCTATTGCGGCTCGTACGTGCCGGCGACGCGCGCCACGCTCGGTCCGCTAGACGCCATCTACACGCGCATCGGCGCCGCCGACGACCTCGCCGGCGGCCGCTCGACCTTCATGGTGGAGATGACCGAGGCTGCCTACATCGTCCATCGCGCCACGCCGCACAGCCTGGTGCTGATCGACGAGATCGGCCGCGGCACGTCGACCTTCGACGGTCTTGCGCTGGCATGGGCGATCGCCCATCGTCTCGCCGACGTCAATCGCTGCCTGACGCTCTTCGCCACGCACTATTTCGAGCTCACCGGCCTCGCCGCCGAGCTGGAAGGCTGTGCCAACGTACATTTCGATGCCGTCGAGACGCGCGCCAAGTCCGGCGACGGCATCGTGTTCCTGCACGCGCTCGCGGAAGGTGCCGCGAGCCAGAGCTTCGGGCTCGCCGTTGCACGCCTTGCCGGGTTGCCGCCGGAAACGGTACGAAGTGCCCGCAGTTACCTGGCGCGTCTCGACCAGTTCTCCGCGCGGCGCGACCGCGAGCCCGACCTCTTCGCGCACGGGACGACGACGATGACCGACGCCGCGGTCCCTGCCGGCGCGTCGGTGACCCGCGCGTCGGCGCTGGCGACGGCGCTCGCCGCACTCGACCCCGACGCGCTGTCGCCGCGCGAGGCGCAGGCCAAGCTCTATGAGCTCAAGCGCCTGTTGGACGATCCGCCGGCGCAAACGGACTGACCCCGGCGGTCGGCACCGCTCGCCGGCGGTTCATCGCAACCCGAATTTCCACGAGGACAAGCGGGGTCAGTGCGGCGGCGGCGTGCGCACGATATGACCGCGGAACTCGCGCAGCTTGGCCTTGACGATGTCGGCGTTGTGCTTGCCGATACGCAGCATGATCTTCTGCCCGGCCGGCAGCGACTCGAGCGCGGGATCGGCAAACACGTACACCACCTTCGGCTGCGCGAGCTTGATCGGGCCTTCGACATCCGGCGCGGCGAGCAGCAGGTCGATCACGCTCACCAGCCGGTCGTTGAAATAGCCGTTGGGATAGCCGAGCTCCTGGTAGGCCTGCTGGAACAGCGGGTAATACTCGAGGTAGACGCTCGCCGCCAGCCGCGTATCCACGGCCTGCATGGCGTCGACGTAGGGCGCGTAGCGCGCGTCGTTGTCGGCGGCGATCGTGGACGTGCCGTCGAGGTCGGCGACGGCCATGCGTCCCGGCGCCGGATCGACTGGCATCACCGTCGGGGACACACTGCTGCGCGGCAGCGCGTCGATCGTGGCGACGATGTTGCGGATGATGCGATCGACATGCAGGAACGACGGCAGCGCGTGTCCGGCGAAAAGTCCCGCCAGCGCGGGGCGCAGCGCCGCATCGCTGTGGTCGAGCGGCACTTGCGGTGCGGCGCCGGTGGCGCTGGCCAAAGGCGCCTCCCCGACCGGATGCTCGATCACGGGTGCCGCTGCCTGCGGCGACACCGGCGGCGGCGCCGGGGTGGCGACGACCGGTGGCGGCAATTTTTCGGGATGCATGGCACGCCACGCGGTGAATCCGCCGATGGCGACCGCGATCGCCGCCACGATCAGGATGATGGTTCGGTTCATGGTTGCGCTTGAGCAATCAACATAACTGGCTAGATGTCGGAGCCTGCGATTGGTTCCCGGATGATTGCGGGAACGCCCTTGCCTGGCGCGCGGGGCTCATCGCGCCCGGCAGCGCCGCCTTTCGACGACGTCAGTCCATCACCAGCGTCACGGCGAACGCGGCGGCATGGCCCGCGTCGATCGGAGCCAGCGCCAGCGTCAATTGTGCGCCACCATCGCGATAGATGAAATCGTCGACGTTGCGCACATCGCCGGCGCCGCGCCGCGTGCGGTCATGACAGCCAAGGCAGCGGTCCCGATCAACGCCAGCACATCGCGCCGCGAACGAAGCCTGTCCCGGGGCGCGTCATCATGCATCGCACCGCACATTCCCGGCGGCCGATTTCACGCGTTCACCGCGAGTGCGTGCGATGTCAATGGTGATGGCCGTGCGCACCATGCACGTGGCCGTGCTGGATCTCCTCGGCAGTGGCCGGGCGCACGTCGACGATCGTCGCATCGAAGCGCAGGCGCTGGCCGGCCAGCTCGTGATTGCCGTCGAGCATCGCCTTGCCGTCGGCGATGTTGGTGACGCGAAACACGACTTCCTCGCCATCCTTCTCGGCGACGAGGTAGCCGCCTTCGGCGATGTCCGGCGGCAGGCTCGCCACCGGCTCGATGCGGATCAGGTTGGCGTCGTACTCGCCGAAGGCGTCAATGGGCTCGAGCGTCACGGACACCTTGTCGCCCGCCTTCTTGTTGTCGATCGCCTCCTCCACTTTCGGGAAGATGCCGGAATGACCGCCGTGCAGGTACGCGAGCGGCTCGGCCCCCGTCTCCTCGACCAGGTTGTTGCCGGCATCGAAGAGCTTGAACTCGAGGGTCACCACCGTATTGTTGAACGCGTTCATCGGGCAGGTCCGAAAGGGAAGTCGCGGGTGAAGGAATTGTATCGCGCGGCTATACTCACCGCGATCCGACTCCGCAACCTCGCGCCGCGTGCCCGATACCGCAAGTCCGCCATTGCCGCCAGGCCTCTCCGCGGGCGCATTTGTCGCGCGCCACTGGCACAAGCGCGCGTTGCTGATGCGCGGCGCATTGCCCGCGTTCGACGATCTGTTCGCATGGCCGCAGTTGCGTGCGCTGGCCGAGCGCGACGACGTCGAGTCGCGCCTCGTGGTGCGCGACGGACCCCGATACACGCTGGCACGCGGGCCGTTTCGCCGCGCCAGCTGGCGATCGCTGCCGAAGGCCGGCTGGACGCTGCTCGTGCAGGGAACCAACCTTCACGACACGCGCGCCGATCGCCTGTTGCGCCGCTTCGACTTCCTGCCGTTCGCGCGCCTCGATGACCTGATGGTGAGCTACGCGACCCCGGGCGGCGGCGTCGGGCCGCATGTCGACTCGTACGACGTGTTCCTGCTGCAGGGCATGGGACGGCGGCGCTGGCGCTACGGGCGGCAGAAGGACCTCGCGCTCAGGGCCGGCCTGCCGCTCAAGATCCTCGGCCGCTTCACGCCCCGCCACGACCACGTGCTCGCGCGCGGCGACATGCTCTACCTGCCGCCGCAGGTCGCGCACGACGGCGTCGCGCTCGATACCGCGATGACGTATTCGATCGGATTTCGCGCCGCCAGCGCGACCGAGATCGCGCAGGCCTTCCTCGATTTCCTGCGCGATCGCATCGAGCTCTCGGGACGCTATGCCGATCCCGACCTCCGGGTGACGTCGACCCCGGCGCGCATCGACGCCGCCGTGCAGCGGCGCTTCGCGAAGATACTGGCGGCGATCCGCGTCGAGCGCGCGAGCGTCGAGGAATTCATCGGCAGCTTCCTCTCCGAGCCGAAGCCCGACGTGTTCTTCTCGCCGCCCGCGCCGCCGCTGACGCGCGCCGCATTCGCCCGCGCGATCGCCGCACGCGGCGTCGCGCTCGACCGGCGCACGCAGCTCCTGTATGACGCGCGCCGCTTCTACGTGAACGGCATTTCGCTCGCGGCCCCGGCCGGCGCGCGGCGCGACGTCGCGGCACTGGCCGACGGGCGCGCGCTGGCGGCGCGGCGATGCGCCGCCCTTGGCGCGGCTACGCTCGCGCTGCTCCACCATTGGTATTGCGATGGATACCTCGAGCCCGCCGCCTGACGCGCCGCCCGCACCGCGCGAAGCGACGCTGACGACGATGGCCGAGCAGGTGGCCGCGATCGACGAGATCGTCGGCTACGCGCGAACGCGGCTGCAGGTGTTCGACATCGACATGGGCGCCGGCGGATGGCACCGAGCCGCCCGCCTCGACGCGCTCGGCCGGTTCCTGCGCGGCAGCGGCACCGCCCGCTGCGAGATCATCCTGCACGACTTGCGCTGGCTGGAAAGCGCGTCGGGACGCCTGCTTGCGCTGCTGCGACAGTTTCCGCATGCGGTCACGATCTACCGCACGGGGCGCGAGGCGCGCGAGGCGATGGATCCGCTGGTCATCGTCGATCGCCAGCACTGCCTGCACCGCTTCCACGTCGACCAGCCGCGCGCCTCGCTCATGGTCGCGCAGCCCGCCGCGATCAGGCCGTGGGCGCTGCGCTTCGACGAAATCTGGTCGACCGGCGAGCCGGGCCTGTCGGCGACCGTGCTGGGACTCTAGCTGCGTCCGGCGTTCGCGTCCCCGCGACTCCGCGCGGCGTGCCTGCGACCGCTAACCCAGCGGCACGCCGATGCGTTTCGCCACTTCGCGGTACTTGCCGATGACGTTGCCGAGGTCGCGGCGGAAGCGATCCTTGTCCATCTTGTCGCCGCTTGCCGCATCCCACAGGCGGCAGCCGTCCGGCGTGATCTCGTCGCCGAGCACCACCGCGCCCTGCGGATCGTCGAGCGGATGGCCGAACTCGAGCTTGTAGTCGACGAGGTCGATGCCGGCGTCGGCGAACATCGGTTTCAGCACCATGTTCACCTTGTGCGTCAGCGCGCGCATCTGCGCGATCTCGCCCGCGCTCGCCCAGCCGAGGATGCGGATGTGGTCGTCGTTGACCAGCGGGTCGTGCAGCGCGTCGCTCTTGAGGAAGAACTCGAACACCGGCTCGGGCAGCCGCCGCCCTTCCTCGATCCCGTAGCGCTTCGCCATCGAGCCGGCGACGACATTGCGCACCACGCATTCGACCGGCAGCATCGTCATCGTCTTCACCAGTGATTCGCGGTCGTTCAGCATGCGCACGAAGTGCGTGCGCATGCCCGCCCCGGCGAGGCGCCCCATCACATAGGCATTGAAGCGGTTGTTGGTCTCGCCCTTCTGCTCGAGCTTGGCGAGCTTGGCGCCGTCGAACGCGGACACGTCGTCGCGGTAATGCATGATGACGAACCCGGGATCGTCGGTCGCGTACACGGTCTTGGCCTTGCCGCGATAGCGTTCCTCGCGCTTTTCCATCGTTGCCCCCGTTGGTGGCCGGCGGTGGCCGGACGTCATGCGAATCGGCGCGTCGCAGGCTATGCGAACGCGCGCCAGTCGAAGCCCGCGTCCTGGTCGGCGATGCCGATCCAGTCCGGCGCGCAATTGAGCGCCGACGCCAGCGCCTCGCGGGCGAGCGCCGGCCGGTTGTTCTCGCGCGACAGGTGCGCGGCGAGGATGTGCTGCAGCCGCGAGCAGTCGAGCGACGCGAGGAGCGCGCCTGCATCGTCGTTGCACAAGTGGCCGAAACGTCCCGAGATGCGATCCTTGAGGCTCGCCGGGTAGCTCCCTCCGCGCAGCATCTCGCGGTCGTGATTGCATTCGAGCACGAGGCCATCGCAGCCGGTGAGGCTCGCGCGCACGTGCGGCGTGGAGATGCCGAGGTCGGTCAGCACGCCGAGGCGGTGCTCGCCGTCGCCGACCACGAATTGCACGGGCTCGCGCGCATCGTGCGGCACCGGGAACGGGCACACCTCGAGATCGCCGATCACCAGCGTGTCGTGGCTGTCGAATCCATACACGCGCGGCATGCCGTCGAAGCGGCCGCCGACCGCAGTCAGCGTGCCGAACGTCAGCCACACGCCAATGTCGTGCCGCGCGGCGAACGCCGGCACGCCGCCGACGTGGTCGGAATGCTCGTGGGTGACGAAGATCGCGGTGATCGACGCGGGCTCGATGCCGAGCCGGGCGAGGCGCGTGCCGCAATCGCGCACGCCGAATCCACAGTCGATGAGGATGCGCGTCGTGCCGCCCTCGACGACGAGGCCATTGCCCTCGCTGCCGGATCCGAGCGACGCGAAGCGCATCAGCGACGGTCGCGGCCGGCCGGCGCGCCGGCGACGGCCGCGATGGCGTGCTGCGCCGGCAGGCGGGACATCGGCGCGTGCCCGGCTATTTGAGCTGGTCCTGGAGCAGGCCGAGGATCTTGTCGCCGATCTCGGTGCGATCCCGCGTGCCGTTCGCGTCCTGCACGCTGACGAGGCTGCGTGGCGATGCCTCGGCCACCAGCACGCGATACTGCTCCGGCTTGTTTTCGTCGTCCTTCTTCCAGAACATGAGCTTGGACAGGAAACCCTTCTCGCGATCCTTCTTCGCCATGTCGGCCTCGGGATCGGCGTAGCGCACGTAGTAGAGGCCCTTCGAGCGGTCGCGATCCACCACGGTGAATCCGCTGCGGTCGAGCGCGAGCCCGACGCGGCGCCAGGCATGGTCGAACGTGTCGTCGACGATGAGCTGCGATCCGCCATCCTTCGCCTTCTCGATGCGCGCTCGATCGGGTTGCGCCGTCGATTGCGCGATCGCCGCGTCGGCCTGCGGCTCGGTGGCGCCGAAGCGCACCATCAGCCGCGACAGCATGTCGGCCTCGAGCTCCGGGTTCTCCGGCATCGCCGCCCAGGCGAACGCGGCCGGCGACGAGTTGTCGATCTTGGTGGTCGGCACCTGCTCCATGCCGCGGTGCGAAATGTAGATCTCGGTGGTGCCGGACTCGACGCCGCGCTCGATGCGCGTGCGGAACTTGTCGCGCTTATACGTCGAATAGAACACGTCGAAATACTTGCCTATGTACTTGCGGAAGATGTCGTTGGGGATCTCCGCGCGGTTCTCTGCCCAGTCCGTTTCCATCGTGCCGAGCGCCGGCTGCTCGGTGGCGATCACGAAGCCTTGGTCGGTCCAGAACTTGTGCACCTGGGTCCATGCCTCTTCCGGCGTGGCCTTGACCACGAGCCAGCGTTCCTGGCCGGCACGCGCGATGTGCGCGTCGGGGTTCTTCGGCAGCAGATCGGCGTTCTTCGGACGATTCGCGTCCTGCTGGGCGAGACCGCTCGCGGTGTTGGCCGCGTAGCGGTCGTCGAAGCGCGGCGTCGACAGGTCGGGCGGGATCTCGAGCGGCGGCGCGCTCGTCACCGACTTGTAGTCGATGTGCTTGCCGGGCGAGGTCTCGCAGCCGGCGAGCACCAGTGTCCCGGTCACCAGGAGGAGGAGCGCGGCATGCCGCGCTGGCATTTTCAATGCAACCATGTGTTTTCCCGCGTCAGGCGACGCCCCCGGCCTCGCGCAGCGCGGCACGGACGACGTCATGGAATTGCGTGGACAGCGGCACCATTGGCAGCCGCAGTGCGTTCCTGATCCTGCCCATCTCGGCCAGCGCCCACTTGACGGCGATGGGGTTGGCCTCGACGAAGAGCTTCGTGTGCAGCGGCATCAGGCGTTCGTTGCGTTCGCGCGCGTCGGCGACGCGTCCGGCCAGCGCGGCCTTGCACACCTCGGCGACCGCGCGCGGCACGAGGTTGGCCGTCACCGAAATCACGCCGTGGCCACCGAGCAGCATGTACGCCAGCGCCGTGTCGTCGTTGCCGGAATACAGCGCGAAGTCGGCACGCGACTTGAGGCGACGCACCAGATCGACGTGGCGCACGAGGTCGCCGGTGGCGTCCTTGAGGCCGGCGACATTCGGCAGCTCGGCGAGGCGTACCACCGTGTCGTTGCCGAGGTCGCAGCCGGTGCGGCCGGGCACGTTGTACAGGATGAGCGGCACGTCGACGCGCTCGGCGATCGTGCGGAAGTGCCGATAAAGTCCTTCCTGTGTCGGCTTGTTGTAAT
>DATBOK010000096.1:0-10175 GCA_036553845.1 Casimicrobiaceae bacterium
TACGCCGCCGATGACATTCGCGCGCGCATCCGCAAGGCCGGACTCGAGATCGTCGACGAGCGCATCGGCGGCAACTGCTACGAAGTACGCGCGCGACGGCCCCGGTCCGCGGCCTGACACCGGGCGCCACGGTCCACGCCATGCTCTTCCGGATCGCCCTGCGCAATCTCTTGCGGCATCGCCGGCGCTCGCTGTTCGCGCTGCTCGCGATCGCCTTTGGCACCGTGGCGATGCTGCTCGCTACCGGCTTCATCGAGTGGAACCTGCGCTACGGCCGCGAAAGCACGATCCGCTCGCAGCTCGGGCATATCCAGGTGACCCGGCCCGGCTATCGCGAGCGCGGCGGCGCCGATCCCTACCGCTACCTGCTGCCGGGCGGCGACGCGCTGGCGGCACAGGTGCGCAGGCTGCCCCACGTCGTCGCCGTCGGCGAGCGCCTCGCGTTCTCGGGGCTCGCGAGCCACGGCGACGCCACGATCTCGTTTCTCGGCACCGGCATCGACGCCACGGCCGAGCGCGGCCTCGGCGACGCCCTGCTATTCAGCGCCGGCAGCAACCTGGCGGCGGGTGACGCCGACGCCGCCGTGCTGGGCCAGGGACTCGCCGACAACCTCGGCGTGCACGTGGGCGATCGCGTGACGCTGGTGGCCAATACGCGCGGCAACACGATCAACGCCGTCGAGGTCACGGTCAAGGGCACGTTCGGCAGCATCGCCAAGGCCTATGACGACGTCGCGCTGCGGGTGCCCCTCGCCACCGCGCAAAAGCTCCTGCGCACCGACGGCGCGCACGTGCTGGTCGTGCTGCTCGACGATACCGATGCCACCGCCGCCACGGCGAAGCAGCTGCGCACGCAGCTCCCGCCCGGCGACTACGATGTGGCGGGCTGGCAGGACCTCGCCGATTTCTACAACAAGACGTCGGCGCTCTTCGCCCGCCAGATCGGCTTCATGCGTGTCGTCATCGGCTTCATCATCGTGCTCGCGATCGTCAACACGATGACGATGGCCGTCGCCGAGCGCACCAGTGAAATCGGCACCGCGATGGCGCTCGGCGCGCGCCGGCGCCTCGTGCTCGAGCAGTTCGTCGCCGAGGGCGTGTTGCTCGGCGTGCTCGGCGGCCTCGCGGGCCTCCTTGCGTGCCTCGTGCTCGCGCCCGTCATTTCCGCCATCGGCATCCCGATGCCACGTGCGCCGGGAATGGCGCACGGACACGTCGCGGGCATCCTGGTAACGCCGCGAATGGGGGTCGACGCGATGCTCCTGGCGCTCGCCACCGCGTTCGTAGCGAGCGTCTATCCGGCGGCGAAGGCGTCGCGCATGGCCATCGTCGATGCGCTACGTCATAGTCACTGACGCGGCGATGGGTCGCTACGGCACAAGCTCAGGGCGCGGTCTTGCGCGCCATCGCCGCCAACTGGCGACGCGCGAGCCGGATCGCCAGCCGTTGTGCCGGGTGGCGGTTGCCGCCCGGACGCCAGGTGCGCACCAGGCGGTGGCGATATGCGTCGAAATGCAGGCCGCGCGGCGCCGCCGGCACGCGGCCTCGCCCGAGCAGGATCTTGAGTGTTTCGGCCGCCGCCACGCCGGCGCAAAGCTGGCACGCGATCACCGTCGACGGACCCTGCTGGGCCGCGAAGTTCACCGCGCTGCGGTCGACGAGATAGCGGCGCTGCAGCATGGCCGGCGACAGCCCGACCAGGAAGCGCACCGCGAGCTCGTGGTCCGGGAGGCCGTCGCGCAAGTCGAAATAGCGATCGAAGCTCATCTTGCCCGGCATGAAGTTGAGCAGCGCGACGCCCATGCCGAGCGGCGCCGCGGTCACCGCGGGTATCCCTCGTGCGTATGCGGCGGCGAACACCGCGCGGCGCGCGGCGAACGCGAAGAAATCGATACCGTCGACGAAGACGTCGGCGCCAGCCAGGAACGCGTCGCGATTGGCGTCGGTGACGCCGTCGTCGAGGGCGAGGATCTCGACCTCGGGATTGACGTCGCGCGCCATCCGCGCGAGCACGGTCGTCTTGCGCTCGCCGAGAGTGCTCATGCCGGCGCCCACCTGGCGGTTGAAGTTGGCGAGGTCGAACGCGTCGAAATCGGCGATCCGGAAGCGTCCGATGCCGAGCCGCGCCAGCGTAAGCAGGTGGACGCCGCCGACGCCGCCCAGGCCCGCGATCGCCACGCACTTGCCGCGCAGCGCCCGCTGCTCCGCGCGCGTCACCCAGCCGATGTTGCGCGAAAATGCCTCGTCGTACGAGAACTCGACCGCCAACGCGCCCCCTTGCGCCTGCACTCGCGTCGAACTCTAGCACTGCCTGCGGCGTCGCCGGCCGGGTCCGGGCGGCGATCACGCCTGCAAGCGCACGAATCGCCCGCGCACGCCGGTGCCGGGCATGCCGCCGGCGAACACGCGTGCTGACGCTCGCCGCCCGCAATTTGACGCGCCAGAAGTCGCGCACCGCGATCACCCTCGCCGCCGTCGTGTTCGGCGTCGCCGGCCTCATCGTGTCGGCAGGCTTCGTGCGCGACATCATCGCCCAGCTCGGCGAGGCGGTGATCCATTCGCGCACCGGCCACCTCGAGGTCGATCGCGCCGGGTACTACGAGCACGGCACGCGCGCTCCCGAGCGCTACCTGATCGATTCACCCGACGCGCTGCGCGCGACGCTCGCCGGCGTCGGTGGTGTCGACGACGTCATGGGCCGCCTCGCGTTCTCCGGGCTCGCCAACAACTCCCGCGCCGACCTCGCGATCATCGGCGAAGGCATCGAGCCCGCGCGCGAGACCCGCCTCGGCACGTTCCTCCATATCAGCGCCGGACGCACGCTCGAGGATCGCGACCGCTTCGGCGCGCTCATCGGCCAGGGTGTCGCCACGACGCTCAACCTGAAACCCGGCGACCGCTTCACGCTGCTCGCCAACACGCTCGACGGCGCGATGAACACGCTCGACCTCGAGGTGGTCGGCGTGTTCCAGAGCTTCTCCAAGGACTTCGACGCGCGAGCGGTACGCATCCCGCTCGCCGCCGCGCAGGAGCTCCTGGGCACCCGCGGTGTCAATACGCTGGTCGTGTCGCTGCACGACACCGCCGCCACCGACCGGGCGGCGCACGCGCTCGCGACACGCCTCGATCCGGCAACTTACGAAGTCAAGACCTGGGTCGAGCTGAGCGATTTCTACAGCAGTGCGGCCGAGCTGTACGACCGGCAGTTCGGCGTGCTGCGGCTGATCGTGTTGCTGATGGTGCTGCTGGCGGTCGCCAACAGCGTCAACATGGGGATCTACGAGCGCGTCGCCGAGTTCGGCACGATGCGCGCGCTCGGCAATCGCGCGCGCCAGGTCTTCGCCCTGGTCGTCACGGAAAGCGTGCTGCTCGGCATCGCCGGGGCGGTGCTCGGCGCGGCGGTCGGGGTAGCGGTCGCGTTGGCCGTTTCCAGCGTCGGCATCCGCATGCCGCCCCCTCCCAATGCCGATCTCGGCTACATCGCGCGCATCCTGCTCGAGCCTGCGGACATCGGCATGGCCATGCTGATCGGCATCGTCGCGACAACGCTGGCGAGCATCATTCCCGCGCGCATGGCGAGCCGCACGCCGATCGCCGAGGCGTTGCGCGAAGCGATCTGAGGGGCGCGACGGCCTGTCCGGGGACGAGGCTCACCGCGCGAGCGTCGGCGTCGCAGGACTTCGTGTGCGACGGCGCCTGCGAATCCGGATGGCGCGCCTACCGCGGCGCCGCTGGGCGGAAACGTCCCGACTCCGGGGACGGGTCGGCAACGCTCGCATCGTACGGATGCGTTTCCTTGCCGAATACCTTCATCACCCGCCGCACGTAGTCGCGCGTCTCGGCGTACGGGGGCACGCCGCGGTAGCGCTCGACGGTCTTCTCGCCGGCGTTGTACGCGGCGGCGACGAGCGGCACGTTGCCCTCGAAATACGCGAGCAGCCAGCGCAGGTAGGCAAGGCCGCCGCGGATGTTCTGCGTGATGTCGTAGGGCTTCTTGACGTTGAAGCGCTGCGACGTCTCGGGGACGAGCTGCATCAGGCCCTGCGCGTTCTTCGGCGAGCGCGCGCCGGCGTCGAAGTTGGATTCGGCGCGGATCACGGCGAGCGCCAGCAGCGGGCTCACGTCGAACTGCGGCGCCAGCTCGCGCACGAGCTTGGCCACGCGCGCCTGCTCGGCGTTGGCGGCGACGAACGAGCTGCCGTCGTCGAGCGGCTCGGGGGGCGGCGGCGGAGGCGGCGGCGGGTCGCGCATGCACTCGGGCAGGTCGGCTGCGGGCGGTCCCGCATGCGCGAGCAGCGCCTGTGCCTGTGCGAGACCCTGCGCGGCCGCCATTGCGAAAAAGCGCGCGGCCAGCGCATCGTCGCGCGCGACGCCGCGACCGTTGAGGTACATCCAGCCCACGTCGTATTGCGCCTCGGCGTCGCCGGCCTTCGCCGCCTGGCAATACAGTGCGTACGCGTGCAACGGATCTCGCGCCACGCCCTCGCCGTTCTCGTAGTGCACGGCCAGCGTGCGCAGCGCCACGATTTCGGCGTGCAGGGCATCGGCATCGAGCGCCGGCGCGGCCTGGATTGCCGTTGGCGAAGCGGTCCCGGCCGTCGATCCAGCCGTACCGGCGGCCGCCTGCACAGCGGAAGGTGCGACGGCCTGCACGGCCATCGCTTTGCCGCCGGCAAGCAACAGTGCGGCAAGCAACAGCGGGGACGCCACACGCTGCCGCAGGATGGGCGATACCCGGGTCGGACGCGGGCGCGCGCCAGACAAGTCGTTCGATGTGTGCGCCTGGCGGCTCACGAGTGCCCCGCCACCGCGCGCGCACCCGTGGCCTCGGCACCACGGAAGTGTTCCACGTACCAGGGCATCGCCGCGCGCAATCCTTCGGCGAGCGTGTAGCCGGGCGCATAGCCCAGCAGGCGCCGCGCCTTGCCGATGTCGGCCTGCGAGTGGCGGACGTCGCCTTCGCGGAATTCGCCGTGCACCGGCCGCAGGTGCGCGACCTCGGGCACGTGCACCGCCAGCGCATCGCGCAGCAGCGCGAAGAGCTCGTTGAGGGTCGTCCGCTGGTCGAGCGCGACGTTGTAGATCTGGTTGACGGCTTGCGGCTCCGTGGCGGCGGCTGCCAGCAGATTCGCCTGCACGGCGTTCGCGACATGGCAGAAGTCGCGGCTCGTCTCGCCGTCACCGTTGATCGTCGGCGCCTCGCCCAGCAGCAGGTCCCGCACCCAGCACGGGATCACGGCGGCGTAGGCGCCCTGCGGGTCCTGCCGCGAGCCAAACACGTTGAAGTAGCGCAGGCCGATGGTGGCGAGGCCATAGCAGCGCCCGAACACGTCGGCGTACAGCTCGTTGACGAGCTTGGTCACCGCATAGGGCGACAGCGGCCGGCCGATGCAATCCTCCACCTTCGGCAGCCCCGGATGGTCGCCATAGGTCGAGCTCGAGGCGGCGTACACGAAGCGCGGGACGCCGGCGTCGCGGGACGCCACCAGCATGTTGACGAAGCCGTCGACGTTGACGGCATTGGTGGACACCGGATCGGCGATCGAGCGCGGCACCGAGCCCAGCGCCGCCTCGTGCAGCACGACGTCGACGTCGCGCGTCGCCTCGCGGCAGGCCGAGAGGTCGCGGATGTCGCCTTCGACGAAGCGGTGGCGACGCCACTGTGCGGTGCCGATCCTGGCCGCAACTTCGTCGAGATTGGCGCGATGTCCGGTGGCGAAGTTGTCGAGGCTCGTCACCGTCTGCCCGAGGCCGAGCAGCGTCTCCACCAGATGCGAGCCGATGAAGCCCGCACTCCCGGTGACCAACCATCGCCGCGGGCGCCCCTGCAACTCGCGCTTCACCGATTCGATTGCGCTCATCGCTCGAGTCCTTACAACCGCCACACGGTGACGGGGTGCGCGTCGAACGCGCCCGCCGCGAACTGGCACTTGACGTCGATGACGACGCCGTCACGCGCGAGCTTGTCCGCGAAGTCGGCCACCGGCCGCTCCTTGAGCGCGCGATGCGCCACCGCGGCGACGATCGCCGCGCCACGCGGCAGGTCGTCCCACGCGGTGAGTCGGATGCCGTACTCGTGCAGCGCCTCGTCGGCGTTCGCCACCGGATCATGCACGTGCACGGTCGCGCCATAGCTCTCGAGCTCGCGGATGACGTCGATCACGCGCGAATTGCGCAGGTCCGGGCAGTCCTCCTTGAACGTGAGTCCGAGCACGATCACCGGTGCCGCCTTCACCTGCCAGCCGTTGCGCACGAGGTGCTTCACGGCCTGCTCGGCGACGAACTTGCCCATGCCGTCGTTGATGCGGCGCCCGGCGAGGATCACCTCGGGGTGATAGCCGACCATCTCCGCCTTGTGCGTGAGGTAGTACGGATCGACACCGATGCAGTGGCCGCCGACGAGGCCCGGCCGGAATGGCAGGAAGTTCCACTTGGTACCCGCCGCGGTGAGCACTTCCAGCGTGTCGATGCCGAGGCGGTCGAAGATGATCGCGAGCTCGTTCATCAACGCGATGTTGAGGTCGCGCTGGGTGTTCTCGATCACTTTCGCGGCTTCGGCCACCTTGATCGACGACGCCTTGTGCACGCCCGCAGTCACCACGCTTGCATAGAGCGCGGCGACCTTCTCCAGCGTTTCTGGCGTGTCGCCGGAGACCACCTTGGTGATCTTGGTCAGCGTGCGCTCCTTGTCGCCGGGATTGATGCGCTCGGGCGAATAGCCGACGAAGAAATCGCGCTTCCAGCGCATCCCCGAATGCTTCTCGATGATGGGCACGCACACTTCCTCGGTGGCGCCGGGGTAGACGGTCGACTCGAAGACGACCGTGGCGCCGCGCTTCAGGTTGCGGCCCACGGCTTCGGAGGCGCCGATCAGCGGCGCGAAATCGGGCTGATGCGCGATGTCCACCGGCGTCGGCACCGCGACGACGATGAAATCAGCGGCGGCGAGCGCGGCCGGGTCGTTGCCCACCTTGAGGTGCCGGGCGGCAACGAGTTCGTCGCGGCACACTTCGCCGGTGGGATCGACGTGGCGCCGATAATGGGCGATCTTGTCGGCGGAAAGGTCGAAGCCGATCGTCGGATACCGCTTGCCGAATTCGACGGCGAGCGGCAAGCCCACGTAACCCAGGCCGACGACCGCGACGGTGGTAGTTGCCGCATCCAGCGACGACGACGCGTCCGCGCGCGCGGACGTTGTTGCGACATTGCCCGTTGCATCCGGACGGTCAACGCGTGCCATTCACAGCCCCCTGCGCAGGCGCGCGACTTCCGCCTGGTCGTTGAATTTGTCGCCGAGGCTCGCGAGCGTGTCGAGCTCCTTCTTCGCCGCCTCCGGCTGTCCCGTCTTGACGAGGGCGCGCGCGAGATTGAGACGGATCGCCGGCAATCCCGGCGCCAGCTCGACCGCGCGGCGCAGCAAGTCGACGCCCCGCTTGGCGTCGCCCTTGTCGACGAGCAGCACGCCCAGCGTGTCGAGTATCCGCGGCTGGTCGGGCGCGATCTTGTTGGCGCGTTCGGCATATTCGAGCGCGTGCGGGTCGTTGACCTGGCCCGCGACCCAGGCGAGGTTGTTGAGCAGGACCGCGTTGTCGGGCTCGTTCTGTAACGCCTGCTGGTAATAACGGATCGCCGCCGCATAGTCCTTGCGCTGCGTCGCCTGCTCCGCCAGCGCGAAGCGGAACGCGTCGTCGGCCGGATGGTCGTGCAGCCACGCCGCGGCCATCTTGTCGGCATCCGCCGTCTGCCCGGAGGCGGACAGCGCAAAATGCACCTTGGCGGCCGACGCAGTGGTGCCGGCCACGCTCATCGCCTGGCGATAGGCGGCGATCGCCTTCGGCCAATCGTGTCGCGCGGCATGGATGTCGCCCTCGAGCGTGAACCCCACCGCTTCCTTCGGCCGCTGCTTCTGCATGTCCGTCGCGATCCCCAGCGCATCGGCCACCTTGTTCTGGCCGACGTCGATCGCGGCGAGGCCCATTTGAGCATCGACGAAATCCGGCTTGATCGCCAGTGCACGGCGAAAACTGTCGGCCGCCGCGGAAAAATCGCGCGCCATCAGGTGCAGCGTGGCCATGCGCACGTAGGGCAGCGGCGAATCCGGCGCCGCCTCGGCGTACCGCCCATAGGCGACCAGGGCTTCGTTCGCGTTGCCGGCCGCCTGCTGTGCCTGTCCAAGCGCATCGTAGAGATCGGCGCGTCCCGGCAACGCGTTGAGCGCGTCCTGCGCCACCGATGCCGCCTGGCGCGGATCGCCGCTGCGCATGTAGTGGCGCACCAGCGCGAGGCGCGGCTCGACTTCGTTGGGGGCGGTCTTGATCGCCTTTTCGATCAGGCCCGCGACCTCCTCCTTCGACCCGCCGCTGCCGGCGCGGACTTCCGCGAGTGCCAGCATTGCCTGGCTGCTCTTCGGATTCTTGGCGATGAAATCCTCGAAGCGCTTCTGCGCGGCGTCGGGATGATGCTCGGCGAGGTCGACGCGGGCGAGGCTCGCCACGGCGGGGAAATATGTCGCATCGATCGCCAGCGCGCGCTCGAAGCTCTTGCGTGCCCCGGGCAGGTCGTTCTTGCCGAGGAGCGCGAGGCCGCGCAGGTTGGGGGCGAGCGGCTGATTCGGCTGCTTCTTTTCGAGGGCGTCGATCGCGGCGAGCGCACTGTCCCAATCGCGGCGCCGCAGCGCGACCGAGATCAGCATCAGGTCGGGCTGTGCGCCCGGGTCCACGGCCGATGCGGCTTCGAGCTCCTTGACGCCGGCCGCCGTGTCGCCCTGCGCGAGGCGCGTCATGGCGAGGCCCGTCTTGGCACGCGCGGCCTTCGGGTCGAGCGTCGCGGCCGTCTCGAAATAGTCCGCGGCTTGCGCCGGATCGCCGTTCTGCAGATAGACCTCGCCCGCAACGCTCTGCATCACCGGATCCTTGTCGATCCGGCCGAGCATCGGCTTCAATGTCTCGAGCGCTTTCCCGGGCTGCCGCATCTGCAGGTAGGTGCTCACCAGCAGGCGCCGCGCGTAGTCGTTCTGCGGCGAGCGCGACAGCGCCTTGGTCAGGGTCGACTCGGCATGCACGTAGTCATGAAGCTCGAAGTCGATCGCTGCCGACAACACGGTGCCGACAGGGTCGTCGGCCACCATCGCGAGCTCCTGCTGGATGGCATCGCGCGCGGCAGCGTAATTGCGTTGCGACACGCGCACCAGCGCCTCGTAATAGAACGTCTTGGGATGCTTGGGGGCGACGGCCTTGAGTGCTTCGAGCGCCTTGTCGGCATCCGCCGGCTTGTTCTCACGCACGAGAAGTCCGACGAGCGCCCAGTGCGCGGGGAGGTAACCGGGGTTCTCGACGAGGACTTTGCGGTAGCCTGTGATCGCCTCGTCGATGCGACCCTGCGCGAGCAGGATGTCGGCTTTGAGCTGCAACGCTTCGGCGAGATTCGGCGCGCTGGCGAGCGCCTTGTCGGTCGCGGCCAGCGCCGTGGCGAAATCGCCATCACGTGCCGCCAGCACGGCGTCGCCCAGATAGGCGGGCGCATATCCGGCGTCGGCGGCGTGCGCTTCGGCAAACGCGGCCTTGGCGAGGTCGGGCTTGCCGATGCCGAGCTCGGCCTGTCCAACCGCGGTCTTGAGTTCTGCGGTCCCTGACGGCGTTGCAGCCTTGGCCTGTGCCATCTCGTCGACGACCTGCTGATAGCGGCCGAGCCGCGCCCACGCGCTTGCAAGCGCCGGATCGACCTGGTCGGCGGGGTACTTGAGGTCACGGGCGCGGCGCAGCTCCTTCTCTGCCGCCGGCACGTCACCGGTCGCGAGCAGCGAACGGCCGAGCAGGTAGCGCGCCTCGCCGAGGTCTGGGTTCTTCTCCAGCGCGTTCTTGAGCTGGATCACCGCCGACTTGGCGTCGTTTTTCGCGAGATAGTCCTTCGCCGAGGCCAGCATGGCCTCGGGATCGTTGCCGGAGCACGCCATGAGCGCGCCGCAGAGCGCGGCGATGGCGGTGAAGTTGACGAGGGTTGCGCGTACGTTCATGGCGTTTGTCTTTCCCGGCAATGTCAGGGCACGACGGCGACTTGATGCCGCTTTCGCGCAGGCGCCCGCGTGCATCGCGCGCGTGGCGTCGTTCATTTCAATCCGAATCGGTGCATGAGGTCGTAGAGCGTCGGCCGGCTCACGCCGAGGATGTCCGAAGCCT
>DATBOK010000049.1:0-1699 GCA_036553845.1 Casimicrobiaceae bacterium
CCGAGCTCAGGCTGGTGGAGATGTATCTCACAGGCGAAGGCGTGCCGCCGGACCCGATCGAAGCCGGCAAGTGGTCGTTGATCTATCGCGCGAGCGGCGGCCGCGCGGCGCTCGGCCTGCCGAACATCTCGGCGGATCTGCAGGCGCGGCTGGACGGCGTTTTGACCGACGCGACCTGGGCGCAGGCGCGGTCGCGCGCCGATGCCTGGACGCCGATCCCGCAGAAGATGGAATGATCATCGCGGCGCGACGAAGGCGAACAGCACGGCGAGGACGACGATGATGACGGGCGGCACCTGGCGCCACAAGAGCAGGACCAGCAGCACCAGCACGATCAGCACGTCGGAGAGCGCGAACACAGCGCCCGTCCACACCGGCGTATAAAGCGCGGCAGCCAGCAGCCCGACGACCGCGGCGTTGACGCCGGTGACCGCGGCGCGCAGCCGCGGATGATGTTGCGCGCCGCTCCACAAGGGCGCTGCGGCGAACACCAGCAGGAAGGACGGCAGATAGATCGCGCCCAGCGCCAGCAGCGCGCCTGCGATGCCGGTGGGCGGCGATTTCATCGCGGCGCCGAGGAAGGCCGCGAAGGAGAACAGCGGCCCGGGCACGGCCTGCGCCGCGCCATAGCCGGCGAGGAATGTCGAGCGGTCGACCCAGCCCGGATCGGCGACCGCTTTCTGCAAGAGCGGCAGCACGACATGGCCGCCGCCGAACACCAGCGCGCCGGTGCGGTAGAAGGCGTCGAACATGGCGAAGCCATGGCCGAGCCTCGCGCCCAGCGGCAGTACCGCCAGCAGGACGAAGAAGAGAACGAGCGACAGCCAGCTCGCGGCGCGCGGCACGGCGA
Organism: Casimicrobiaceae bacterium; assembly: GCA_036553845.1. Classification (GTDB taxonomy): domain Bacteria; phylum Pseudomonadota; class Gammaproteobacteria; order Burkholderiales; family Casimicrobiaceae; genus VBCG01. Next base: position 851 of record DATBOK010000049.1, read on the forward strand.
GCACCAGCGGCGGGCCGGCATTCGCGGCGGGACGCAGCAGGACGGCACCGGCGACGCCCGCCAGCGCGATGACACCAACCTGCGTGGCGGCGAAGGGCAGGAACAGCGCCGCGGCGGCGGCGGCAAGCGCGAAGCCGGCGCGCGGCACATCGGGCGCCAGGCTCCGCGCCATGCTCCACACCGCCTGCGCCACCACGGCGACGGCGGCGAGCTTGAGTCCGTGCACCCAGGGCGCCTGGCTGACATCGCCCAGCCGGCCGAGACCGTAGGCGAAGGCAATCATGAGAATGGCCGACGGCGCGGTGAAGGCGAGGAAGGCCGCGACGGCGCCGGCGAAACCGGCCCGCATCAGGCCGAGCACCATGCCGACCTGGCTCGACGCCGGACCGGGCAGGAACTGGCAGAGCGCGACGATGGAGGCATAGGCGTGCTCGTCGAGCCAACGCCGCCGCTCGACGAATTCGCGGCGGAAATAGGACAGATGCGCCACCGGCCCGCCGAAACTGGTCAGCCCGAGACGCAGGAAGGCTAAGAAGACTTCGACGACGGCCCGCATGGCAGCGGCGTAGCAGCGCGCGGGCGCGTTGTCATGCGCAAGCGTCAGCCTCCGTGCCGGCCCCTGCCCAGCAATTGCCGGACGTTTCGCACCATCGCGTCGGGTGGAGCCTGGAGATCGTTTTCCTGCGCCGAAACCACGCCGTTCGAATCGAGCAGGAAGATCGCGATGGAATGCTGGAAGTCGCCGTTCGCGTCGCGGTGGAAGTTGACGCCCAGCACCGCGGCGAGCTCGCGGACCGCGCTCTCGTCGCCGTGCAGGAGGGTCCACTGCCTGAGGTCGAGGTGATGCTG
>DATBOK010000148.1:0-4534 GCA_036553845.1 Casimicrobiaceae bacterium
CGTCGTTTCTCGTGCCATCGGCGCTGCGTCCGGCCGTCGTCGCGCTGTACCGTTTCGCGCGCGCGGCCGACGACATCGCCGATGAAGTCGATGCCAGTGTCGCCGAGCGCCTCGCCGCGCTCGACTGCTTCGACGCCCATCTCACGGCGATCGCCGCCGGCGCGACACCGCCGGATCCGCCGTTCCCGGCGCTCGCTGCCGCGGTTCGCCGCCATGCGCTGCCGATCGCGCCGCTGCACGACCTCGTCTCGGCGTTCCGCCAGGACGTCGACGTCACGCGCTATGCGGATGCGGCCGACCTCGACGACTATTGCCGGCGTTCGGCGAATCCGGTCGGCCGCCTGCTGCTCGTGCTGTATGGCGCGCAGACGCCGGCCAACGTCGCCGCCAGCGATGCGATCTGCACGGCGCTGCAACTCGCCAACTTCTGGCAGGACGTGGCGATCGACTGGCAGAAGGGCCGCGTCTACATCCCGCAGGACGCGATGGCGCGCCACGGCGTCGATGAGCGGGCGATCGCCGCCGGCCGCGCCGACGCGCGCTGGCGTGCGCTGATGCAGGAGCTCACGCTGGCGACACGTGCGCGCTTCGCCGCCGGCCGCGAGTTGCCGCGCGCGCTGCCGTGGCGCCAGGGACTCGAGCTTGCCGCGGTCATCGCCGGCGGGCGGCGCATCCTCGCGCGCATCGACGCCGTCGGCGGCGACGTCTTCCACCGGCGTCCCACGCTCGGCGCCGTCGACTGGCTGTGCGTGATGGCGCGCGCGTTGAAGCCCGCGGCATGACGCCCGACGCCTATTGCGAACAGAAGGCGGCGCAGAGCGGCTCGTCGTTCTACTACAGCTTCCGGCTGCTGACGCCGCCGCGGCGGCGCGCGATCACCGCGCTGTACGCGTTCTGCCGCGAGGTCGACGACGTCGTCGACGAAGTCAGCGACCCGGCCGTCGCCGCGCTCAAGCTCGCGTGGTGGCGGCAGGAGGTCGCGCGCGCGTACGAGGCCGGCGCGCAGCACCCGGTGGCCCAGGCGCTGGCGCCGGTGGTACGCGACTTCAGCCTGCCGCAGGCCGCGCTGCAGGAGATCATCGACGGCATGCAGATGGACCTCGCGCAGACGCGCTATGCCGACTTCGATGCGCTGCGCCTGTATTGCCACAAGGTGGCGGGCGTGGTCGGCACGCTGTCGGCCTCGATCTTCGGTTACGACGATCCGGCGACCGCGGACTACGGCCACGACCTCGGCATCGCCTTCCAGCTGACCAACATCGTGCGTGACGTCGGCGAGGACGCCCGCCGCGGGCGCATCTACCTGCCGCAGGACGACCTCGCGCGCTTCGGCGTGGCGGCCTCGCAGCTCCTGCGCGGCGACGCCGGCGGCGGCTTTCGCGAGCTGATGGCGTTCGAGGTCGCGCGCGCGCAGACGTGGTACGACCGCGCGCTCGCGCAACTGCCGGACGTCGACCGCCGCCGCCAGCGCGCCGGCCTCGCGATGGCCGCGATCTACCGCACGCTGCTCGACGAGATCGCGCGCGATGGCTACCGCGTGCTCGACCGGCGGATCGCGCTGACGCCGCTGCGCAAGCTGTGGATCGCGTGGCGCGCGCGCTGATGCGATGACGCGCGCGGCACTGGCCGTGATCGGCGGCGGCTGGGCCGGCTGCGCTGCCGCGGTCACGCTCGCCGAGTCCGGGTTCGCGGTCGATCTCGTCGAGGCGGCGCCCGAGCTCGGCGGCCGCGCGCGCCGCGTCGCGCGTCATGGCTTGTGCCTCGACAACGGCCAGCACCTGATGCTGGGCGCCTATCGCGAGACGCTCGATCTCATGGCGCGCATCGACGCGCCGGCGCTCGCGCGGCGGCCGCTGCGCATCGCCCCGTTCGCGCCGGCGCAGCGCAACGCGCTGGCGCTGACCGCGCGCCGCCTGCCCGCGCCGCTCGGGCTGCTCGCGGGACTGCTGCGCGCGCAGGGGCTCGACTGGCGCGAACGCATCGCCACGCTGCGCTGGTTCGCGGCGCTGCGCGCGCGCACATTCCGCTGCGATCCGGCGGCGACGGTGGCCCAGCTGACGGCGCCGCTGCCCCGCCGCGCCGCCGAACGCCTGTGGCATCCGCTGTGCCTCGCCGCGCTCAACACCCATCCCGCGGAAGCTTCGGCGCAGATCTTCGCCAATGTGCTGCACGCCGCGTTCGCCGCGGTGGCCGGCGGCGCCGACTGGATGGCGCCGGCGGGCGATCTCGGCACGCTCGTCCCCGACGCCACCCGGCGCTTCCTCGCCGCGGGCGGCCACCGTGTCGTCGCGGCCACCACGGCGCAAGTCGTCGAAGCGCGTGCGAGCCCGCCGACGGGCTGGCGCGTGCGCGTGGGCGACACGGCGCGGGACTATGCCGGTGTCGTGGTCGCCGTCGCGCCACACCAGCTCGCGCACGCTTTCGCGCCGCCGGTGGCGGCCCGCGAACCTGCGCTCGCCGCGGCGCTGGCGCTGGTGGAAGGGCTGCGCTGGGAACCGATCACGACCGTCTATCTCGGCTACGCGACGACGGTCGCAGTCGAGACGGCGCTGGTGCGCCTCGATGACCAGCCGGGCCAGTGGCTGTTCGCCCGCGACGACATCGTCGCCACCGCCCGGCCGCCCGCGCCGCGGCTCGCGAGCGTCGTCGCCGTGGCGATCTCGGCACACGGCGCGCACGACGCGCTGGCCCACGACGCGCTCGCGGCGGCGGTCGACGCGCAGCTGCGCCGCCTTGCGCCGCGGTGGCCGGCGCTGGCGTGGTCGCAGGTCATCGAGGAGAAGCGCGCGACGTATGCCTGCACGCCGCAGGCGACGCGGCCGCGCGCCGGCGTGCTGATGCCCGGCATCGCACTTGCCGGCGACTACACCGACGACCGGTTCCCGGCAACGCTCGAAGCCGCGGTACGCAGCGGGAATCGCGCGGCGGCGGCGCTCGCGCGCGCGCTCCGCGCGGGCGACAACTGACTTTCGCGGCGTCAGCGCGCCGCGGCCACCGGCCACCGCCAGAACGCGTCGGCGTCGTCGAGCAGCGCGCCGGCGATGACGCCGCGATGCACTTCCGAGGCGCCGTCGACGAGACGCGCCTGCCGCGCATAGCGGTAGATCCATTCGAGCGGCGTGTCGGTGGAATAGCCGCGCGCGCCGAGGAGCTGGATGCCGGTGTCGGCGGCGCGCTGCAGCGCGTCGGCGGCGCTGATCTTCGCCATCGAGATCTCGCGCCGCGCGAATTCGCCGCGGTCGAGCGCTTCCGCCGCGCGCAGCGTGAGCAGGCGCGCGACGTCGATCGCCATCGCCGCATCGGCGAGCATCGCGCGCACGCTGTCGATCGTCGCCAGCGCGCGGCCGCCGCTCTGTCGCTCGGCGACGTAGGGCGAGGCAATGGCAAGCGAGCGGCGCGCGAGACCGAGCCAGCGCATGCAATGCGTGAGCCGCGCCGGGCCGAGCCGGATCTGCGTCAGCTTGAGCCCGTCGCCCTCCCGCATCAGGCGCTGGTCGGCGCCGATCGCCATCGACTCGAACACGATCTCGCCGTGCCCGCCATGCTCCTCGGGACCCATCACCGGAATGCGGCGAGCGATGGTCAGGCCCGGCGTGTCGCGGTCGCAGACGAACGCGGTCAGGCCGCGGCGCGGATCGTCGGACGTGCGCGCGATGACGATGAAGTGGCGGGCGATGCCGGCACCGGTGATGAACCACTTGCGCCCGTCGATGACCCAACCGCCGCCGCGGCGCACCGCGCGGGTGCGGATCATCGTCGGATCGGAACCGCCGCCGGGATGCGGCTCCGTCATCGCGAACGCCGAGCGCACGCGGCCGTCGACGATCGGCGCCAGCCAGCGCGCCTGCTGCGCGTCGCTTGCCACCTGCGCCAGCACGCGCATGTTGCCGTCGTCGGGCGCCGCGCAGTTGAATGCCGGCGGCCCGAAGATCGAGTAGTTCATCGCTTCGTACAGCGGCACCAGCGCCCGCATCGACAGGCCGAGGCCGCCCATCGCGCGCGGCATCTGCGGCGTCCACAGTCCCGCTTCCTTGACTTGCGCGCGCAGCCCCTCGAGCACCTCGAGGCGCAGGTTGCCGTGCTCGTCGTCGTGCGCATGGCCGGCTTCGAGCGGCACGATCCGCTCGCGCACGAACGTGTCGATGCGCGCGCGCAGCGCATCGGTGGCCGGGTCGATCGCGAAGCTCATCGTCGGGACCCGGCGGACACGTGGCGCCGGCAGAACATCGGCGTGGCGCCGTTGACGCGCGCGGCTCGGCCTGCGAGAGGGGAGGAGGTGGACATCGGCGGCGCCTGGACGCGCAAGTCTAGTCGTTGCGCAGCAGTCGCGGGTTGCTGACGACGAGCTTTGCGCGCGTCGCGGTGACCAGCGCGGCGTAGAGCGCGCGCTGGGCGTCGCGGTCGCCGCAGTCACAGTCGGCCGCCTGCCGCAGCAGGTCGGCGTCGTCATAAGGGGCTGCGGGCGCGGCGATTTCGCGCGCGGCGATCGCCATTGCGCTGGCCGTCATGCGCAGCTCGTACCGATGGCGTGGCG
>DATBOK010000149.1:0-5241 GCA_036553845.1 Casimicrobiaceae bacterium
ATCGCGACACGCTGGCGCTGGCCGCCCGACAGCGCCGCCGGGCGCCGTTCGAGCAGCGATTCGATGCGCAGGAGCCGCGCGGCATCCATCACGCGCCGGTGGATGTCCGCATCCGGCGTCTTGCGCAGACGCAGGCCGAACGCCATGTTCTCGTACAGTGTCTTGTGGGGATACAGCGCGTAGTCCTGAAACACCATCGCGATGTCGCGGCTGCGGGGCGGCAGCGCGTTCACCACCTGGCCGCCGATCCGCACCTCCCCCCCGGTGATCGACTCGAGCCCCGCGATCATGCGCAGCAGCGTGCTCTTGCCGCAGCCCGACGGCCCCACGAACACCACGAATTCACCGTGCCGCACGTCGAGATCGATGCCGTGGATGACCGGCGTCCTGCCGTCGTAGCTCTTCGTAACGCCGCGCAGCTCGACGTCGGCCATCAATACACCCCGGTCGCATGGCCGCTCGCCGCGGCCGGACCAGTGCCCGGCGCTTCGCCAATGGCGCGCACCTCCCTGAGCGCCGCCTGGCCGCTGCGCATCAGGAGCCCGAGATCCGAGCCGATGGCAAGGTAGTCGTAACCCATTGCACGATAGTTGGACACGACCTCGGCCGTCGCGCCCACCGTGCCGATGGGCACGCCTGCCGCATTGGCGCGGCGCGCGGCATCGCTCATCAATTGCAGCACATCCGGGTGGCCCGGGTTGCCCGCCTGCCCCACGCTGCCGGCGAGATCGCCGGGACCGACGAACAGGGCGTCGACACCGGGGACGGCGGCAATGGATTCGAGCCCGGCGATCGCACGCGGTGATTCCAGTTGCACGACGACGCTCACCAGCGCGTCCGCACTCGCCGGAAACCCCTGCAGCGTGCCGAAGCGCGAGGCGCGACTCATCGCCGCGATGCCGCGCACGCCGGCAGGCGGATAGCGTGTGGCGGCCACGGCACGCGTGGCTTCCTGCGCGTCCTGCACAAACGGGAACAATAGCGTCGCCGCGCCGGCGTCGAGGACGCGCTTGACGTAAACGGTGTCGTTCCATGGCACCCGCACCATCGGTGCCATGCGCGTGTTGCCGACCGCCTGCAGCATGTGCACGAGGTCCATCAGGTCGAGCGGGGTGTGCTCCATGTCCAGCACGCCCCAGTCGAAGCCCATCGCACCGACCGCCTCGGCGACGATCGGGCTCGCCGACATGATCCACGTGCCGATCGGCAGCCGCGTCGCGCGTGCGCGGAGCAGCGCACGGAAGGCATTCGCTTCGTTGGTCATCGTCCGTCCAGGCGCGTCGTCATGGTCGCGTGCGTGGTGGTGAACGAGCGCGTGCTCCGCCGAATGGCCGGCTGCGCTCGCTCGTTGCGGGGGCCCGGCCGAAATGCGCGATCTGCGCTTGCGGCGTCAGGGAACCCGATGTCGAACACGCGGGATCGCGCCCATGGTATAGGAAACAGCAGTTGCGGTACCACCCCGCCAGGCGATGCCCGGATGGCCCGCCAACCGGCTGCGCGAATTGCACTGGCGCGTTTGCGTTGCGCCGCGCGATCGGCATACCCTATCCCATGTCCACATCCGCCCGTCCCCGCCAGCTCCCGATGAAAGCGCAATGGCCAGTCTGTGTGCTGAGTGCCGCACTGATCATGGTGCTGTCGCCGTCGCGCGCGCACGCCTTCGATCTCGTGATCCACGCGTCGACGCTCACCAAGGCGCTCAAGCAGCAGGTATTCAAGAGCCAGGGCCGCTACCCCCTGCTTCCGCCCGGCAAATGCAACAATCCCTATCTCGAAAATCCCGATGTGACGTTCAGGCAGGGGCGCATTTTCATCGCCGCGCATTTCGATGGCAAGCTCGGCGCGACCATCGGCGGCGTATGCAAATCGGTGAGCGCGCCGAGTGCCGTCGTGCTCTCGGCGCGACCGGTCGCACGCGCCCAGCAGGTCGGTCTCGACGACGTGCGCATCGAAAGCGCGGCCGAGCCGCTCGTCGGGGCGGCGCTGCAGAACCTCATCGCCGCAGGCGTGTTCGCGCCATTGCAGGTCGACCTGCTGGCTTCGCTGCGCGCGCAGACGACACCGGACAAGACGGCGCCATACGCATTGACCGTACGTGCGCTCGAAGTGCGCAACCTCAAAGTGCAGGGCGACGAATTGCACGTCACCGTGGATGGCGCGGTGGACGTTCGCTGACGGCGCGACGGGCCGCCGTAGGACGCCGCGCACAGCGTTGCGCGGCGGACGCCGATGGCGGATCCGTGGTCCTAAGTCGATCATTCAGGTATCCGTCTCGCGTTGGAGAGGATGTCCGTGAAGCCCGTGACTTTCGTGGCCGCCATCGTGTTCTGGCTGGTGGCCGTCGCGCATCTCGTGCGCGTCGTTTTCGGCTGGGAGGTTGACGTCAACGGCGTCGCGATCCCCGTCTATCTGAGCGTAGTCGCCTGCATCGTCGCCGGGTGGCTCGGCTACATGCTGATTCGCGAGAACCGCGTTCGCGGGGTCTCGCGCATCTAGCGGTCCTTGTTGCCTGCATTGCGCTACGCCGTCGCGGCCATGAGTGCCCAAGGAGGATTGCATGCCTTACCAAAGCGTCACCGACCTGCCCAAGGCGCAGACGGCCCAGTACAGCGCGCATCAAAAGGAAGCGTTTCTCAAGGCGTTCAACAATGCCCTTGCCGAATACGGAGGGGATGAAGGCCGGGCATTCGCGGTGGCTCACGCGGCCGCCAAGAAGGCAGGCAGCAAGCCAGGCCCGGGCTGAGACGCCCGGCGCGCCCGGGATGGGCACTGCATTGGCGCAATGAGACGCAGGAACCCCGCTTCCGCGCGCTGCGCGGCGCTAACGCAGCAATGGCTGAAATGTACGCGGGCCCCGCACCGTGCTGACGCGGCGCGATCGAAGGTCGGGGGGGCGATCAGTCGCGGCGGCGCCACCGTGCGAGCGGCAGCTTCGCCGCCTCGAGAAGCGCAAGCACGAGGATGCCGGCGCCGCCAGCCACCGCGAGGTCGTCGGCGTGCAGCGGCCCGAAACGGAATAGGTCGCGCGCACGTGGCCAAAGCAGCGTCAGGGCCAGCAATCCGGCAACGCCCGCGAGCACGATGGCGAGCGTGCGATTGCGCCGCCGCAGCGCCGCAATGACCGACGCCCCAAAAGCCCGGTTCACCAGAATCAGGCTCACAAAGGTGAGCACGAGCGAGAAAAAGGTGAGCGCCCTCACGTCGGCCTCCGGCATTCCATGCCAGAGCGCCACGACGAAGACGAGCGCGACGACCAAAAGGGCCAGGATGCCCTGCGCGAGGCTCCAGGCGATGAGGGACCGGGGCAGCAGCGGCTCGTCGGGATCTCGCGGCGGCCGGAGCATTACGTCGTCCTCCTCCGGCTCGGCCTCGAAGACGAGCGAGCACACGGGATCGATGACCATCTCGAGGAACGCGATGTGCACCGGCCCGAACAGGATCGGCAGGCCGAGCAGCAGGGGCAGCAGCGCCAGTCCCGCGATTGGCACGTGCACCGCGAAGATGAAGCACATCGCCTTTCGCAGGTTGTCGTGGATGCGGCGGCCGAGCCGCACCGCCGAGACGATCGAGCCGAAGTCGTCGTCGAGCAGCACGATCGACGACGCCTCGCGCGCCACGTCCGTGCCGCGGCCGCCCATCGCGATGCCGATGTGCGCGGCCTTGAGCGACGGCGCATCGTTGACGCCGTCACCGGTCATCGCCACGATTTCGCCGCCAGCCTTGAGCGCGTTGACGATGCGCAGCTTCTGTTCCGGCATGATGCGTGCGAACACCGTCGCCGTGCGCACGTGCGCGGCCAGTTGCGCATCGCTGATGCGCGCGAGCTCGTCGCCGGTGACGACGTCCTCCGTGTCGAGGCCGGCGCCGCGCGCGATCGCGCGGGCGGTCGCCGGATAGTCGCCAGTGATCATCACCACCTTGATTCCGGCCGACCTGCATTCGGCGACGGCGGTGCGTACGCTCGGTCGCAACGGGTCGGCGAGGCCCACGAGACCCAGGAATTCGAAGACGAAGTCGCGCTGCGAATGGGGCCACGGCGGCCCCGCGGACGTTGCGCGCGCGACGCCGAGCACGCGCAAACCCGCGGCCGCCATTTCGTCCACCGCCTGCGTCAGTGCGGCGTGGGCCGTCGCATCGAATCGGCACAAATCGGCGATGGCCTCGGGCGCACCCTTGGCGGCAACGAGGAATTCGGCGCCGCCTGCGTCGAGGTGCCAGACTTGCGACATGGCCAGCAGGTTCGGCCGCAAGCCATAGCTGTGAACCAGCATCGATGTCGGCGCGTGGGCCAGCGTCGGCGCGGCGAGTCGCTGCCGCCCGAATTCGTGAAACGCCCTGTCCATCGGATCGACGGGCTCGCGCGCGCTGGCGAGGATGCCGCACTCGGCGAGCGCGAGGAACGCTTCCGGCATTCGCGCGCCGGACGCGTCGCGAGGTCGGAATGCACTGCCGTCGGCAAGTCGCAATTCGGCGATCGACATCCGGTTCTCGGTCAGGGTCCCGGTCTTGTCCGTGCACAGCACGGTCGCGGAACCCAGCGTCTCGATGGCGGCGGCGCGACGCGTCAGCACGCGCGCCCGGGAGATTCGCCACGCGCCCATCGCCATGAACACGGTGAGCACGACCGGGAACTCCTCGGGCAGCATGGCCATGCCGAGTGCCACGCCGGCGAGAAGTGCCGCGAGCCAATCGCCGCGCAGCAGGCCCTGCAGCACGACCGCGACAATGCTCAACCCGGCGCCGAACGCCGCGAACACCTTCACCAGCCGCCGTGTCTGCGCCCGCAGCCGCGGCGGCTCCGTTTCGAGCACGCTGAGCGACTGGCCGATCCTGCCGATCTCGCTCGACACTCCGGTCGCAACGACCTCGGCGAGGCCGCTCCCGCGCACGACCAGCGAGCCGGAATACACGAACGGCTGGTCGTCACCGCCCGCGCGGCGGCTGGCCGGGGCGGCGGCGTCGCCCTGGGCGAGCTTGCGAACCGGCACGGATTCTCCTGTCAGCAGGGACTCGTCGGTCTGCAGGTCGTGACTGCGCAGGAGCAGCGCGTCGGCAGGGACGCGATCGCCCTCCTCGAGCACGACGACGTCGCCGCGCACGATTTCACGTCCGGGGACCCGCTTGCGCTCGCCATCGCGGATGACGAGCGCGCGCGGGCTCGTCAGGTCGCGCAACGCCTCGAGGACGCGCTCGGTTCGTGTCTCCTGGACGACCGTGATCGCGACCGACATCGTGGCGAAC
>DATBOK010000212.1:0-11363 GCA_036553845.1 Casimicrobiaceae bacterium
TCGAATTCCACGTGCCGTTCACGCGCGCGATGATCGGCACGTTCGACGTCGACCTCGCGCACGAGTTCTTCCAGGGCTTCGTCAACCACGCGCAGTGCACGCTGCACCTCGACAACCTGCGTGGCGACAACGCCCACCACCAGTGCGAGACTGTGTTCAAGGCATTCGCCCGCGCGCTGCGGATGGCCGTCGAGCGCGACCATCGCTCGCCGGGCATTCCATCGACCAAGGGCTCGCTGTAGGAACAGGAAGCGGGCGCCAGCGCGGCACGGCGGCGCGTGGCCGCAGACTTCGCCAATCACCGGGATGACAATCGCCGTCGTCGACTACGGAATGGGCAACCTTCGCTCGGTGGCGAAGGCGCTGGTGCACGTCGCGCCGGACAGCGACGTCGTGGTCACCGCCGACGCTGCGGTCATTCGCGACGCCGAGCGAGTGGTGCTGCCGGGCCAGAGCGCGATGCCCGACTGCATGCGCATGCTCGACGCCAGCGGCCTCACGCAGGCGGTGCTCGACGCCGCCGCCTCGCGGCCTTTCCTCGGCATCTGCCTGGGCCTGCAGATGCTGTTCGAGCGCAGCGCCGAGGGCCCGACCGCATGCCTCGGCTTCCTGCGCGGCGAAGTTGTGCGCTTCGACGAATCGCGCATGGCGGTGGCCGGCGAGCGCTGCAAGGTGCCGCACATGGGGTGGAACCGCGTCCGCCAGAGGCGTGCACACCCGCTGTGGGGCGGCATCGACGACGACAGCCGGTTCTATTTCGCACACAGCTACTATCCGGCGCCGGCCGACCCGGCGATCATCGCCGGCGAAACGGCCTACCCGTCGGCGTTTACTTGCGCGATTGCCAAGGATAATATCTTCGCAACCCAGTTCCATCCGGAAAAGAGCCATCGTTCCGGCTTGCGCCTGCTCGCCAACTTCGTCGCCTGGAACGGACACTGATTTTCCGCCCGGTCAACCGCCGCAGCACCCGCGCCCCCACGGCCCCATGCAGATCATCCCCGCCATCGACATCAAGGACGGCCACTGCGTGCGCCTGAAGCAGGGCGAGATGCATTCCGCCACCGTGTTCTCCGAGGATCCGGCGGCCATGGCGCAGCACTGGCTCGAGCAGGGCGCCGAGCGCCTCCACCTCGTCGACTTGAACGGCGCCGTGGCCGGCAAGCCGCGCAACGAGCTGTCCATCCGCGAGATCGTGAGCGTCATCGGCGAGGAGATCCCGGTGCAGCTGGGAGGCGGCATCCGCGACCTCGACACCATCGAGCGCTATCTCGACGACGGCATCACCTACGTGATCATCGGCACGGCGGCAGTGAAGAACCCCGGGTTCCTGCACGACGCCTGCTCGGCCTTCACCGGCCACATCATGGTCGGACTCGACGCGCGGGAGGGCAAGGTGGCCACCGACGGCTGGTCGAAGATGACCGGCCACGACGTCATCGACCTCGCGCGCAAGTTCGAGGACTACGGGGTGGAGGCGATCGTCTACACCGACATCGGCCGCGACGGCATGCTGTCGGGCGTCAACATCGAGGCCACCGTGCGCCTCGCGCGGGCGGTCAAGGTGCCCGTGTTCGCCTCCGGCGGCCTGTCGACCATCGAGAACATCAAGGCGCTCCTGCAATACGAGGGCGAAGGCATCGCCGGCGCGATCGCCGGACGCGCGATCTACGAGGGCACGCTCGACTTCAAGGAAGCGATCAAGGCGGCGCGCGGTGGCGCCGCGGCGGTCGAAGGCTAGACAAGCCGGCGCCGCGGGGCGTGGCCGACGCTTGCGGGCCGCGCGATCTCGCGATCGCGCCGCGCGCCGGTGCCGCGACCGTTCGCAAGGCACAAGTCATGACGGTGACCATGGAAGAACGTAGATCGCGAGCCGCTGCGCGCAATGAGCGGCGCACGGCGCCATTCGCAGGGCACAGGTCAATGACGCTGGAAATGACAGAACGTGGATCGCGAGCCGCTGCGCGCAAAGAGCGTCGCACGGCGCATTCACGTGCGACGCTCAATTGGCGCGGCGGACGCGGCGCGGCGATGTGCCCGGCACGCGGTACACGCGATCGCAGCGCCCACTCGCACCCAACTCAGAGTTAGCAACGTATGGGATTGGCGAAAAGGATCATCCCGTGCCTGGACGTGGCCGGAGGCCGCGTGGTGAAGGGCATCCAGTTCGAGAACCTGCGCGACGCCGGCGATCCGGTCGAAGTCGCGCGGCGCTACGACGCGCAGGGCGCTGACGAGCTCGCGTTCCTCGACATCCGCGCCAGCATCGAGTCGCGCGGCCTGCTCTACGACATGATCGGGGCGGTGGCCGACCAGGTGTTCATACCACTGACGGTCGGCGGCGGCGTCCATTCGGTCGATGACATCCGTGCGCTGCTCAACGCCGGCGCCGACAAGGTGAGCATCAACACCGCGGGCGTGCGCGATCCGGCGCTGATCAGCGAGGCCTCCGCGCATTTCGGCGCGCAATGCATCGTCGCCGCGATCGATGCGCGCAAATGCGCGGTCGACGAGTGGCAGGTCTACATCCATGGCGGGCGCACGCCGACCGGCATCGACGCCGTGGCCTGGGCGCAGGAGGTGGTTGGCCGCGGCGCCGGCGAGATTCTGCTCACCAGCATGGACCAGGACGGCGCGAAGACAGGCTTCGACCTCGCGCTCACGCGCGCCATCGTCGACGCCGTCGACGTGCCGGTGATCGCCTCCGGTGGCGTGGGCGCGCTCGCGCATCTCGTCGACGGCATCCGGCTGGGCGGCGCCGACGCCGTGCTGGCGGCCAGCATCTTCCACTACGGCGAGTTCACCGTCGGCGAGGCCAAGACGGCGATGCGCGCGGCGGGCATCGAGGTGCGCGACTGATGGCCGGCGACTGGCTCGACGAGGTGCGCTGGAACGCCGACGGCCTGGTGCCCGCGATCGCGCAGGACGCGGCGAGCGGCCGGGTGCTGACGCTGGCCTGGATGAACCGCGAGGCGCTCGCCCGCACGCGGACGACGGGACATGCGCACTACTGGTCGCGCTCGCGCCAGGCACTGTGGCAGAAGGGCGAGCGGTCGGGCCACCGCCAGGCGGTGCGCGAAATCCGCATCGATTGCGACGCCGATGCGGTCCTCGTCGTCGTCGAACAAACCGGCGGCATCGCCTGTCATACGGGGCATGCGCGCTGCTTCTTCCGTCGCCTCGAGTCGGAAGGCTGGCGCGAGGACGAGCCGGTGCTGAAGGACCCGGCGGCGATCTACGGCGATGGCGACTGAGCGCGACATCCTCGAGCGCATCGCGGCCACCGTCGCCGCGCGCCGCGACGCGGATCCGGCGACGTCCTATGTCGCGTCGCTCAACGCGAAGGGCGACGATGCCATTCTCAAGAAGATCGGCGAGGAGGCGACGGAGACGGTGATGGCGGCCAAGGACGGCAACCCCGTGCGAATCGTCGCCGAAGTCGCGGACCTGTGGTTCCATTGCATCGTCCTGCTCGCGCGCCACGGCCTCGCCCCGGCGGACGTGCTGGCCGAGCTCGCCCGCCGCGAGGGCACGTCGGGCCACGACGAGAAGCGCTCGCGCTGACGCCGCGCGGCGCTCATGACGGCGGCCCGTCCCGCCCATCCTTTACAATCCGGGTGATAGGGCGCGAGCGGCGAGGCCGGACCGCCGGCGCCGGGGCGAAAGGACGCGCGATGCAGGACCCGAATTGCATCTTCTGCAAGATCGTCAGCGGCGAGATTCCGAGCGGCAAGGTGTTCGAGGACGATGCGATCCTGGCTTTCCGCGATATCCGCCCGCAGGCGCCCGTGCACCTGCTGATGATTCCCAAGGCGCACGTGGCGACGATGTACGACCTCACCGAGGGTGACAGCCCCGTGATGGGGCGCATGATGCTGCTGGCGGGCAAGCTTGCCCGCGACGAAGGCGCGCGCGACGGCTTCCGGCTGATCGTCAACAACGGGCGCGTCGGGCTGCAGGAAGTGCAGCATGTACACCTGCACGTGATCGGAGGCCCGGAACCGCTCGGGCCGATGCTCCCGCGCAAAGGCAACTAAGGAGATTCGAAATGGGCTCGTTGAGCATCTGGCACTGGTTGATCGTCCTCTTGGTGGTGGTCATGATCTTCGGCACGAAGAAGCTGCGCAACATCGGCCAGGACCTGGGCGGCGCCGTCAAGGGTTTCAAGGAAGGCATGAAGGACGAAGGCGATGCGGCCGCGCGCGGCGCCGCCGACGAGGCGGAGCGCAAGGCGCAGCTCGGCGGCGCCACGATCGAGGGGGAAGTGAAGCGCGAGACCACGCGCTCCTGATCCCGCCGCGCAGCCGATTCCCGCTCCATGTTCGATGTCGGATTCTCCGAGATCGTCGTCATCGCTGTCGTGGCGCTGGTGGTGATCGGACCGGAAAAGCTGCCGAAGACTGCGCGCACGCTCGGCGTGCTGTTCGGACGCCTGCAGCGCTACGTCGGCGAGGTGAAGGCCGACATCAACCGCGAGATGGAGCTCGACGAGCTGCGCAAGCTGCAGCGCGAGATGCAGTCGACCGCCCAGGACCTGAAGCAGTCGGTGGAGTCCGCCGCGCACAGCGTCGAGTCGGGCGTGCGCGGCGTCGAGAGCGACCTCAACGCGCTGGGCAGCGAATCGACGGCGCCGGCCGTCGCGGCGAGTCCGCCGGCGCAAGCTGCGGACGCGCTCGGCAACGCGACGCCGGAAGCCCCGGCGGCCGCACCCATGTCCGCCGCCGGCGAGCCGCCGCGCCAGGCGGCGCTGCCCGGATTCGAAAAGATCTGATCCTCGGCACCCACGGCGCGCGTGCCTCGCGCGCGCCGCGGCCGCCGCGCCCCCAATGACGACCCCTGAATGAGCGACGCCGAGGACTCCCCGCAGGAAACCTTCATCTCGCATCTCGTCGAGCTGCGGTCGAGGCTGCTCAAGTCGATCGTCGTCGTGCTGGTGGTGTTCGTGGCGATGGCGCCGTTCGCCAAGGAGATCTACGCGCTGGTCGCCAAGCCCCTGATGAACGCGCTGCCGCCCGGGGCGACGATGATCGCCACCGACGTCACCGGCACGTTCCTGGTGCCGCTCAAGGTGACGCTGCTCGCCGCGTTCCTGGTGTCGCTGCCGTGGGTGCTTTGGCAGATCTGGGCATTCGTCGCGCCCGGGCTCTACAAGCACGAGCAGCAGCTTGCGCTGCCCCTCATCGTGTCGAGCGTGCTGCTGTTCTTCACCGGCATGGCGTTCGCGTACTTCGTGGTGTTCCCGTGGATCTTCCACTTCTTCGTCAGCTTCACGCCCGAAGGCGTGCAGATGATGACCGACATCGACAAGTACCTGTCGTTCGTGCTGTGGATGTTCGTCGCGTTCGGCGCGACGTTCGAGATCCCGGTGGTCGAGGTCCTGCTGGTGCGGATGGGCATCGTGCAGCTGTCCAAGCTGCGCGAACTGCGCCGCTACGTGATCGTCGGCGCGTTCATCGTCGCCGCGGTGATCACGCCGCCCGACATGGTGTCGCAACTGATGCTGGCGGTGCCGATGTGCCTGCTCTACGAGATCGGCATCATCGCCGCGCGCTTCTTCCCCAAGCCGGACGGCGAGGTCGGCAGGGGCAGGGCGACGCCGGTTGCCTGACGCCGCCCGCGCGGCGGCTACGGCGTGATTTCCGCCTTCGGGCGCTTGCCGACGGTGACGTCGAGCTCGATGACCTGCGGCGCGCGCCAAACCTTCACTTTCGCCACCGACCCGGGCGACAGCTCGGCGATGCGCGACAGCAGGCCCGCCACGTCGTGGGTGGCCTTGCCGGCGACGTCGACGACGACGTCGCGCACTTTCATGCCGGCGCGGTCGGCGGGGCCGTTCGGCTGCAGGCTGCGGATCAGCACGCCGTCGGCGCGGTCGAGCGCGAGCGCGTGCGCGCCGTCGTCGGACAGGTCCGCCGGCTCGACGCCGAGCCAGCCGCGCGTGACCTCCCCATGCTCGATGATCTGCGACAGCACGTTGCGCGCGAGCGACACCGGAATCGCGAAGCCGATGCCGAGCGAGCCGCCCGACTGCGAGTAGATCGTGCTGTTGATGCCGATCAGGTGGCCGGCGGTGTCGACCAGCGCGCCTCCCGAGTTGCCGGGGTTGATCGGCGCGTCCGTCTGGATGAAGTCCTCGAAGCGATTGATGCCGAGGTGATTGCGCCCGAGCGCCGACACGATGCCCGCGGTCACCGTGTTGCCGAAGCCGAACGGGTTGCCGATGGCGAGAACCACGTCGCCGACGCGCACGGATTCGAGATCGCCCAGCGTGATGGCGGGCAGGCCGCCGGTGGCCGCCTTCAGTACGGCGAGGTCGGATTCGGGGTCGGCGCCGCGCACCGTCGCCTTGATCTCGCGGCCGTCGGCGAGCACCAGCGTGATGTCGTCGGCGCCGTCGACGACGTGGAAGTTGGTCAGCACGTAGCCTTCGGGAGCGACGATGACGCCCGAGCCCAGGCTGCGCGCCCGTTGCGGCGCCATGCGCTTCGCGAGATCGGGAAAATAGCGGCGGAAGAGCTCGTCGTCGGCGAGCGGGTTCTGCGTGCCGACTTCCTTGCTCGTGTAGATGTTGACGACTGCCGGCATCGCGGTCCTGGCGGCGTCGGCGTAGCTCGCGACCGGCGCCGCAGCCATGGTGGGCGTGCCCTGCACGACGCTGACCACCGGCGGCGCGACCTGCCCGGCGAGGCGCGGCACGAGGTCGGGCCGCAGCGTCGACACCACGAACAGCGCGGCGATGACGAGCGTGCAGGCCTGCGCGAACAGGAGCCAGAACTTGCGCAACACGGGTGGCGGCGCCGCTGAAAGGAGACGTCGGCATTATAGGTTGGACGCGCGCAATGACGATGGTGGACGGCGCGCTGCGCGACGCCGCGACGGTTCGCGGCAATTTCCACGACATCGCGCCAAGCTCCTGATTGCGCAGGCGAAATCGATGTCCGGCGAGCGCAAAGCTTCCGTTTCCGGCTTGCATTCGCGTATAATCAGCAGGTTTTGCGACGAGCCCCTACGCGCGGTCGGCCGGGCTCGTTTTCAATTCGCGCGGTCGCCGCCCACGGTGTCGGCACGCGCGAAGGACGAACCAAGGATGCGCCGCATGGCAACGGAAGCAACGATCGACAAGGACAAGCGCCGATTCCTGATCGCGGCGACATCGGTGGTCGGCGGCGTTGGCGTGGTCGCCGCCGCGGCGCCGTTCGTGATCTCGATGTTCCCGAGCGAGCGCGCGAAAGCCGCCGGCGCGCCGGTGGAAATTGACATCTCCAAGGTCGAGCCGGGACAGAAGATCAACGTCGAATGGCGCGGCAAGGTGTGCTGGGTGGTCAACCGCACGCCGCAGATGGTGTCGAACCTGCCGAAGATGGACGATCGCCTCGTCGACCCGCATTCCGACGTGCCGCAGCAGCCCAAGTACTGCAAGAACGAGACGCGCTCGATCAAGCCCGAGATGTGGATCGCGGTCGGCATCTGCACGCACCTCGGGTGCTCGCCGACCTATCGCCCCGAGCTCGCGCCGGCCGACCTCGGCCCCGACTGGCTGGGCGGCTTCTTCTGCCCTTGCCACCAATCGAAATTCGACCTCGCGGGCCGCGTATTCAAGGGCGTGCCCGCGCCCACCAACCTCGTCATTCCGCCGCATCGCTACGCGACGGACACGCTCGTCGTCATCGGCGAAGACACCAAGGCCTGAGGGCCGCAGCGCGCCGGCTAGAGCCGAACCACGACGAAGGACTCCCGAAGAATGAGCAAGCTCCTCACCTGGATCGACGACCGCTTCCCGCTCACCGCGCTGTGGAAGGAGCACGCCTCCGAGTACTACGCGCCGAAGAACTTCAACTTCTGGTACTACTTCGGCTCGCTGGCGCTGCTGGTGCTGGTGATGCAGATCGTCACCGGCATCTTCCTGACGATGAGCTACAAGCCGGACGCCGCGCGCGCGTTCGAGTCGGTCGAGTACATCATGCGCGACGTCGACTGGGGCTGGCTGATCCGCTACATGCACTCGACCGGCGCGTCGATGTTCTTCGTCGTCGTCTACCTGCACATGTTCCGCGGCCTGCTCTATGGCAGCTACCGCAAGCCGCGCGAGCTGCTGTGGGTGTTCGGCTGCCTGATCTACCTGTGCCTGATGGCGGAGGCGTTCTTCGGCTACCTGCTGCCGTGGGGACAGATGTCGTACTGGGGCGCGCAGGTGATCGTCAACCTGTTCTCGACGATCCCCGGCATCGGCGAGGGCCTCGCCGTGTGGATCCGCGGCGACTACACGATCTCCGACGTCACGCTGAACCGCTTCTTCGCATTCCACGTCGCGGCGCTGCCGCTCGTGCTGGTCGCGCTGGTCGTCATGCACCTGATGGCGCTGCACGAGACGGGCTCGAACAATCCCGACGGCGTCGAGATCAAGAAGCAGCCGAAGGATCCGAAGACCGGGCTGCCCCTCGACGGCATCTACTCTCACCCGTACTACACGGTGAAGGACATCGTCGGCGTGATCGGCTTCCTGATCGTGTTCTCGGCGATCGTGTTCTTCCTTCCGAACATGGGCGGCTTCTTCCTCGAATCCAACAACTTCATCCCCGCGAACCCGCTGAAGACGCCGCAGGAGATCGCGCCGGTGTGGTACTTCACACCGTACTACGCGATGCTGCGCGCGGTGCCGTCATTCCTCGAGACGCAGGTGTGGGGCGTCATCGTGATGGCCTGCGCGGTGCTGATCTTCTTCGCGCTGCCGTGGCTCGATCGCGCGCCGGTGAAGTCGATTCGCTACCGCGGGCGGCTGTACAAGGGCTTCCTGATCGCGTTCATCTTCTCGTTTCTGCTCCTCGGCTATCTCGGCACGGTGCCGGTGACGGTGTGGGGGCAGTTCGCCGACGTGTTCCCGTTCCATGGCGCCGACCGCGCGACCGTCGTGTCGCGGGTGCTGACCGTCATCTACTTCGCGTTCTTCGTGCTGATGCCGTGGTACTCGGTGCGCGACAAAACCCTGCCGCAACCGGACCGGGTGAGGTGGAAATGAGAAAGCTCGCCCTGATCGCCTGCGCGGCACTCGCCCTCGTCGGACTCGCCGCGAACGCCGCCGAGGAGGCCGGGCTGCGGATGGCGCCCGCGCCGGACAACCGCCTCGACATCGCGTCGCTGCAGCGCGGTGCGCGCGACTTCGTCAACTACTGCCTGACCTGCCACACGGCGAAGTACATGCGCTACAACCGGCTGACCGACCTCGGCCTCACCCCCGCGCAGATCAAGAGCAGCCTGATGTTCGCGAGCGACAAGATAGGCGACACGATGACGGTGGCGATGCGTGAGGACGATGCCAAGACGTGGTTCGGCAACCCGCCTCCCGATCTCTCGGTCGAGGCGCGCGTTCGCGGCCGCGACTGGCTGTACAACTACCTGCTCGGCTTCTACCGCGACGACAAGTCCGCGACCGGTTGGAACAACCTGGTGTTCCCGAACGTCGGTATGCCGGACGTACTCTGGCAGCTCTCGGGGACCGGCAAGCGCGTCGAAAAGGAGTTCGACAACGAGGAGTCGGCGGAGGCCGCGGCGATCGCCGTCAAGGGTCTGGCGATGGTCGAGCCGACCAAGGATCACAAGTACACGATGGTGTCGATCGCTCCCGATGCTCCAGGGACGATGACACGCGCCCAGTACGAGGCCTTCGTCGGAGACATCGTCAACTATCTCGACTACATGGGTGAGCCGATCCGCGACGAGCGAATCCATCTCGGCATGATCGTGCTCATCTTCCTCGGCGTGCTGTTCGCGCTCGCCTACGCGCTGAAACGGGACTACTGGAAGGCCCTGCACTGACATGATGACGCTGTACTCCGGCACCACCGATCCGTTCAGCCAGCGCTGCCGAATCGTGCTGCACGAGAAGGGTATGGACTTTCAGATCATCGACGTCGACCTCGACCACAAGCCCGAGGATCTCGCGGTGATGAACCCGTACAACCAGGTTCCGGTGCTGGTCGAGCGCGATCTCGTCCTGCACGAAGCCAACATCATCAACGAGTACATCGACGAGCGCTTCCCGCATCCGCAGCTGATGCCGGCCGACCCGGTGATGCGCGCTCGCGCCAGGCTCTTCCTGCACCGGTTCGAGAAGGAACTCTTCGTTCACGTCGAGGCGCTCGAGGGCAACAATCAGCGTCAGGTCGATCGCGCCCGCGCGCTGGTGCGCGACGCTCTGCTGCAGATCGCGCCGGTGTTCTCCAAGCACAAGTTCATGCTGGGCGAGGAATACTCGATGCTCGACGTCGCCATCACGCCGCTTCTGTGGCGGCTCGACTACTACGGCGTGCAGATGCCCAAGCAGGCGGCAGCGCTCCTCAAGTACGCCGAGCGCCTGTTCTCCCGCCCCGCGTTCTCCGAGGCGCTGACCTCGGCGGAGCGCGGCATGCGCAAGTAGCGTACTACGCAATGTGGTGCACGGCCGTCGGACAGGCGGTAAAGCCCACGGCTTGACGGTTCCCGGGCCGAGGGTAGTATTTTCCGCATGTCCGAGCAGTCCGCGAAGCCCTATCTCGTACGCGCCATCTGCGAATGGTGCGCCGACAACGGTCTAACGCCGTATCTCGCCGTCCGCGTCAATCCGCAGACGCGCGTGCCGGCAGCGTTCGTCAAGAACGGCGAGATCGTGCTGAACGTCAGCGCGACGGCGACGCGCAAGCTGACGATCGACAACCAGTGGATCCAGTTCACAGCGCGCTTCAACGGCGCTTCGCAGGAGGTCTCGGTGCCGGTCGGCGCCGTGATCGGCATCTTCGCCAAGGAAACCGGCTACGGGTTCTCGTTCACGACCCCCGACGACCCGGTGGCTTCGCTCGCGGTGTCGACGGCACCGCGTGACAGTCAGGCGATCGGTGCGCCGAAGCTCGCGGATGCCGCACGGCCGAGACGGCCGTCGCATCTGCAGGTCGTCAAATAGCCCTCGCACCGCGGCTCCGCGTCGCGCTGCTGCGCCTCACGCGCCGCTCGCGGCACGTGTGGCTGTCGCGGCCGCAGTGGAGCAGGCGCGTCGTCTTCCTCGGCGGCAGCATCGCAGTCGGTGTCGTTGCGGTCGGCTTCGCGATCGCGGCGAACCTCGCGAACGACGTCTTGCACCGGATGCTCGCCCGATGGTCGTGGCTGCCGTTCGTGCTTGCACCGGCGGGCTTCGCCGCGATCAGCTACGCGAGCCAGCGCTGGTTCGCCGGCGCGCAGGGCAGCGGCATTCCGCAGGCGATCGCCGTCCTGAGGCACCCTGACGCGGACTTCCGCCGCCGGCTGCTCTCGTTGCGCGTCGCTGCCGCCAAGATCGCGATGACGCTGGTGGGCCTGCTATGCGGCGGATCGATCGGCCGCGAAGGTCCGACCGT
>DATBOK010000255.1:0-29192 GCA_036553845.1 Casimicrobiaceae bacterium
GCGAAGTTGCGGGATCGGGCGCGGCAGGCAGAAATCGACCCTCCCGCTCGATTTTCAGCGGGAATGGCCGACGCCGGCCGGTTTTCGGCAGCATCCGGCGCCGCGGGGATGCCGGATGCCTTTGAATATTTGTAATTTTAGCACGACGTTGTATTGCCGCGACAGTCGCCTCGCCGTATCACTTATCCGCGGCCCGGCGCTTTTGCTTCCCGCAAAACCTCCGTGCTATAGTCGTTGTGAACGCTAAGATTTCCGCGCGCCGGGGACCGCTTGGACGATCGACGGGCCCGGGTGCGCGAACCTCAGTTCGCATAAAACTTTCCCAAAACCTAAGCCAATAAGGGGTGAAACAATGACTCGTCGACTCGTCACCGGTGTTGTCGCAGGCGCGCTCGCAGCTGCAATCGCCGGCAGCGTTGCCGCGCAGACCACGGGATACGTGCCTGGCGTCGCCGGCGCCAATCCCACCAACAGCGGATACGTTCTGTCCGCCACGGGAACGCCGGACAACAACGTCGTGAGGAGTGGCGTCTACAACAGCACCGCCGGCCTGTCGGGCAACCTGTGCTACCGCACCGGGTACTGGACGCCGAGCATGGCCATCGCCGCGTGCGACCCGGATCTCGTGCCGAAGCCGGCAGCGCCCGCGCCCGCCGCGGCGCCCGCACCTGCGCCTGCGCCTGCCCCGGCGCCCGCCCCGGCCCCGATGGGCGTGCAGAAGATCACGCTGGCGTCGAAGGCGCTGTTCGACTTCGACAAGGCGGTCCTCAAGCCCGACGGCAAGGCGGCGATCGATTCGGAGATCATCTCCAAGCTGTCGCAAGTGCAGAAGCTCGAGCTCGTGCTCGTCACCGGCCACACCGACCGCATTGGCACGCAGGCCTACAACCAGAAGCTCTCGGAGCGCCGTGCCGACGCCGTGCGCGACTACCTCGTGAGCAAGGGCGTGCCGCGCGACAAGATCGAGACGCTGGGCATGGGCAAGACGCAGCCGATCCCGGGCGTGGTCTGCAACCAGAAGGCACTGCGCGAACTGATCGCCTGCCTCGCGCCGAACCGCCGCGTGGAAGTCGAAGTCAAGGGCGAAGGTTCGATGATGCATTGATGACCGAGCTGCAAGGTCGCAAAAGGCCCCGCGCATGCGGGGCTTTTTGTTTGCGCTGCCCGTGGCTGCAAAGGGATGCCCATGACTCAGGATGACGCGATGCGCGTCGATACCCGCATCGACGCGCGCTGGTGCGTGCCGATCGACCGCGACGGCGCCCTCGAAGGTCATTCGCTGATCGTCGATCGCGGGCACATCGTCGCGCTGGTGCCCGCGGCCGAGGCCGATGCGCGCTTCGTCGCGCGCGAGCGCATCGACCTCGCCACGCACGTAGTGATGCCGGGTCTCGTCAACGCCCACACGCACGCCGCGATGTCGTTGCTGCGCGGCATCGCCGACGACGTGCCGCTCGATGTGTGGCTGCGCGAGCACATCTGGCCCGCTGAGGCGGCGCACGTCGCACCCGACTTCGTGTTCGACGGCACGCTCGTCGCGGCCGCCGAGATGCTCGCCGGCGGCACGACCACCGCCGTCGACATGTATTTTCATCCGGAGGCCGCGGCACGCGCCTATCTCTCGGCCGGCATGCGCGCAGTGCTCGGCATGCCCATCCTCGACTTTCCGATGGCGGGTGCCGCCGATGCCGACGCGCACCTCGCACGCGGGCTCGCCGCGCGCGACGTGCTAAAAGGCGTGCCGCAGCTGGGTTTTGCGCTGGCGCCGCATGCGCCGTACACGGTGGGTGACGCGACGTGGCGCAAGCTGGTCACGCTCGCCCGCGAGATCGACCTGCCGATCATCACCCATCTGCAGGAGACGCGCGCCGAGCGTGACGACGCGCTGGCGCGCGACGGCCTGACGCCGCTCGCGCGTCTCGACCGCCTCGGCGCCACCGGCCCCGGCTTCGTCGCCGTGCATGCGGTCCATCCGGGTGAAGGCGATCTCGAGATCCTCGCGCGCCAGGGCTGCCACGTCGTGCACTGCCCGGCATCCAACCTCAAGCTCGGCGCCGGCATCGCGCCCGTGGCCGAATACGTCGCCGCAGGCATCAACGTCGCCCTCGGCACCGATGGCGCGGCGTCGAACAATCGCCTCGACATGTTCGATGCGATGCGGCTGGCTGCACTCCTTGCCAAGGGCGCGCACGGCGACCCGACGCGCTTGCCTGCGATGTCGGTGCTGCGCATGGCCACGCAGAACGGCGCCGACGCGTTCGGCCTCGGCGCCGCCATCGGCTCGCTCGCCCCGGGCAAGCTCGCCGACGTCATCGCCATCGACCTGGGCGGCGTCGCCACCGAGCCCTGCTACGATCCCATCTCGCAGATCGTCTACGCCGCCGGGCGCGAGCACGTCACCGACGTCTTCGTGGCCGGCGAACGTGTCGTCGCCGCGCGCGTGCCGGCGCGCATCGACGTCGCGGCGATCCGCCTTCGCGCGCGACAATGGGGCGCGCGCCTCGCATCTCCCCGACCATGACCGCCATGACCATGCCTTCGCAAGCCGCAAACGCCGATGCCGCCGAACTCGAGAAGTTCGGCGCACTCGCCCACCGCTGGTGGGATCCCGAGAGCGAGTTCAAGCCGCTGCATGACATCAATCCGCTGCGCCTCGGCTGGATCGACGACGTGGCCGGCGGCCTGGCCGGCAAGTCCGTGGTCGACGTCGGCTGCGGCGGCGGCATCCTGGCGGAGGCGATGGCGTTGCGTGGCGCGAGCGTCACCGGCATCGACCTGTCGCCGAAGCCCATCGGCGTGGCCAGGCTGCATCGGCTCGAGTCCGGCGTGGACGTCGACTACCGGCTCGAGAGCGCCGAGGCGCTCGCCGCCGCGCGTCCGGGCGCGTTCGACGTGGTCACGTGCATGGAGCTTCTCGAGCACGTGCCGCAGCCCGCATCGACGATCGCCGCGTGTGCCGCACTCGCACGCGCCGGCGGCTGCGTGATCTTCTCGACACTTGCGCGCAACCCGAAGTCGTATCTGTTCGCGATCGTCGGCGCCGAATACCTGCTGCGACTGCTGCCGCGGGGCACGCATGACTGGACTCGCTTCATCAAGCCCTCGGAGCTCGCGCTCGACGCGCGGCGCGCGGGACTCGAGCTCGCCAGCCTTCGCGGCATGAGCTACAACCCGATGACGCGCGCCTATGCGCTGAACGACGACGTTTCGGTCAATTACCTGGCGGCCTTCCGCAAGCCCGGGTCGCCGGCGTGACGTCCCCGATCCGCGGCGTGCTGTTCGACCTCGACGGCACGCTCGCCGACAGCGCCCCCGACCTCGCCGCGGCGCTCAATCGCGTGCGCGCCGCCGACGGGCTGCCGCCGGTGGCGCCGGCGTCGCTGCGCGAATACGCGTCGTCGGGGGCGCGCGGACTGCTTCTCGCGGGCATGCAGGTGACGCCGGATCATCCGCGCTACCTCGCGCTGCGCGAGCAGTTTCTCGCGTGCTATGCCGAAGGCCTTGCCGCCGAAACGCGGCTGTTCGACGGCGTTGAGCCGATGCTCGCCGCCCTCGCCGCGCGCGGCCTCGCCTGGGGCGTGGTCACCAACAAGGCGGCGCGTTACACCGGCCCGGTCACCTCGCATCTCGGGCTCTCCGGGCGCGCCGCGGTGATTGTCAGCGGCGACACCACGCCGCACGCCAAACCGCACCCGGCGCCGCTGCTGCACGCCGCGCAGGCCCTGGGACTCGCGCCCGCCACGTGCGTCTACGTCGGCGACGACCTTCGCGACATCGATGCCGGGCGTGCCGCCGGCATGGCGACGCTGGTGGCGCGCTGGGGCTACATGGGCGTCGGCGCCGAGCCCGACTGCTGGCCGGCGGACGGCTGGCTCGAGCATCCACGCGATCTTGCCGCCTGGCTCGACGCGCACGCGGCAGCGACGCGAGTCGCCACGCGCTGACCGGCGACCCGCGCTAGCCGGGGCAGGCGCCGGCGTTCAGCAGCAGCATCTCCTGCGACGTGCCGTCGCGCGTGCCCGACAGTCGCACCGGCTGGTTGGCAATCAGCGGTGTCACCACCGCGGCCATGACGTCATCGGCATTGGCCAGCGGAATGCCGTTGGCGAGCCGCACGCGATCGCCCGGCTTCATGCCGATCATCTGCGCGAAGCCGCTGCCTTCGCGCACGCTCATGCCGCCACCGGCGACCGGCGTGACGATGGCGGCGAGTGCGTCGGGCTGCGACGCGAGGCCTTGCAGCAACTCGGCATTGAGCTTGACCACGCTGCCGCGAAAGCCCGGCGGCGGCGCGCACGCCGGCGAATTGCGCAGCGCGGCGGCAGCCACCGATTGCGCGAGCGGGGCCTTCGAGGTCGTATCGGCGCGCAGCAGGATGCTGCGCTCGCCGGAGGCATCGCGCACGAGGATGGCGAACGGGGTGATGCGCTCGAGCACGCTGCCGCGCGCGATCTCACCGCCTTCGGCCACGATCTTCGGACCGCCGGGCAAGCGGAACAGCGCATAGCCGCCACCGCGGGTGTCGGCCATCACGCCCAGCAGCCGCACGTCGCCGCCGAGCGTCGACGGCGTCGCCGCCGCGGTTGCCGGGACGGGCGCCGGCGCCGCCAGCCAGCCGGACGCCGCGATCGCCGCAACGGGATCGCGCGGCTCGGCGGCGATCACGTGCACGGGCGCGGGCCCCAGCCACCGCCACAGCCAGTAGATCACCACGGTGCCGAGCAGGATCGCCGCCGCCAGCGTGGCGAGTGCAGGCGCGGCGCGCATCGCGCGCGGCAACCCTGGCGCGCCCGCGATCATCGCGTCGATATAATCGAGCGCCGCATCCATGGTCCCTTGGGCACGTGAACCCCCGCCTATCGCTGCTGCAGCCGTATCCATTCGAGCGGCTGCGCGAGCTCTTCGCCGCCAATGTGCCGCCCGCCACCCTGCGGCCGATCAACTTCGGCATCGGCGAGCCGCGGCATCCGACGCCGCAGCTCGTGCTCGACGCGCTGGCCGAGGGCATGCCGGCGCTCGCGAATTATCCCATGACGGCGGGCGCACCCGCGTTGCGCGAAGCCATCGCGCACTGGCTCGCGCGCCGGCATCACATGCACGCGATCGATCCTGCGACCCAGGTGCTGCCGGTGCTGGGCAGCCGCGAGGCGCTCTTCAGCTTCGCGCAGACGATCGTCGACGCCAGCCGTCCGGCACCCGTGGTGGTGGTGCCCAATCCGTTCTACCAGATCTACGAGGGCGCCGCGTTGCTGGCCGGGGCGGAGCCCTATTGCGTCAACGCCGTCGCTGCCAATGCCTTCCGGCATGACTGGGACGCCGTGCCGGACAGCGTGTGGGGCCGCACGCAGCTTCTCTACGTCTGCTCGCCGGACAATCCGACGGGGTGCGTCACCGACCTCGCGACGTGGGAGCGGCTCTTCGCGCTGGCGGACCGCCATGGCTTCGCCATTGCCGCCGACGAGTGCTATTCCGAGATCTACTTCGACGAGGCACATCCGCCGCTGGGCGCCCTCGCCGCCGCCGCGGCCTGCGGACGCCACGACTTCGCACGGCTGGTGGTGTTCGGATCGCTGTCGAAACGCTCGAACGCGCCGGGGCTGCGCGCGGGCTACGTCGCGGGCGACGCGGGGCTGCTGCGGGCGTTCCTGCGCTACCGGACCTATCACGGCTCGGCGATGTCGGGCATGGTCGCGCACGCGAGCATCGCCGCCTGGAACGACGAGGCGCACGTGCGTGACAACCGCGCGCTGTACGCGGCGAAATTCCATGCCCTGGTGCCGCGGCTGGCGGCCGTGCTGCCGTGCGCGATGCCGCAGGCGGCGTTCTACCTGTGGGTGGACGTCGGCGGCGACGACACCGTCTTCGCCCGCGATCTGCACGCGGCGCAAAACGTCACCGTGTTGCCGGGGAGCTACCTGGCCCGCGACGCCGGCGGCGTCAATCCGGGGCGTGGACGGGTGCGCATCGCGCTCGTTGCCGATGCCGACGAGTGCGCCGAGGGGATCGACCGAGTGGTCACCTTTGCGCACGCGCGGGGCTAGCGCGGACAATCCCGGCGGGAGGCATCCTGTCGGGAGGGCCGGCGCCCTGTCGCAACCCCGGGCGCCGTCCGTGACGGCTTACTAGAATCGCCGCCATGGACTCAGCAGCCTCCCCCGCGCACGACAAAGGATTCGGACAGATCCTGATCGACGGCTTTCGCGCGTCGGCGCTGTCCATCCTGCTGATCGCCGCGATCAACACCGGCATCGCCGCGGTGCTGTGGATCGACGACACGCGCCCCTTCTGGCATCCGTTCGTCACCTGCCAGCTGTACGGCTTCTCGATCGCGTACTGCGTCAACGTCGCATCGCCCTGGGGCAAGCCACATGCCATTGCGCGGCTGGCGCGGGCGGTGGCGATCGGCGCGCTGATCGGCGTCGCGCTGGTGATCATCGTCAAGGGCTACGACGCCGCCTACGTGCGCGTGCACTGGACCACGTTCGCATGGAATTTATTCGCCGCGTTCCTCAACGGACTCTTCGTCAGCCTGTTCTTCTACGTAAAGATCCGCGAGACGCTCGCCGAAGCGGCGCTGCAGCGGGCCAATGCGGAGCGGCACCTGCTGTCGCGGCAGGCCACCGAGGCGCAGCTCAAGCTGATGCAGGCGCAGGTCGAGCCGCATTTCCTGTTCAACACGCTCGCATCCGTGCAATACCTGACCGAGACCGATCCGCCGCGCGCAGGCAAGCTGCTCGGCCACCTGATCGCCTACCTGCGCGCCGCGCTGCCGCAGCTGCGCGCGGCATCGTCGACTCTCGGCCAGGAGGCGCAGCTGATCGAGGCGTATCTCAACATCCTCAAGATGCGCATGGGCGAGCGCCTCGCGTTCGACGTGACGATTCCCGAGGACCTGCGCACCGAGCCGTTCCCGCCCAACCTCGTCATCTCGCTGGTGGAGAACGCCGTGCGCCATGGCATCGAGCCCGCCGTGCAGGGCGGCAGGATCGGCGTCAACGCGGCGCGCGACGGCGATTCGCTGGTGGTGCGCGTCACCGACACCGGCAGCGGCGTCTCCGGCGGCACGAGCCCGGCTGCGGGCCAGGGCGTCGGCCTTTCCAACATTCGCGAGCGCCTCGCGGCCTTGTACGGCGAGCGCGCGCGGTTTACGCTCGCTTCCGCCGACACCGGCGGCTGCATCGCCATCATCACGCTGCCGCTCGCGCATCGCTGAGTGGCGGGGCGTCCGCGTGCGGCGGCGCAGCCCGATCACGTCCCGACCCCCATGCCCACCGCCCTCATCGCCGAAGACGAGCCGATGCTCGCCGCGCAGCTCAAGGCGCGTCTTGCCGAAGCGTGGCCGGAGCTCGGCATCGTCGGCCCCGCCGCCAACGGCGACGAGGCATTGCTGCTGGCGCGCTCGCACCAGCCCGACATCGCGTTCCTCGACATCCGCATGCCGGGGCGCGACGGGCTCGACGTCGCGCGCACGCTGGGCGGCAGCGTGCACGTCGTCTTCGTCACCGCCTACGACGAATACGCGGTCGCCGCGTTCGAGGAAGGCGCCGTCGACTACCTGCTGAAGCCGGTCGCCGCCGATCGCGTGGCCAAGGTCGTGGCACGACTCAAGGCGCGCCTTCGCACGGCGCCGCTCGACCTTGCGGCGGTGCTGTCACGGCTCGCGGCGAAGGATGCGCCGGCGGCGCTGCGGTGGGTGCGCGCCTCGCTCGGCAACGCGATGACGATGATACCGATCGACGACGTCCTGTACTTCCAGTCGGAGGACAAGTACACGAAGGTGGTCACCCGCGACGGCGATGGCCTCATCCGCAAGCCGATCAAGGAGCTCTACGAAGAGCTCGACCCCGAAGCGTTCTGGCAGGTGCATCGCGGCACGATCGTCAACCTCAACGCCATCGCACGCGTCGAGCGCGACTGGCGCGACCAGCCGGTGATCCACCTCAAGTCGCGGCCGGAGACGCTCATCGTGTCGCGCACGTTCGCGCACCGCTTCAAGGCGATGTAGCCACGGCAGGGGCGCAGGCGGCGCCACGGCCGCATCGCGGTAAAATCGCGCTTTTTGCGAAGCCGCCGATGCAATCGCTGATCGCGACACTCGATGCCGCCTGGGACGACCGCGCGTCCTTAAGCCCCGCAAAGGCGCCCGCCGCCGTGCGCGAAGCGGTGTCGCACGTGATCGCCGAGCTCGATGCCGGCCGCCTGCGTGTCGCCGAGAAGAAGGACGGCACGTGGCAGGTGCACCAGTGGGTCAAGAAAGCGGTGCTGCTGTCGTTCCGGCTTGCCGACAATGCCGGCATCGGCCTCGAGGGGCCGGCGGTGCCGTTCCGCTTCTACGACAAGGTACCGACCAAGTTCGCCCATTACACCGACCGCGACTTCGCGACCTCCGGCGTGCGCGTCGTGCCGCCCGCCGTGGCGCGCCGCGGCGCCTACATCGCGCGCAACGTCGTGCTGATGCCGTCGTACGTCAACATCGGCGCCTATGTCGACGAAGGCACGATGGTCGACACTTGGGCCACCGTCGGCTCCTGCGCGCAAATCGGGCGCAACGTGCACCTGTCGGGCGGCGTCGGCATCGGCGGCGTGCTGGAGCCGCTGCAGGCCAACCCGACCATCATCGAGGACAACTGCTTCATCGGTGCGCGCTCGGAAGTGGTCGAAGGCGTGATCGTCGAGGAGAACTCGGTGCTGGGCATGGGCGTGTTCCTCGGCCAGAGCACGAAGATCTTCGATCGGGCGAGCGGCGAAATCAGTTTCGGACGCGTGCCCGCGGGCTCGGTCGTGGTCGCCGGCAGCCTGACCTCCGGCGAGGGCGGCTGCCACCTCTACTGCGCGGTGATCGTCAAGCGCGTCGATGCCCGCACGCGCGCCAAGACCGGCATCAACGAGCTGTTGCGCGCCTGAGTCCCCGCCCCCACCATTGTCGCCATGTCCGTTTCGCTCAAGTCCCCCGACGAGATCCACCGCATGCGCGAGGCCGGCCGCCTGGCCTCCGAGCTCCTCGACTATCTGACGCCGCATGTCACCGCCGGCATCACCACCGGCGAGATCGATCGCCTCGCGCACCACTACATGGTCGACGTGCAGCGCACGATTCCCGCCACGCTCAACTATGCGCCGCCGGGCCACACGCCGTACCCGGCGTCGCTGTGCACCTCGGTCAACCACGTCGTCTGCCACGGCATCCCGGGCGATCGCAAGCTCAAGCCGGGCGACATCGTCAACGTCGACGTCACGGTGATCAAGGATGACTTCCATGGCGACTCGAGCCGCATGTTCTTCATCGGCGCACCCTCGATCCAGTCCAAACGCCTCGTCGACGTGACGTACGAGGCGATGTGGAGGGGCATTCGCAAGGTGCGGCCGGGTGCGCATCTCGGCGATGTCGGCCACGTCATCCAGCAGCATGCGGAGGCGAACGGCTTTTCCGTCGTCCGCGAGTTCTGCGGCCACGGCATCGGCCGCCAGTTCCACGAGGAGCCGCAGGTCCTGCACTACGGCCGGCCGGGAACGGGGCTCAAGCTGCAGCCCGGCATGATCTTCACGGTCGAGCCGATGGTCAACGCCGGACGAGCGGGCATCCGCTGCCTCGCCGACGGCTGGACCATCGTCACCGCCGACCATTCGTTGTCCGCGCAGTGGGAGCACACAGTGCTCGTCACCGACGATGGGCACGAGGTGCTGACCGTCTCCGGCGGCACGCCGCCCCCGCCACCGCTCGATTCCTGAGGCGACCCGGCTTGCGCACCGCGCCCGGCACGATCGAGTCGGCCATGAACGCGGTGTCGCGGATCCGCGCGTGGCGCGAGCGGCTGGAACGCGGGCGGGCAGCGCTGCGTGACGCGTTCCTCGCGCGCCCCGACACGCCCCGCCTGCTGCGCGGTCTCGCGCGCCTCACCGACGACGTGCTCAAGGACGTCTGGCGCGAGTCGCGGATGCCGCCCGGCTTCGCGCTTCTCGCGGTCGGCGGCTACGGGCGCGGCAGGCTCTTCCCGCATTCCGACATCGACGTCGTCATCCTGCTCGATGCCGCGGCAGCGGCGCATGCCGGGTCGATCGAGCGCTTCCTGGTGACGCTGTGGGACATCGGGCTCGAGATCGCGCATGCAACACGCACGATCGAGGAGTGCGAGCGCGAGATGGCGGCCGACATCACGGTGCGCACGAGCCTGCTCGAGCACCGCCTCGTCGCCGGCGCGCCTCGCCTCGCGCGCGCATTCAAGGCGCGTTTCGCCGCCGCACTCGACATCCGCGCGTTCTATTCGGCGAAGGCCCTCGAGCAGCAGCAGCGCCACCTCAAGTACGACGACGCGCTCTACAACCTCGAGCCCAACGTCAAGGAGAGCCCGGGCGGCCTGCGCGACCTGCAGACGGTGCTGTGGATCTCCAACGCCGCCGGGCTCGGCCGCACGTGGCGCGAGCTCGCGCACAACGGCCTCATGACCATGGCCGAGGCGCGCAGCGCGTCCCGCCAGGAGCGCACGATCTCGGCGATGCGCGTGCGCCTGCATTACCTCGCCGGGCGCCGCGAGGACCGGCTGGTTTTCGACGAGCAGACGGCGCTTGCCCGCGAGCTCGGCCTCGCCGACACGCCCACGCGGCGCGCGAGCGAGCTCCTGATGCAGCGCTACTACCGCGCGGCGCGCGAGGTGCGCCTGCTCAGCACCATCCTGATGCAGAACCTCGGCGTGCGCATCCTCGCCCCGCAACGCACGTCGACGCCCATCGACGCCGACTTCACGGCGCTCGAC
This sequence comes from Casimicrobiaceae bacterium, assembly GCA_036553845.1. Classification (GTDB taxonomy): domain Bacteria; phylum Pseudomonadota; class Gammaproteobacteria; order Burkholderiales; family Casimicrobiaceae; genus VBCG01. The sequence goes on from DATBOK010000255.1 coordinate 10,752, forward strand.
GAGCTCCTGCACATCCCCGACCCCGACCTGTTCGAGCGGCGCCCGTCGGCGATCCTCGATGCCTTCCTGACGATGGAGCGCCACCCGGAGCTCAAGGGCATGTCGGCGCGCGCGCTGCGCGCCGTGGTGCGCGCGCGCCGGCGCATCGACGCCGCGTTCCGCCGCGATCCCGCGAATCGCGCGCGCTTCATCGCGCTGTTCCGCGAGCCCCGCGGCATCACCCACGAGCTGCGGCGGATGAACCTCACCGGCGTGCTCGGCGCGTACCTGCCGGTGTTCGGCCGCGTCGTGGGCCAGATGCAGCACGACCTCTTCCACGTGTACACGGTGGACGAGCACACGCTGATGGTGATCCGCAACCTGCGCCGCTTCACCGAGGCGCAGCACGCGCACGAATACCCGCTGTGCTCACGGCTGATCGGCGATTTCGCGCGCAAGGAGGCGCTGTACCTCGCCGGCCTCTTCCACGACATCGGCAAGGGCCGCGGCGGCGACCACTCGACGCTCGGCGCGCGCGACGCGCGGCGCTTCTGCCGCCTGCACGCGCTGCGCCCCGAGGACACAGAGCTGGTGGCGTGGCTCGTCGAAAACCACCTCACGATGTCGGCGATCGCGCAGAAGTCCGACCTCGCCGACCCCGCCGTGATCGACGGCTTCGCCCGCCGGGTCGGCGACGAGCGGCGCCTCACTGCGCTCTACCTGCTCACCGTCGCCGACATCCGCGGCACGAGTCCCAAGGTGTGGAACGCATGGAAGGGCCAGCTTCTCGAGGACCTTTTCCATGCGACGCGCCGCACGCTCGCCGGCGATCGCGGCGGCGGGCTGCGCGATTCGCTGCGTGCACGCCAGGACGAGGCGCGCCGGCTGCTGCGGCTGAACGCCATTCCCGATGGCGCCGAAGCGGCGCTGTGGAGCCATCTCGACGTCGTGTATTTCCAGCGCCATACCGCCGACGAGATCGCATGGCATGCGCGCAACCTCCATTGGCGCGTCGATCGCACCGAGCCGGTGGTGCAGGCGCGCCTCACGCGCGCGGGCACCGGCCTCGAGGTGATGATCTATTTGCCCGACCAGAAGGAGCTCTTCGCGCGCATCTGCGGCTTCTTCGGCCGTGCCGGGCTGTCGATTCTCGAGGCGCGCGTGCACACCACCCGCAATGGCTATGCACTCGACACCTTCGTCGTGCACGACCCCGCGAATCCCGACGCAACCTTCCGCTCGACGATCCAGTACGTCGAGTACGAGTTGCGCGAGCTCCTGCGCGAGCCGCGGCCGGTCGAGCCTCCCGGAGCGGGCCGCCTGTCACGGCGCCTCAAGCACTTTCCGCTGACGCCGGAGATCCAGATCTTTCCGGACGACAAGGGGCTCCACTACATCCTCGAGGTGGTGGCCGGCGACCGGCCGGGCCTGCTCGCGCAGATCGCCTACCTGCTCGCGCGCGCCAACGTCAACGTTGCCAGCGCGAAGATCAACACGCTGGGCGATCGCGCCGAGGACGTGTTCCTGATCGACGGCGCGCGACTGCACGACGAGCAGGCGCTGCTGCGCCTCGAGACGACGCTCTACGAGGCGCTGGAGGTGAAGGCGTAGGCCTGACTGCCACGCATTCGCGCCGCGGCCTGCCATGCGACGGGCGGCTGGCGAACCGCCTGGCGTCGAAGCCGCGCGTCGAGCGCCTTTCAGTCGTCCTCGGCGGCGGCGCGTTCGGGAAAGAGGATGTCGGTGTAGCCGAACTGGCGGAAGTCGCGCATCCGCATCGGGTACAGCACGCCATCGAGGTGGTCGCACTCATGCTGCACGACGCGTGCATGGAAGCCGTCGACGTCGCGCCGGATCGGCCGGCCTTGCGGGTCGAAGCCCTCGTAGCGCATCGCGACGTACCGCGGCACGACGCCGCGCAGGCCGGGCACCGACAGGCACCCCTCCCAGCCGTCCTCCATCGCGTCGTCGAGGCGCGTCAGCACCGGGTTGACGAGCTCCGTGTACGGCACCGCTTCGGCGTCCGGATAGCGCGGGTTGTGCTCGACGCCGAAGATCACCACGCGCAGCGGCACGCCGATCTGCGGCGCCGCGAGGCCGGCGCCATTTGCCGCCGCCATCGTCTCGCGCATGTCGGCGAGGAGCGCCTCGAGCGCCGGCGTGCCGAATTCGGCCACCGGCTGCGAGACCTGCAACAGGCGTGGATCCCCCATGCGCAGGATGTCGCGTATCACGCCAGGGCCTCCGCTTCGGACACGACCATCTCGAGGATCATGCGAACCGCGCGCATGCCGTCGTGCATGACGCGCTCGAGTGCCGGCTGCGACACGGCTTCGGCGCTGTCGCCCCGGCCTGCCGCATGATTGACGCACAGCGCGATCACCGCGTATTCGAGGCCCGCCTCGCGCGCGAGCACCGCCTCCGGCATGCCCGTCATGCCCACCATGGTGGCGCCGTCGCGCTCCAGGCGATCGATCTCGGCGGCGGTCTCGAGGCGGGGGCCGTTCACCGCCGCATACACGCCGCCGTCGGCGAGCGGAACGGCCGCACGCCGCGCCGCGCGCAGGCACGCGGCGCGCAGCCGTGGCGCATAAGGGTGCGTGAAATCGACATGCGTGACTGCGGCGTCGCCGCCGTCGAAGAACGTGGCCGCGCGACCCGACGTGTAGTCGATGAGCTGGTGCGGCAACGCGAGCGAGCCCGGCGGGTGGCCGCGGATGCCGCCCACGGCTGCCACCGCCACGATCGCGCGCGCGCCTTCGGCTTCGAGCGCGCGGATGTTGGCGCGGTAATTGATGCGATGCGGCGGCACGGCGTGCGATTCACCGTGCCGCGCGAGGAACAGCACTTCGCGGCCTGCGAAGCGCCCACGTTGCACGACCGGCACCGGCGCGCCATAGGGCGTGTCGACCGCGCGACGGCGCGCGTCGGCGAGACCCGGAAGGGTGTCGAGTCCGCTACCGCCGATGATCGCCAGCATGCCGCCACATTCCATTTCCCCGTTGCGAGACCCATTCCGTGCCGCGGTTGCCATTGCGCATAGTTTGACATTGCGCGAGCCGGCCGCGATCGTCGCCCTCAAGTGGCAGCGCCGCGAGGCGGCCAACCTGGCCCGGCGCCGGTCGCCTGCCGGCGTGCGGACACCCCTCGCAGCCTTGGTGGACGGCCGTTCAGCACGAAACTTGCTTATCCGTCCCATCCAGGGGTGCCGGGCGGGGTCTCGCCGCCATGAAAAACGCCGTGCCGAGCGTCTGGCGGCCCGAGCGCTTTCATGACATCATCATGGCGCTTCCGCAGCCCGGGCATGCCGCCGTGCGAGTAACCGGCGTGCCGCTGAACCACGAACAAGGCGCAAAGACATGTTCCTCGACCGGTTGTTCAAGCTGATGGCGGAAAAGCAGGCCTCCGACCTCTTCATCTCCTGCGGCGCGCCGATCAACCTCAAGGTCAACGGCGTGGTGTCGCCGGTTTCGACCCAGCCCATGGACCCCGACACGGTGCGCCGGATCGCCTACGAGCTGATGAACAAGGAGCAGGCGCGAGCGTTCGAGAGCGAGATGGAGATGAACCTTTCGCACCTCGACCGGGCGGTGGGCAATTTCCGCATCAACATCTTCCGCCAGCGCGGCACGATCTCGCTGGTGATCCGCTACGTGCGCAGCAACGTGCCGCCGTTCGCGCAGCTGCGCCTGCCGCAGGTGCTGCTCGACCTCGTCGTCGAGCGCCGCGGTCTCGTGCTGGTCGCGGGCGCCACGGGCTCCGGCAAGTCGACGACGCTGGCGGCGATGATCGACCACCGCAACCTGAAGAAGCCCGGCCACATCCTGACGATCGAGGATCCGATCGAGTACCTGTTCGAGCACAAGCAGAGCATCGTCAACCAGCGCGAGATCGGCATCGATACCCAGAATTACCACCTCGCGCTCGCCAATGCCCTGCGTGAAGCGCCGGACCTCATCATGATCGGCGAGATCCGCGACAAGGAGACGATGCAGGCGGCACTGATCCACACGCTGACCGGCCACCTGTGCCTGTCGACGATCCACGCCAACAACAGCTACCACGCGCTGTCGCGGATCATCAACCTGTTCCCGCACGACGCGCGCTCGGCCGTGCTGTCGGACCTGTCGATCGGCCTGCGCGCCATCATTTCGCAGCGCCTCGTGCGCAATCGCGAGGGCGAGCTGCAGCCGGCGGTGGAAATCCTGCTCAATACCTCGCTCATCGCCGAGCTCATCAAGAGCGGCGAGTTCGCGCAGATCAAGGAGGCGATGGAGCAGTCGCTCTATCCCGGATCGCAGACGTTCGAGCAGGCGCTGTGCCGGCTGTTCCTCGACGGCAGGATCAGCTACGACGAGGCGATGACGGCGTCCGATTCGGCCACCAACCTCGCATGGCTCATCAACCAGAACGCGCCCAACACGCGCGTCGAGGCGATCCAGGACAACGACGACGACCCGCAGGCGCGCCCGCGCCGCGGCAACGTCGACTTCGCGTCCGTCTCCATCGATCCCGCGATGCTCGATCACGCGCAGTAGCCGGCGCGTTTGCTACCATCGCGCGATGGACGATCGCGCACGCCCCACGCTCGCATTGGCCGCGGACCTGATCGCGCGGCGCTCGCTCACGCCGGAGGACGCCGGCTGCCAGTCGCTCATCGCGGCGCGTCTCGCTCCGCTGGGCTTCGATTGCGAGACCATCGTCGCCAACGGCGTCACCAACCTCTGGGCGCGGCGTGGCAGCACGGCGCCGCTGGTGGTGTTCGCCGGCCACACCGATGTCGTGCCGACGGGTCCGATCGAACGCTGGCATTCGGACCCGTTCACGCCGATGGTGCGCGACGGCGTACTCTACGGGCGTGGCGCCGCCGACATGAAAGGCTCCGTGGCGGCATTCGTCACCGCGATCGAAGCCCACGTCGCGGCGAATCCCGAAACGCCGGGCTCGGGCTCGGTCGCGCTCGCCATCACCTCGGACGAGGAAGGACCGTCGACCGACGGCACGCTGCGCATCGTCGAGGCACTCGAGGCGCGCGGCGAGTCGATCGACTATTGCATCGTGGGCGAGCCGTCGTCGGTGGCGACGCTCGGCGACATGATCAAGAATGGCCGCCGCGGCACGCTGTCCGGCACGCTCGTCGTGCACGGCACGCAGGGACACGTCGCGTACCCGCACCTAGCCGACAATCCCATCCACCGCATCGCGCCGGCGCTGGCCGAACTCGCAGCCATGCATTGGGACGACGGCAACGCCTATTTCCCGCCGACCACCTGGCAATGCTCGAATATCCACGCCGGCACCGGCGCGACCAACGTGGTTCCCGGGACCCTGGAGCTGAACTTCAACTGGCGCTACTCGACGGCGTCGACGCGCGAGGATCTGGTGGCGCGGCTCGAAGCGGTGCTCGCCCGCCACGGGGTGCGCTACACCCTCACGCTGCCTGCGTCAGGACCGCCCTACCTGACGCCGCGCGGCACGCTGGTGGAGGTGGCGAGCGCGATCATTCGCGACCGGCTCGGCGTCACGCCCGAGATTTCCTGCACCGGTGGCACGTCCGACGGGCGCTTCCTCGCCACGATCGCGCGCGAAGTGGTCGAGCTCGGTCCGGTCAACGCCACGATTCACAAGGTCGACGAGTGCGTGGACGTCGAGGCGCTCGAGGCGCTGTCCGGCCTCTACCGGGCGATCCTCGAGCGCCTTCTGGCGACGGGATGATCGCCGCCGGGCCGCCCCAAGGCGATGCCCCCCTGCGGGGGGAAGCGAGCGCAGCTCGCTGCGGGGGGGCCGTAATCGCCGCCGGGCCGCCCCAAGGCGATGCCCCCCTGCGGGGGGACGCGAGCGTAGCTCGCTGCGGGGGGGCCGTAATCGCCGCCGGGCCGCCCCAAGGCGATGCCCCCCTGCGGGGGGACGCGAGCGCAGCTCGCTGCGGGGGGCGGGGATGAGTGCGCCGGCGCACGAGCTCGCGACGCTGCGCGACTGGCTGCGCTACGCGGTATCGCGCTCCAACGAGGCCGGCCTCGCGTTCGGCCACGGCACCGACAACGCCTACGACGAGGCCGCGTATCTCATCCTGCACGCGCTGCACCTGCCGATCGATCGCCTCGAGCCGTTTCTCGACGCCACGCTGACGCAGGCGGAGCGCGCGACGCTGGCCGAGCTGCTCGTGCGGCGGATCGACGACCGCATCCCGGCCGCGTACCTCACGCACGAGGCATGGCTCGGCACGTTCCGCTTCTACGTCGACGAGCGCGTGCTCGTGCCGCGCTCGTTCATCGCCGAGCTGCTGCCCGACCATCTCGCCCCCTTCGTCGGCGAACCCGGCGGCGTGCGCACCGCGCTCGACCTGTGCACCGGGTCGGGCTGTCTCGCGATCCTGCTCGCCGACGCCTTCCCGCAGGCCGACATCGACGCGGTCGACGTATCATCCGACGCCCTCGCCGTCGCCCAGCGCAACGTCAGCGACTACGGCCTCGCCGATCGCATCAACCTCATCCGCTCGGACGTGTACGCGAACCTGGCCGAGAAAAGCTACGACCTCGTCATCAGCAATCCCCCGTACGTCACCGCGATGGCGATGGAGGACCTGCCGCCGGAATACCGGCGCGAGCCGGCGATCGCCCTCGCCGGAGGCGAAGACGGGCTTGACATCGTGCGCCGCATTGTCAAGGAGGCGCCGCGCTACCTCAATTCACGCGGCGCCATCGTCGTCGAGGTCGGCCACAACCGCAATGCCGTCGAGGCCGCGTTTCCGCGCCTCGCGCTGACCTGGGTAACCACGGCGTCGTCGACGGACAGCGTGTTCGCGGTCAGCCGCGAGGACCTCGTGCGCTGACCTCGCGCGCCGCGCGGGGTCAGGTGGCGATGTCGAAGAACGTGCGGATGCGGCGGATGAGCTCCGCGGCGCGGGTGCTCGCCTGGCGTGCTCGCGCGTCGGCGGACAGTTCCAGCGCCTTGTCGTTGGCCGCCTGGCGCGTGGCGACGACCTCCGACAGCGCATCGACGAGCGCCGGCCGCGCCTGCAGGATCGCGTCGAAGCCGGCCTTGTCGAGGCGGTAGCAGAGCACGTCGCCGACGGCGACGACGTTCGCCGTGCGCGCCTGGCCGGTCAATAGGCCCATCTCGCCGAAGTAGTCGGGCGCCCGGAGTTCGGCGAGCTTGGGACCATCGGCCTGTGCGGTGCCTGCCCCATACACGTTGACCTGACCTTCCGCCAGCAGGTAAAGGCAATCGGCATGCTCGCCTATGCGCGAGATCGCGTCGTCGTTGACGAAGCGATGCGCGATGAGTTCCTCCGCGAGCGCCCTCCGCTCGGGTTCGGTGAACGCGGCGAACAGCGGCACGCGCTCGAGCGCCCGCAGCCGCCCGCTGCGTTCGCGCTCGGAAACCGTCTCGGGCGATTCGCGGTTGGGGCGCAACAGCACGCGATGCGGATAGGCGAACAGGATCCTCGCACGCTCGAGCGCCGCGTACACGTGCACGCGGATGCGGGAATCGGTCTGGCGGTCGCGCGAAAGGTCGATGATCCAGTAAACGATGATGTATTCGATGCCGCTCTCGCCGAAACCGATGCAGATGCAGGTGGGTGCCGGCGTCTTGGCGACATTGTCGATGTCGAGCCGGCGTATCGCCTGCTCGACGAAGGCGATGACACGCGACGGCGGCACGGCGAAAACGACCTCGAAGGCGACGTCGCGGCGACAGGGAATGCGCTCGTCGCCGCGCCGCCCCAGCACCTGCACCTTGTTGGTGACGAGCTGGGCATTGGGCACGATCACCGTCTCGCCGGCATTGGTGGCGATCGACATGTACCGCCAGCGGATGCTGACGATCTGCCCGAACACGGTGTCGATGCGCACCCAGTCGCCGATGCGGCAGGTGTTGTCGAGCTGCAGCGAGATGCCACCCCACAAATTGCCGAGCGTCTGCTGCAGCGAGAATGCCAGCGCGCCGGTGATCACCGCCGACGGGATCGCGATCGCCGACAGGTCGACGCCGTCGTAGCTGATGCGCACCAGCACGTAGACGATCATCACCACCGCCATGATGAGGTCGGCGAGGATGCGCGGGATCACGAGGCGCACCAGGATGACCTGGAACAGGAACATCGCGGCGATGCGGAAGAAGCCGAGGGCGACGAGGAACAGCAGGAACTCGCGTGCGACCAGCGTGACCCGGCCACCGCCGGACGCGGGCGTCAACGCGGCCAGCACCGCGAGGCCGAACTCCCCGATCACCATCAGCGCGACCATGATGGCGGCGCCGCGGCGCAGGTCGCGACGAATCGCCATCGTGATGCCGGCGAGCACGACGCCGACGCCGATGTAGATTGCCGCGTCGAAGACAGTGGTTGTGAGTGAGGTCATGTCGCGATCTCGCGCGGCCGTGCATCGCAGGCCTGTTCCGCGCCGAGGCGATTATAGGGTCGGGCGCCCGCTCGCGTCGCGTAAAATCAACGCTCCCGCCCCCGATCCCGCCCATCATGCCTTCACTCTCCGGCGGCGAGCTCCTCGTCGCGAGCCTCGTCGCCCAGGACGCCACGCTGGCGTTCGGCGTTCCGGGCGAAAGCTATCTCGCGGTGCTCGACGCGCTGGTCGACGTGGCCGACCGGCTGCGCTTCGTCGTCTGCCGCAACGAAGGTGGCGCCGCCTACGCCGCCGAGGCGTACGGCAAGCTGACCGGCCGCCCCGGCGTGGCATTGGTGACACGCGGGCCCGGCGCGTCGAACGCGGCGATCGGCATCCACACCGCGGCGCAGGACTCGACGCCGCTGATCGTCTTCGTCGGCCAGGTCGGCGGCGACTTCGTCGAGCGCGAGGCGTTCCAGGAGATCGACTACCGCCGCATGTACGGCAGCATCGCCAAGTGGGCGGCCCAGATCGACCGTGCCGAGCGCATTCCCGAATTCGTCGCGCACGCGTATCGCACCGCGATGTCGGGGCGGCCCGGTCCTGTCGTGCTTGCACTGCCGGAGGACATGCTGACGACGCGCGCCGATGCGGCGGTGGTGCCGCGCGTCGACGCGGTCGCGTCGGGCGTCGATCCGCGCGCGCTGGGTCCCGTGCACGCGTTGCTTGCCGGTGCGCGTGCGCCGATGGTGGTCGTCGGCGGCAGCCGCTGGGACCGCGCGGCGAGCGAGGCGTTGCAAAGGATGGCGCAGGCATGGCAGCTTCCGGTCGCCTGCGCGTTTCGCCACCAGGACCTGTTCGACAACCGCGACCCGCACTACGCGGGCGACGTGGGCATCGGCATCAATCCCAGGCTGGCGACGCGCGTGCGCGACGCCGACGTGCTGCTGGTGATCGGGGAACGCCTGGGCGAAGCGACGACCTCCGGCTATTCGCTCGTCACCGCGCCGCTGCCGCGCCAGACGCTGATCCACGTGCATCCCGGCGCCGAGGAGCTCGGACGCGTCTACCAGCCGGCGCACGCGATCTGCGCGACGCCGCAGGCATTTCTCGCGGCGTGGTCGACGTTGGCGCCGCCCTCCGCGCCCGCTTGGGCCGGCGCGGCGCCGGCGGCGCACGCCGAGTACGACGCGTGGCGTGCGCCGCACGCGGTGCCCGGCGCGGTCGACCTCTGGCAGATCGTGCGCTGGCTCGACACGCAGTTGCCCGACGACGCGATCGTCGCCAACGGGGCCGGCAACTATGCCACCTGGATGCATCGGCTCTTCCGGTACCGCGGCTTTCGCACCCAGCTCGCGCCTTACGCCGGGGCGATGGGCTACGGCGTGCCGGCGGCGATCGCCGCGCAGCTCGTGCATCCCGACCGGCTCGTCGTGTCGTGGAACGGGGATGGCTGCTTCCAGATGAATGGCCAGGAGCTCGCCACCGCCGTCGAGCACGACCTGCCGATTTTGTTCGTCGTGATCGACAATGGCATGTACGGCACGATCCGCATGCACCAGGAGCGCAACTATCCCGCGCGCGTATCCGGGACGTCGATCCGCAATCCCGACTTCGCCGCGCTGGCGCGCGCCCATGGTGCCCATGGCGAGACGGTGGCCACCACCGCCGAGTTCGCGCCGGCATTCGCGCGGGCGCGTGCCGCGGGCAAGACCGCGCTGCTGCACGTCAAGCTCGATCCGCAGGCGCTGACCATGAACGCGTCACTCGACGCGCTGCGCGCGCAGGGCGAGTCGCGACACCGCGCGTAACGTGCCATGGCCTGCGGTGCGGCGATGGCCGGCCGCTCCGCAACCCGGGCGGACGTGGCCGCTCGCCGCGGCGCCGTCTCGGCTCAGCCGCCGACGATGACGAGGTCGATGTCGGCGGCCTCGCGGCGCAATGCGATGAGCGCCTGGTAGGCCGTCGAGGCGTGCCAGCCGCGCGCCGCGTCGAGATCGGGGAATTCGAGCACCACCGCATCGGTATGACGATGCGCACCATCCAGGATATCCATGACAGCGCCACGCAACAGCACCTTGCCGCCGAACGGCGCGATGGTTTGCGGAACCCGCTGGCGATAGCGGTCCCACTTCTTCGCGTTGCGGACCGTGACGTGACCGAGTACCCAGGCCGGGCGTTGCGCATTCATGACGAGCCTCCGTACGGCATGCGGGACATCGGCGATGCGCGTCAGCCGATCGACATCAGGCTGGCATTGCCGCCGGCGGCCGCGGTATTGACCGACAACGAGCGCTCGACGCACAGGCGATCGAGCGCATACGTCGTCGCGTCGATTGCCCCCGGCCGTGCGCTCTGCAGGCCGACGATGGCGCCCGGGCGCCTGGCCAGCCGGCGGCTCCACGCCGCGATCTCGGCCGCGTCGCCGGCGACAAGCGCCGCATCGAATTCAGCGAGGTCCGGGTCGACGCACTCGATGGCTGCGCGCAGCAGCGCCGGCAACGCATCGCGCGCGGCGCGCGCGTCCGGCGTATCGGGCCATGCGGCTTCGGCGCCGGCGGCGAGCACCGTGGCCAACTGCAGCAGGAGGTCGTTGCGCATGCGGGCCACGCACAGCACGCGGCGGCGCGGCACGAGCCTCCAGGTGTCGCGCTGCCCGGTGGGACCCGGCAGCACGGTGGGCATCGACGCCGGGGCGAGGGCCGCCAGCGCGACGCACGCCGCCGCGAGTTGGCGACCACCGGCGTCGGCCGCGAGCATATCGCGCAGCGCCCGCAACCGCTCGTGATGACTCGCGTCGGCGGCTGCATCGTCGGCTGCGTCGGCACCACGATCGCGCGTGGCCATCGTCGCCGCCGGAAGCGCTGCGGACCCGTGCACGGCGGCGGTTGCCTCGCGCGTCGACGCGCCGGGCACGGCGACGAGTCGCTGCAGGTAACAGGGTCCCCCGGCCTTGGGACCGGTTCCAGAAAGGCCTTCGCCGCCAAACGGCTGCACGCCGACGACGGCGCCGATGATGTTTCGGTTGACATAGATGTTGCCCACGCGCGCCCGGGCGACGATGCGATCGATCGTCTCGTCGATGCGCGACTGGATGCCGAGCGTCAGGCCGTACCCGGTGGCGTTGATCGCGTCGACCAGCGCGTCGAGTGCGTCGCGGCGAAAGCGCACCACGTGCAGCACGGGACCGAACACCTCGTGCGTGAGCTCGCCGACCTGCGCGATCTCGATCAGCGTCGGCGCCACGAACAGGCCCTGCCGGCGCGCATCCTCCGCGAGCGGCGCCTCGTGGATGCGATGCCCGGCTGCGCGCATCGCGGCGATGTGCGCGACGACACGGTGGCGCGCGTCGTCGTCGATCAGCGGCCCGACGTCGGTCGCGAGGTGCACGGGATTGCCGACGCAAAGCTCGTCCATCGCACCGCGCAGCATCGTCAGCACGCGCCCGGCGACGTCGTCCTGCACGCACAGCAGGCGCAGTGCGGAGCACCGCTGTCCGGCGCTGTCGAAGGCGGACAGCAAGGCATCGGCGACCGCCTGTTCGGGCAGCGCCGAAGAGTCGACGATCATCGCGTTCTGGCCACCGGTTTCGGCAATCAGCACCGGCGGATGGCCGCGCGCGTCCATGCGACCGGCGAGGCTTTGCTGCAGCAGGCGCGCCACCTCGTTCGAGCCGGTGAACAGGACGCCGCGCACGCGCGCGTCGGCGACGAGCGCGGCACCGGTCGTCTCGCCGGCTCCCGGCAGCAATTGCAACGCCGCGCCGGAAATGCCCGCCGCGACGAGCAGGGCGACCGCGTGCGCCGCGACGAGCGGCGTCTGCTCCGCAGGCTTCGCGATCACCGCATTGCCGGCGGCGAGCGCTGCGGCGGCCTGCCCGGTGAATATCGACAGCGGGAAGTTCCACGGGCTGATGGCGACGATCACGCCGAGCGGCGACGCGTCGCTGGCCAGCGTACCGCGCGCCTGCGCAGCGTAGTAGCGCAGGAAGTCGACGGCCTCGCGCACTTCGCCGACGGCATTGGCGTAGGTCTTGCCCGCTTCGCGCACGATGATCCCGATCAAGCGGTCGGTGTCGGCCTCGAACGCGTCGGCGGCGCGCTCCAGCATCGTCGCGCGATCGCCGGCCGATACCGCGCGCCACGTCAGCGCGCCGGCCTCGGCGACGGCGAGCGCGTCCTCGACATCGCGCGACGTCGCATCACGCACGCTGCCGACGACGTCGCGAAGGTCCGCCGGATTGACCACGTCCCGCGCAATGGCCGACAGGCGCTCGCGGCCGTCGACGCGCGGCGCGGCGCGATGCCGGATCGGCTCGGCCAGCAGCGCCTTCGCCAGCGCAGAGATGCGGTGCTCGTCGACAAGGTCTACGCCCGCCGAATTGACGCGATCGGGCACATAAAGCGCGCATGGCAACGGGATGCGCGGATGCGGCGCACCGAGCTCTCCGCACTCCCTGGCATTGCGCTCGACGACTTCCACCGGATCCGCGACGAGCTCGTCGAGCGGGATGCGCACATCGGCGATGCGATTGACGAACGAGGTGTTTGCGCCATTCTCGAGGAGCCGGCGCACGAGATAGGCGAGCAGCGTCTCGTGCGTGCCCACCGGCGCATAGATGCGGCACGGCCGGCCAAGTCCGCCATCGCGTATCGGCGCCACCACGCGCTCGTACAGCGCTTCGCCCATGCCGTGCAGGCACTGGAACTCGTATTGGCCCGGGTTGAAATCCGGCCCGGCGAGTGCGTGGATCGCCGCGACCGTGTGCGCATTGTGCGTGGCGAACTGGGGATACACGGCGGCAGGCGCGGCCAGCAGTCGGCGCGCGCAGGCGAGGTAGGAGATATCGGTGTGGACCTTGCGCGTGTACACCGGATAGCCGGCGAGGCCGTCGACCTGCGCGCGCTTGATCTCGCTGTCCCAGTACGCGCCCTTGACGAGTCGCACCATCAGCCGGCGCGACGTGCGCTGCGCGAGATCGACGAGCGCGTCGACCACCGCCGGACAGCGCTTCTGGTACGCCTGGATGACGAAGCCGATGCCATTCCAGCCCGCAAGCCCCGGCTCGCGGCACAGACGTTCGAGGAGATCGAGGGAAAGCTCCAGGCGGTCGGCTTCCTCGGCGTCGATGTTGAGGCCGATGTCGTGGCGCCGCGCGCGCCGCGCGAGCGCCGCGAGCCGCGGGTGGAGCTCGCCCATGACGCGCGCGTGTTGTGCACGCGAATAGCGCGGGTGCAGTGCGGAAAGCTTGATGGAGATGCCGGGACCGGCATGAATGCCGCGTCCATCCGCGGCGGCGCCGATGGCGTCGATCGCCTGTTCGTATGCGGCAAGGTAGCGTTCGGCGTCGACCGCGGTGAGTGCGGCTTCGCCGAGCATGTCGTACGAATAGCGAAACCCCTGCGCTTCGCGCTTGCGTGCGTTGGCGAGCGCCTCGCCGATCCTCTCCCCGGCGACGAACTGCTCGCCCATCAGTCGCATCACGAGGTCGACGCCGCGCCGCACGATCGGCTCGCCGCCTTTCGCCAGCACCCGCGCGAGTGCGCCGGCGAGGCTGCCCTCGGCATGGGTGGCCACGAGCTTGCCGGTTAGGATCAAGCCCCAGGTCGCGGCGTTGACGAACAGCGACGGGCTCTGGCCGACGTGAGCATGCCAGTCGCCATCGCCGATCTTGTCGCGGATGAGCGCGTCGCGCGTGGCCACGTCCGGAATGCGCAGCAGCGCCTCGGCGAGGCACATCAGCGCCACGCCTTCCTGCGACGACAGCGCGAATTCCTGGATCAGGCCCTGCACGAGACCTTCGTTGCCGCCCCGCGCGCGCAGCTGCGCCGCGAGGTCGGTCGCCAATGCATGGGCTGCCGCGGCCTCCGCCGGCGCAAGCCGCGCCGCGCCGACCAGCTCGCGCACGCATTGCGCCTCGGCGCAACGTGTCGCATGCGTGACCGCCGCACGCAGCGGCGACCGCGGCGGTACTTCGGCGGCGAGCGTCGCGAACGGATGCGACGTCGAAGCATTGTCGGGCATGGCAGGCGCGATTCTACGCTGGCGCCCGTTCGTTACATCGCGCGCGACCTTGCCGTTGTGCAAATCGGGCGTACCCGTCCGACGGCGTCGTGGCGACGGACTGCGGTGCAGTCCACCTTGCGGCTGCGTGTTATCTTGCCCGCCGCCCCACGTCCTCGCCAGCCTTCCGCGGAGCTGCTCATGCAGACGCTTCCTTCTTGCCTTCCACGCGCGGCTCGCGGCGATCTGCCGAGGTCGCGATGACGCACACGTCCCGCTGGGCGATGCCGGCGCTGGCCTGCGACTGCCACATGCATATTTATGAGGACGGCTATCCGGTGCGCGAAGACTGGCGCGCGCCCGTGCCGCGCGCGACCGTCGCGGCCTATCGCGACGTGCAGCGGGCGCTGGGACTCGCGCGGACCATCGTCGTGCAGCCCAACGCCTACGGCTTCGACAATCGGTGCACCGAGAACGCGCTGCGCGCGCTCGGGACGACGGCGCGCGGCATTGCCGCCATACCACCCGACATCGACGACCTCGAGCTCGCGCGCCTGCATGCCGCCGGGTTTCGCGGGGCGCGATGCTACCTGCTCGCGGGCGCCCTCCTCGCCTGGGACGACGTGCCGCGCATCGCCGTGCGCATCGCCCGCTTTGGCTGGCATGTCCAGCTCCAGCTCGACGGCCGCGACCTGCCGAGGCTCGCCGCGGCGATCGAGGCGCTGCCGGTGGATGCGGTCATCGACCACAACGGCAAGTTCCTCGAGCCGGTACCCACCTCGCATCCGGCGTTTCGCACGCTTCTCGCGCTGCTCGACGGGGAACGCTGCTGGGTGAAGCTGTCGGCCCCCTACGAAACGTCGCGGCGCGGGCCACCGCGCTACGAGGACGTCGGCGCCCTCGCCGCCGCACTCGCGCGGGCCAGCCCCGGGCGCTGCGTGTGGGCCACCAACTGGCCGCACCCGGGAACCGTTTCGCCGCCCGCCGAAGGCATCTTGCGCGACCTGTTCCTCGAATGGGTGCCGGACGTCGCGGATCGCACGCGCATCCTCGTCGACAACCCCGCGCGCCTCTACGGATTCTGACGCGACGATTGACCTGCGCCAGTGCGGCGCGGGCCGTACCAGGAGGGGCGCGCATACGTCATCGCGATGGCAGCGTCCCGGGATAGAGGCGGTCGAGCGTTTGCCACGCCGCGTCGTGCAGCACGGAGCGCACTGCCTCGCGCAGCACGGTCTCGTCGCATGCGGGTACGCGCATCGACCAGATTCGCGCCAGGCGGACGCGGTGGCCGTCGACGATTTCCGTGACCAGCGGCGCCCAGAACGCCGGATGCTCGCCTTCGCTCCATTCGCCGCGGCCGCGCCCGTAATGCGCCACCGCAAGATAGCGCAGCAGTGACGAGGCGACCAGGCCCGCCAGGAACGCGTCGTCGAAGCGCAGCACGGTACCCGTCTTGTTTCGCGCCAGGTTCATGCCGCGGGCGACGCCGACGCCGCCCAGCGCGCCCAGGATCGCGCCGGCGAGCATGCCGGCGCCGAATGACAGGCCACCCGTGGCAATGTCGGCCGCAAGTCCCGTCAACGCCCCCGATACGGCACCGCCCATCAATGCCGCCTTGCCTTCGCTCATCGGCGCGTCGACGCTCACGCCCTCGGCGACGCGAGCCTGCACCTCGCGCCGCGCACGGCCGTCCAGACCGTGCAGCGCGACCAGGCGATCGGTGGCGGCGCGCAGCGCGTCGGCAAGTCGGGTGGCCAGTGCACGCGAGGCCTGCTCCGCACGGCCGCCAGCAGCGTCTGCGCCGATGGCGAGGCGGCGCCCGATGTCGCGCCAGGCGTCGACCGTGCCGCCTTCGGCGAGCGGCTCGCGATCGCAGGCGGCTGCGGCAATCGGCGCCGCGAGAATTTCCATGGCGGCCTCGAATTGCACGAGCCTGCGTGCCTGCCACGCCTGCGCGAGGCGCCCATTCAATGCGCGCCGCGATTCGGGCAGCGCGTCGCCGACGAGGTCGAGCAGCGCGATCTCCTGTACCCAGCAGCGCGTGAACGCGTCGAGCGTGGCCACGGCGCGCACCATCGGCCGCGTGCCGATCGCGTGGCGCCACGCGTCTTCCTGCGCGGCCTCGGCATCGCGCGGCTGCGGCGCGCCCGTCTGGTTGACGAGCACGACCACCGGCTTGCCAATCCATTGCAGGATGTCGAGCTCGGGCGCGAGGTAGCCGGCGTCGGCGGGCACCTCGCTGGCGTTGACGAGATAGAGCACGACGTCGGCGTCGGCAGCGACGTTGCGCACGGCCTGCTGCGCGAGATAGAACGCGCGATCGCGAAAGCGGTCCCATACCTCGGACAGGAACCAGCCCAGCGGATGGTGCTGCTGCGCGAGACGCCGGGCGAGCCGCGCGCTGTCGCCGAAGCCGGGCGTGTCCCACAGCAACAGCGCCTCGCCGGCGGCGGTCTCTAGCAGCGTGTAGACCGCCGCTTCCTGTGTGACGTGCTGCGCATCGCTGACCGTGCCGACGTCGCGGCCGACGAGCGTACGCGCGAGGGTGGTCTTGCCGGCGTTGGTGTGCGAAATGAGCGACAGCGCGATCGTCACGCCCGCCTTCGCGTCATCGGCGCGAGGGCCGTCAGCCATCGCCGGCCATCGCGCCTTCGAATTCGGCCACCGCGGCCGCGACGTCGGGAGCCGCGAGCTCGGCAAACACCATGTGCACGCCGGCATCGTCGCCCAGGCGCTGCCAGGCGGCGCGGCGCGCGTCGAGGCGCGCCGGCTCGCCGGCCCAGTGCGCCGCCCACGCCGACGCATCGACCAGCGCGACCGGCGAAGCCCCGTGCGCGGCGAGCGCCTCGAGGAAGGCCCCGTGCACTTCGCGCTCCGGCGTCGCGCTGGCGTTGAACAGCGCCACGAGCGCGGTGTCTCCACCGTCCGGGAATTCGACGTCGTCGCCATAGGCGACCGGCGCGGTGACGGTCATCGCCGCGCCGCCACCGAACACGCGCGCCACGATCGACTCGAGCCCGGCGATCGCCGCAGTGTCCGGCGCATGGCTGTACGGGATGACGCGCACACGTGCCGCGCCGCCATGGAAACCGCGCAGCAGGCGCCGGAAATATGGATCCTCGAGCGGGACCACGAAGTTCGCCGCGCGGTGGCGTTCGATCAGGCGCGCGCCGAGTGCGAGCAGCAAACGTGGCAGGATCACGATGGCCGACACCGTGGCCGCCATCAGATGGATCCACTGCGCGGCGTTGGCGGACGACGGCGCGCGTATTGCCGCGACCGCGGCCGCGTCCGGCACCGGCATGCGCAGCAGCAGCGCGCCGGGCGCGTATGCGGCCCTGGCAATGGCATGCACCGCGGGCGCGTCGAGGAACGTGCTTTGCCAGGTCGCACGGTACTCGAAGGCGAGGCCCCGCACGTACAGCCCGGCGATCACGCCGGCGGCGAGCGCGGCGGCGGCGACGTGCAGCATGCGCACGGCGCGCGCGCTCTGCAACGGCGCGGAGCGCGCGCCCCAGTCGGCGACCAGCGCCACCAGCGCGTCCTGCAGGGTCCCGCGTGCGGCACGGCGCGACGGCGATCGACCACCGGCAATGGCGGCCAGCGCCCGGCGCAACGGCCCCGGCGCGCCGCCGTCGCCGTAGTGCAGCACGTAGCCGACGGCAATGAACGCGTACACGGCGAGATTCCAGGCGAGCAGCCCAAGCACGGGCGGCGCCAGGATGTTGATGCGCTGCGCGCGGTCGACCTGGTCGAGGAAGATGCCGAGCACGAACGCGATGGCGGCAAGCGCTGCGCCGATCCAGGGCCGCCAGCGCAACGCGCGCACGGTGCGTGGCAACAGCGCCTGGCGCGCGCCGAGGCGCTCGAGCACGAGTGCCGCGCGGCGCGCCAGGAATGTCGCCGGCGCGGCGTCGGCGCCGACGACCTCGGCCGCGGCGCGGCTCGCCCACGCGCGCTCGTCATCGCTCCATAGCGCGCGCGCGGTGTCGGCGACCTCCACCGCGCGCACCGTCACGACGTCGAGTGCCTGCGATTCATCCATGCCGCGGGGATTCTACGCGGGCCGGGCGACGCGGCGCACGACGACGGCACGGCGTCGGCATGCGGC
>DATBOK010000001.1:0-18219 GCA_036553845.1 Casimicrobiaceae bacterium
TTTTGAGCCAGCGCGCAACCCTCAATGAAACAATGTGTTAAGATATTTTATAAGTCAAATAAATAGGAATTGATCAATCGTGGTGCAGATCGATTCCCCATTTTGGTGCGGCGCTCGGCCTCGGAGGCCGCCGGGATTTCCGTTGCCGCGAATGCCTGCGATGTGGTTAAATTCAGGCTCCTGTCTGGGTTCGCGGGGCGGTTAGCTCAGCGGTAGAGCACTGCCTTCACACGGCAGGGGTCACTGGTTCAAACCCAGTATCGCCCACCACATCGAACCAAGGGATTGCGCGCAAGCGTAATCCCTTTTTTTTATGCGGCGGCCGGTTGCGGCGGACGGCACGCGGCGATCGCGGCGCGCAGCACGCCGATCACGGCGACCCGCGGAAACGATCTCCGGTATGCGAGCGCAACGCGCCGCGAGGGCACCGGCCGCGCGAACGGCACCGCCACGACGAGCTTGTTGCGGTACTTCGGCGCCAGCGCGTCGCGCGGCAGCACCGAGATGCCGAGGCCCGAAGCCACCATGTTGCGCACGGTCTCGAGCGAGTTGGTGCGCGCGATCTGTGCGTGGGCCTGGTTGAGCTCCGGGCACGAGCCCAGCACCTGGTCGCGAAAGCAGTGGCCGACGTTCATCAGGATCGTGTGCTCGGCGGCGAGCTCCTTGGCTGCCACCGACTTGCGCTGCGCCCACTTGTGCCCCTGCGGCACCACCACCTCGAACGGCTCCTCGTACAGGAACTCGGTGACGATCCCGGCCGACTGGAATGGCAGCGCGACCACGGCGACGTCGACGCGTCCCGCCTTGAGGCCCGCTTCCAGGTTCTCGGTCAGGTTCTCCTCGATCTCCAGCGGCATCGCGGGCGCGCGTTTCCTGAGCACCGGGATGAGCTCGGGCAGCAGGTACGGCGCGATGGTGTAGATGATGCCGAGCTTCAGCACGCCCGCCAGCGGATCCTGCGCCGACTTGGCGATGTCGCGCAGCCGCGCCGCCTCCTCCAGCACGCGTTGCGCCTGCTCGACCACGCGCTCGCCCACCGGCGTGATGCCGACCTCCGGCTTGCCGCGCTCGAACAGCGGCGCGCCCAGCTCCTCCTCGAGCTTCTGGATCGCCACCGACAGCGCGGGCTGGCTGACGAAGCACTTCGCCGCGGCGCGGCCGAAGCTCTTCTCGTGCGCCACCGCGACCACGTAGCGCAGCTCGTTGAGCGTCATGTTCGGCGTGCCGCGAGAAAGCGGCGGAAGGCGGCGCCGACTTCGGGATGCTTCTCGCCGAGCTCGATGGTGGCCTCGAGGTAGCCGAGCTTGCTGCCGCAGTCGTAGCGGCGACCCTCGAACGCGTATGCGACGACGCGCTCCTCGGCGAGCAGGTGCGCGAGGCCGTCGGTCAACTGGATCTCGCCGCCGGCGCCCGCCGGCATCGTGCGCAGGTGGTGGAAGATCCGCGGTGACAGCACGTAACGTCCGATCACGGCGCGCGTCGACGTGGTGGTGCCGGGCTTCGGCTTCTCGACGAGGCGCGTGATCCGCGATAACCGCGGGTCGGCAGGATCAGGATCGGACTCGACGATGCCGTAGTTTGCCGTTTCCGCGGCCGACACCTCCATCACGCCGATCGTCGACGCGTTCTCGCGCGAGGCCACGTCCACCATCTGCTTCATCGCCGGCACGGCGGCGTCGATCAGGTCGTCGGCCAGCAGCACGGCGAAAGGCTCGTCGCCGATCACCGGCGCCGCGCACAGCACCGCGTGGCCGAGGCCGAGCGCCTCGGTCTGGCGGATGTAGATGCAGGTGATCCCCGCCGGCACGGCCGACTGCACCGTTTCGAGGAGCGCGCTCTTGTTGCGCAGCGCGAGCTCGGTCTCGAGCTCGTAGGCCTTGTCGAAGTGATCCTCGATCGCGCGCTTGTTGCGCCCGGTGATGAAGATCATGTCGGTGATGCCGGCGGCCGCCGCCTCCTCCACCGCGTACTGGATCAGCGGCTTGTCGACGACGGGCAGCATTTCCTTGGGGCTCGCCTTGGTCGCTGGGAGGAAGCGGCTGCCGAGCCCCGCCACCGGAAATACGGCCTTCCTGATCGTGTTCATTGCGATGCCTTGCCTGCGAGCAGATCGATGAGGCCCTCTTCGTCGAGGACCCGGACGCCGAGCGCCTCGGCCTTGGCGAGCTTGCTGCCGGCTTCGGCGCCCGCCACCACGAAGTTCGTCTTCGTCGACACGCTGCCGACGACCTTGCCGCCCGCGGCCTCGATGCGCTGCCGTGCCTCGTCGCGTGTCATCGACGGCAGCGTGCCGGTCAGCACGAAGGTGCGGCCCGCGAGCGGACCGGCGGCCGGGCGCGCGCTGGGCACGTGCTCGGGCCAGTGCACGCCGGCCTTGCGCAGCGCCTCGATCACCGCACGGTTGTGCGCCTCGCCGAAAAACCGCGCGACGCTCTCGGCGACGACCGGTCCCACGTCCTTGACCTCCGCGAGCAGCGCGCCATCGCCGGCCCCCGCCCGCGCCGTGGCGGCGAATGCATCGAGGCTGCCGAAATGGCGTGCGAGGTCCTTGGCCGTGGTCTCGCCGACGTGCCGGATGCCGAGCGCGTAGATGAAGCGGGCCAGCGTCGTCGACCGGCTGCGGTCGATCGCGGCGACGACGTTGGCGGCGCTCCTGTCGGCCATGCGCTCGAGCGCCGCGAGGGCGGCGACATCGAGCTCGTAGAGATCGGCGGGAGTTTTCACGATGCCGCCGTCGACGAGCTGCTCGACGAGCTTGTCGCCCATGCCTTCGATGTCGAGCGCGCGCCGGCTCGCGAAATGCAGCAATGCCTGCCTGCGCTGCGCCGGACACACGAGGCCGCCCTCGCAGCGCGCGATGG
Organism: Casimicrobiaceae bacterium; assembly: GCA_036553845.1. Lineage (GTDB taxonomy): Bacteria > Pseudomonadota > Gammaproteobacteria > Burkholderiales > Casimicrobiaceae > VBCG01. The sequence continues at coordinate 2,862 of DATBOK010000001.1, forward strand.
CCTCGCCTTCCAGGCGCACGATCGCCGAGCCGCATTCGGGGCACGTTGTCGGCAGGTGCCAGGGACGCGCGCCCGCGGGCCGCCGCTCGGGCAGCGCCCGCACGACTTGCGGGATGACGTCGCCGGCCCGCCGCACGATCACGGTATCGCCGATCCGCAAGTCGCGCCTGCGGATCTCGTCCTCGTTGTGCAGAGTGACGTTGCTGACCGTCGTGCCGCCGACGAACACGGGCTCGAGCCGCGCGACCGGCGTGATGGCGCCGGTGCGGCCAACCTGCACGTCGATTGCAATGAGCCGCGTCGGCATCTCCTCGGGCGGGAACTTGTGCGCGATCGCCCAGCGCGGCTCCCGCGTGCGGAAACCGAGCTCGCGCTGGCGCTCGAGGCTCGCAACCTTGTACACGACCCCGTCGATCTCGAAAGGCAGATCGTGGCGGCGTGCCTCGACGCCCTGGTAGAACGCCGCGAGCCCTTCGGCCCCTTGCACGACGCGCCAATCGTGGTTGACCGGGAGGCCGAAGCGCTCCAGCGCCTCGAGCAACGCCGGTTGCGAATCCGGAAGCGCGAAGCCTTCGGTCTCGCCGAGCGCATACGCGAAGAAATGCAACGGGCGCTCCGCCGTCACCCCGGCATCGAGCTGGCGCACGGCCCCCGCAGCGGTGTTGCGCGGGTTGACAAACAGGCGCTCGCCGGCGGCGGCCTGGCGGGCGTTCAGCGCCGCGAAGTCGGCGCGCGTCATGTAGATCTCGCCGCGCACCTCGAGCACCGTGGGCGCCTTGCGCTTGAGGCGCGCCGGAATTTGCGGAATGCGGCGGACGTTGGCGGTCACGTCCTCGCCGGTCTCGCCGTCGCCGCGCGTCGCCGCCACCACGAGGGTGCCGCGCTCGTAGCGCAGGCTCATCGCGAGGCCGTCGAACTTGAGCTCGGCGCAGTACGCGACCGGCGGCGCGTCCGTATCGAGCCCGAGCTCGCGGCGAATGCGCGCGTCGAACTCCGCTGCGGCGCCCACCGTGGTGTCCGTGCTCGTCTGGATCGACAGCATCGGCACGCGATGCACGACGGGCGCGAACCCCGCCGCCCGCGAGCCGCCGACGCGCCGCGTCGGTGAATCGGGCGTGCGCAGCGCCGGATGGCGCGCTTCGAGCGCCTCGAGCTCGCGAAACAGCGCGTCGTATTCAGCGTCGCTGATCGTCGGCGCATCCTCGACGTAATAGTGCTGGTCGGCGGCGCGGATCGCCCGGCGCAGCGCCTCGCTGCGGGCGGCCGCCGCCGCAGGCGCAGGCCGGCGGTCGGCGGCGTCGGTGGCAACGCCGCCGTCGGCGACTCGCGACGAGGGTCGCGCGCGTGTCACGCCGAAAACAGCTTCAGCGCGCGCGGGCTGCCGGGCTCGATGTGCACCTCGGCGAGCGCGGCTGCGGCCTTGGCGACCGCCGCGCGCGTGTTGGCGAGGGCCTCGTCGGTGAGCACGCGGCGATTGTCGTCGACCATGTCGCCGCCCAGCGTATGCGCGAGGCGCCCGGCAGCGAGCTTCATCTGGTCGAAGGCACGCGCGGGGTCGTTGACGCAGGGAACGTCGAGCACGAACACGATGCCGCCGAGCGATGCCGTGCGCAGCGTGTCGAGCGTGAACGGCTCGCCGCTGATCGCCTGCATCGTGTAGACGACGTGGCCGGTCTCCTCCTGCACCCATTCGAAGCGTCCGCTCGGCGCAAGGCGGAAGCCCGCCGCCTCGGCCACGCCGCGCAACCGCGTGCCCGCGATCGGCGAGCCGTCGGTGCGCTCGATCGTGATGCCAATCTGCATGTCGAGCTCGGCGCACAGGCGATCGAGCGCCTCGGCGCGCGCCGCCTCGTCGTCGACCGGCGGCGCGGCGAAGGTCGCCGGCAGGCTCGGCGCAAGCTCGCGCAACATGCGCAGGTAGGCATCGATCTGGGCATGCGTCGCCGGACCGCTGCGGTCGGCGAGCAGCAGGCAGGCGACGATCTCGGCGAACTCGCCCGGCGTGTCCCCCGTCAGGCGCTGCCACGCCAGCGACGGCTCGCGCCGGCCGAACCAGCGCAGCGGCTTGCCCAGCCGCGCGTGCAGTCCCGCCGCCAGCGCACTGACGCCGACCGCGGCCGGCGGCCGCAGCACGACCACCGACTCGATGTCCGGGTCGGGCTGCGTGAGCGCGCCGTCACGGCGATCGTGGCGCACGCTGTCCGCGCGGGCCGCAGGCGGCAGGGTGGCGACGCTGTCCATGGGTACTTGCCACGTCGTGTCGTCGTCGCGATGGGTGACGGGAGCGGCTTCGGCAGGGAGCGCCGCCGGCGGCAACGTGTCGGCACCGTGGATGTCCGCGGCGGCGCCGGAGGCGTCCGGCGCGGCGCCAAGCGACGGCTCGACGCGCGCCACCGCGCGTTCAGTGACGCCGGCAGGCGATCGCGCATCGACGGCATCGCGCCGGCGCGCGCGGCGCAGCACCCAGCGGTTGTACAGGATGACGCCGGCAACGAGCACGAGGCCGGCGACGATGAGTCCGATTTGCAGCGAGGAGATGCGCATCGCCGATCAAGCATCCATGCCGCGCATGTCGATCGTGCCGACTATAGCACGCGGCGCCTCGATAAACGGAAGTTACGCGGCATTCGCGGTCGCCGTGGCCGCGAGAGAAATCGCCTCGGCGATGTCGACGGCCACCACGCGCGACACGCCGGGCTCCGCCATGGTGATGCCGATGAGCTGGCTCGCCATCTCCATCGTGATCTTGTTGTGCGAGATGAAAACGAACTGCGTGCCTTCGGACATCTCCTTCACCATCCGGCAGAAGCGCTCGGTGTTGGGGTCGTCGAGCGGCGCGTCGACCTCGTCGAGCAGGCAGAACGGCGCCGGGTTGAGGCGGAACAGCGCGAACACCAGCGAGATCGCCGTCAGCGCCTTCTCGCCACCCGACAGCAGATGGATCGACGTGTTGCGCTTGCCCGGGGGCTGCGCGAAGATCTGCACGCCCGAATCGAGGATCTCCTCGCCGGTGAGCACGAGCCGCGCTTCGCCGCCGCCAAACAGCGTCGGAAACAGCACGGCGAAGTTGGCGTTGACCGCGTCGAACGTCTGCTGCAGCAGCTGACGCGATTCGCGGTCGATCTCGCGGATCGCCGTCTCGAGCGTGGCGAGCGCCTCCGACAGGTCGGCGTACTGGCTGTCGAGGTAGTTCTTGCGCTCCTCGGCCTGCGTGAGTTCGTCGAGCGCCGCCATGTTGACGGGGCCGAGCGCCGCGATGGCGGCGTTGACGCGCGCGATCTCGGCCGTCAGCGAGTTGCGGCCCCATGCCTTGAGCTCGGCCGGCAGCGCCGCGAGGTCGGCCTGCGCTTCGGCGAGCTGCTCGCTGTACTGCTGCTCGGCGAGCAGCGCGGCCTGCTCCTTGAGCTGCATCTCCTGGATGCGCGCACGCGCGGGCTCGAGCTTGTGCTCGGCGGCCATGCGCGCCTCCTCCGCGGCGCGCAGCCGCGTGCCCTGCGCCTCGAGCTCGTCGCGGGCCGCCGCCAGCGCCTGCTCGGCCGCCGCGCGCGCCGCGAGCTCGCGCTGCAGCGCTTCCTCGACCGGCGTCCAGTCGATCGACGCGCGTTCGCCCGAGAGACGCCCGTGCAGCTCGCGCTGGCGCGCCATCTGCTGCACGACGCCCTCGCCGCGCCGCGCGGCTTCGGCGATGCGCTCGCGCACGCTGCGCCCGGCGAATCCCGCCTCCTGCACCGCGCGCTCGGCTTCGCGCACGCGCTCGCGCCCCTGCGCGACGTCCGCGGCGCGCGCGTCGCGCGCGCTCGCGAGCGCCGCGCGTCGGTCCGCGCGCTCGTGGCGCGCCGATTGCAGGTCGGCGATCTCGCGCACCACGGCATCGCGTGCCGCATGCTCGGCGGCGAGCGCCGTTGCGACGTCGTCGCGCTCGCGTGCGAGCTCGCTCGCGCGCATCGCCCGCGCCTCCGCTTCCTTGCGCCGCTCGACCAGCTCGAGATCGAGGTCGTGCACGCGCCGCTGCTGCGAGGCAACGGCGAGGCCCTCGTCGTGATAATCGCGCTGCTGCGCGTTGAGGGCGCCTTCGGCGGCGTCGAGCGCGACGCGCGCGGCGCCCGCGGCCGACTGCGCTGCCGGCAACTCGGCGGCGAGTCGATCGATCTCGCGCTGCCGGGCAATGACGCCGTGGATCTCGCTGTCCGGCGCGAACAGGCCCACTCCCGTGGCGGAGACCAGGTGTCCCTGCGGCGTGACGAAGGATTCGCCGACGGCGAGACTGCCGCGCGCGGCAAGGGCGTCGGCCAGCGTCGCCCGGCAACGGACATGGGCGACGCCGTCGGCGACGAAGCGCGCGACGCGCGGATCCTTGATGGCGAGCTTGGCGTAGAGCGCGTCATCGCCGGCGGATGCCGGCGCGGCCGCCGCTTGGGCGACGAACAGCGCGAGGCGCGGTGTCGCGGCCTCGGGATCGGAAAGCCACCGCGCCACGTGGTCGAGGTCGCCGACTTCGAGACCTTCCAACCGCTCACGCAACACGGCCTCGACCGCGTTTTCCCACTTCGGATCGACGTCGATTGCCTGCCACAGCTGGCGGGCCGCGGCGAGGCCCTTGTCGGCGCGGAAACGCTCGACATCGCCGCCCTGGCCGATCTTGGCCTGCAACGCGGCCAGCGCCTGGCGGTGCGCGTCGAGGTCGGCCAGCGTGCGACTGGCGGCGTGCCAGGCATCGCTCGCGTCGCGGTGCGCGGCCTGTGTCGCCTGCAGCGTGGCGGCGAGCGCGGCGACACGCGCCTCGCGCTCGGCAAGCTCCGCGCGCTCCGCGCCGAGCTGGTCCTCGATCTCCTGCGCCGAGTCGCCGGGTGCGGGGGCCAGCGCCGCAACGTCGGCGACCAGTCGCGCGTGGCGCTCGCCCAGCGCAGCCGCATTGCCGCCATGGTGCTCGCGCCGCGTCTCGCCGACGCGGATGTTCTGCTCGTCGGCGGCGATCGCGCGCTCGATTTCGGCGTGCGCCGCCTCGGCCGCGGATAGCGCCGCGTCGAGCGCGGGCAGCCGGGCTTCGACGACACGCTGCGCATCGACCGCGCGCGCGTGCGCCGCCGCGGCCGCCTCGGCGTCGCGCGCGAGGCTGTCGCGCTCGCCCTCGAGCGCCGATTGCTGGGCTGCCAGCGCGGCGATCTCGGCGTCGAGGTCGGTCAGCTGCGCGGCGATGCGCGTCTCGCTCTCGCGCGCGTATCCGAGCTGCTGCTCAAGGCGCGTCACTTCCGCGTTCGCGGCGTAGAACTTGCCCTGGCGCTCGTGCATCGCGTCGTTGGCGGCGAAGTGCGCGCTGCGCAGGCGTTCGGCGGCGGCCTCGGCCTCCCGCATCTCCGCCTGCACCGCCTCCAGCGCGGTGGCCAGCGTCGCCACCTCGGCGGTATGCCGCTCGCGCGCGCGCTGCGCCTCCTGCTGTTTCGAGTACCACAGCATGTGCTGCGTGGTCTTGAGGCGCGTCTCGAGTGCGCGGAACTCGCCGGCGACCTGGGCCTGCTGCGCGAGGCGCGCGAGCTGGTTGCCGAGCTCCTGGCGGATGTCCTCGACACGTGCCAGGTTCTCGCGGGTGTCGGCGATGCGCCCCTCCGTCTCGCGGCGGCGCTCCTTGTACTTCGAGACGCCCGCAGCCTCCTCGAGGAACACCCGCAGCTCCTCGGGCTTGGCCTCGATCACGCGGGAGATCATGCCCTGCTCGATGATGGCGTAGGCGCGCGGCCCGAGACCGGTGCCGAGGAAGAGGTCGTGGATGTCGCGGCGACGCACCGGGATGTTGTTGATGTAGTACGTGCTGTCGCCGTCGCGCGTGAGCACGCGGCGGATCGCCAGCTCGACGAACTGGCCCCACTGGCCGCCGATGCGGCCGGCGCTGTTGTCGAAGATGAGCTCGACGGCTGCGCGGCTCACCGCCTTGCGCTCGCCGGCGCCATTGAAGATGACGTCCTGCATCGACTCGCCACGCAGAGCCGATGCCTTCGACTCGCCGAGCACCCAGCGCACGGCGTCGATGACGTTCGACTTGCCGCAGCCGTTGGGGCCGACGATGCCGACGAGTTGGCCGGGCGTGGCGATCGTCGTGGGATCGACGAACGACTTGAAGCCGGCGAGCTTGACTTGGGTTAGGCGCACGCGGGAGACGGCGGAATGTGGACGGGATCCGGGCAACCGCGAAAACGACCCGGTGCCACCGAACGAATCCGCAAATTATAACGGAACGCCGAACGACGCCTCGTGGCGGTGCTGCTCACGCGCCGGCGCCGCCGCGTATCGCGCCTCAGGCCGCGGCCATTCCCTGCAGGCGCAGCGCCGCGGCCAGCGCCCGCGGGTCGATGCGATGCTCCGCCACCGCGTGGCAGGCGACCTGGTGCCCGGGCGCGACGTCGACGAGCGCGGGCGCCTCGGCGCGGCAGCGCGCGTCGGCATGCACGCAGCGCGGATGGAAGCCGCAGCCGGTCGGCAGGTTCAGCGGATCGGGCAGCTCGCTCGCCCAGCCCGCGCCGGGCGACGCGCCGGCTTCGCTGACGGCGGCCGCGAGCGTTGCCGCAGGCGCGCGCGTGGCGAGCTTGTGCGGGTCCGGCACCGCGTCCAGCAGCATCTGCGTATAGGGATGGCGCGCGCCGGCGAAGAGCTCGCGCCGCGGCGCGGCCTCGACGATGCGGCCGAGGTACATCACCAGCACGCGGTCGGCGATGTGATGCACGACCGCGAGGTTGTGGGAGATGAAGAGGTACGCGAGCCCGCGACGTTCCTTGAGGTCGCACATCAGGTTGAGCACCTGCGCCTGCACCGAGACGTCGAGCGCGGAGGTGGGCTCGTCGCAGACCACGAAGGCCGGCGCCGTGGCGAGCGCACGCGCGATCGAGATCCGCTGTCGCTGGCCGCCGGAGAACTGGTGCGGATACTTGTGGCGGTCGGCGGCGGCGAGGCCGACCTGCTCGAGCAGCGTGGCGACACGCTCGGCCACGCTGGCGCGGCTGCGCGACGGCTCGGCGGCGATGACCGGCTCGGCGACGATGTCGGCGACCCGCCAGCGCGGATTGAGGCTTGCGTACGGATCCTGGAAGATCATCTGCATCGAGGCGCGGGCCCGGGCGAGCGTCGCCGCGTCCGCGCGCGCGCCCTCGCCGTACAGCATCGCGCCGCGGTAGGCGACACCCCCATGCGTGGGCGACATGAGGCCGACGACGATCCTCGCGAGCGTCGACTTGCCGCAGCCCGACTCGCCGACCAGCGCCACCGTTTCACCGCGGCGCACCTCGAAATCGACGCCGTCGACCGCGCGCAGCACGCGCCGCGGCGCGCGCGTGACGACGCGGTCGAGCCATGGCGGCGACACGTCGAAGGCTTTGTGCACACCCCGTACATGGACGAGCGCCGGCTCGACGGCGGCATCGTCCTCCGCCGGTGGTGCCGCGGCGGCGCCCGTCGTCACCCGGCGTTCACCCGCCAGCAGGCGCTCGCGCCGGCGGCATCGGCGATCAGTGCCGGCCGCTCGCGCGTGCAGCGCTCCAGCGCCACCGTGCAGCGCGGATGGAAGGCGCACCCGGCGGGAATCGACGTGAGCCGCGGCATGGCGCCATCGATCTGCGCCAGGCGCGCACGCGTGTCGGCGATCGAGGGGATCGATGCCATCAGGCCCGCCGTGTACGGGTGCCGCGGGCGCTCGATCACGTCGGCGACGCGTCCGCTCTCGACGATGCGGCCGGCGTACATGACCGCGATGCGGTCGGCGATGCTCGCGATCACGCCCATGTCGTGGGTGACGAGCAGGATCGCCATGCCGCGTTCGCGCGCGAGCCGCGCCAGCAGCGTCACGATCTGCGCCTGGATCGACACGTCGAGCGCGGTGGTCGGCTCGTCGGCGATCAGCAGCGACGGCTCGCCGGCCAGCGCGAGTGCGATGACGACCCGCTGACGCATGCCGCCGGAGAATTGGTGCGGAAACTGGCCGTAGCGCGCGGCGGCGCCCGGTATGCCGACGTCCTCGAGGAGCGCGATGGCGTCGCGGCGGGCCTCGGCCGGCGAGAGCCGGAAATGGGTGCGCAGGGTTTCCGCGATCTGGTCGCCGATGCTGAACAGCGGATCGAGCGCGGTCAGCGGATCCTGGAAGATCGCGCCGACTTCGCGCCCGCGTACCCGGCGCAGCGCCTCGCGATCGAGCGCGTCGATGCGCCGCCCGTCGAGCCATACCTCACCCGCGGCGCGTCCCGGCGGATCGACCAGCCCGAGGATCGCCGCGCCGGTCAGCGACTTGCCGGCGCCCGATTCGCCGACGAGTCCCAGGACCTCGCCGCTGGCAATCTCGAATGCGACGTCGTCGACGGCGGTGAGGGTGCCGCGGCGCGTGGCGAACGTGACCGTGAGCCCGCGCACGGCGAGCGCCGGCGCCGCGTCGCGCGCTGCCGCGCGCCGCGCCGCGCCCCGCTCGTCCTTCACGCCCCGACCGCGCGCGTCAGCCCGTGGCCTTGCAGCCGGGGACGGTGTCCACGTAGTCGATCACCGGTGTGTAGTCGATATCGACCGATTGCGCGTACTGCGCGTTGATGTAGTAGATCTTGCACGGCGCGACATCGACGGTGATCGTCTTCAGCATCGCGCCGCCGGCCGCGGGCCGCGGGGCGACGCCGGAGATCTCGATCACGTGCGTGCCGGGCTCGAGCTTGATCGGGCGCGACGCGAACGAGCTGTTGCCGTCGATCTTCTGGATCACCGCCGGCTGGCGCAGCGCAATGGCGCGGTTGTAGTAGCGGTCGCCCGACACTTCGCTCCAGGTCGGGCCCCAGGTCTGGCATCCGGCCGCGGCGAGCGCCAGCGGCACGACCAGCATTGCACGTTTCACATTCATGTAGCACCTCGCTTGGTTGGGGACGGCAAGCCGCATGTCGCGCCCGGCTCTCTTCACTTCAGTCGCGGGTCGAGCGCATCACGCAGCGCATCGCCGACGAGGTTGATCGCCAGGACCATGATCACGAGCGCCGCCCCGGGGAAGATCGTAATCCACCACTCGCCGGAAAACAAAAAATCGTTGCCAATGCGGATCAGGGAGCCCAGCGACGGCTGGGTCACCGGCACGCCGACACCGAGGAACGACAGCGTGGCCTCGGTCACGATCGCGGTGGCGACGTTGATCGTCGCCAGCACCACCACCGGCCCCAGAACGTTGGGCAGCAGGTGCCGGCGCATGATCGCGAGGGGTGCAATGCCGATAACACGCGCCGCCTGCACGTATTCCCGCTGCTTCTCGACGAGCGTGCTGCTGCGCACGCTGCGGGCATACTGCACCCAGTTCGCCGCGGCGATCGCCGCCACCAGCACCACCAGCGCCGCATGCTCGTGCACCGTCGGCGGCAGCGCGGCGCGCGCCACGCCGTCGATCAGCAGCGCGATCAGGATCGCCGGGAACGAGAGCTGCACGTCGGCGACACGCATGATGAACGCGTCGACGCGGCCGCCGGCATAGCCGGCGACGAGCCCGAGCGACACGCCCAGCACGACTGCCAGCGCGACCGACGCCAGGCCGACGCCGAGCGAGGTTCGCGCGCCGTACAGGATGGCCGACCACAGGTCGCGCCCCTGGTCGTCGGTACCGAGCCCGAAGGTGGCCCGACCCCCCTCCAGCCATGCGGGTGGCAGCAGCGCGTTGCCGAGATCGAGGCTCGCGAGGTCGAAAGGGTCGTGCGGCGCCACGAGCGGCGCGAACAGCGCCGCGGCGAGCATTGCCGCCAGCACGATGGCGGCAATGCCCGCCACGCGCGAACGGCGCAACGCGTGCGCCACCTCGCCTTGCCACAGCGTGCGCAGGAACCCGTCCGAAGGCGCGCGGGCAATCGCTCCGACCGGCGGGGTCATTGCAGGATCTCCGCATCGCGCCGCAGGCCGCCGAGCGCACGGTCGATGACCGCGCGCACCGCGGCGTAGGCACCGTCCTTCCAGGCGTCGGCGTCGACGTAGAACGCATCACGCACGCACCCGCGGATCGCGCCGGCGCGTGCCGGCGCGGCGTCCGGATGGTTGGCCAGCCATTGCCGCGCGCGCAGCGCGTCGAGCACCACCCGCGGCGCGCGCGTGCCGAGCTCCAGCGTGACGCTGGCGCGCACGGTCGCCGCGGCGGCGTCGAGAGCGGCGTAATTGGCGCCGACGACTTCGCTCGACGCGGCATCGCCCGCGTACATCGACTGCACGTCCGCGCCGAAATAGCGCCGCGCACGGGCAAGGGCCGCAGGATCGTCGCGGTCGTTGCAGATGGGCACCAGCGTGCCGCAGCGGCCGAGTCCTGTATGCAGGTCGATCCATGCCAGCACGCGGCACGGCGTGCCTTCGGTGGCGAACACGGCCTCCAGCTGCCGCCGGCTCCAGCATGGCGCGCGGCCGCCGTAGAAAAGGCCGTCGGCGAACTCGCATTGGCCGCGGGTGATCGCGTCCTGCAACGCGCGCCGGCCGTGCTGCAGCACCGCCAGCGCGAGCTTCGCCTCATCGATCCAGCGCGGCGGCCATACCGCCGGCACCAGCAGCGGATGCAGCTCGGCATAGCCCTCGTTGCGCGCCTGCGGACGCGCGAAGTCGCGGAAGTTGCGATTGACGTCGACGTTGCCCTCGTCGGTGCGCGCGTCGTGCGCAAAACCCCAGGGATTGACGGCGTGCACGAGCACGATGCGCACGTCGCCACGGTCGATCGCGCGTGCGAACGCGTCGTCGGCGAGCCACGCGGCCTCCACGCCGGAACCGGCGTAACCTTCGACGCCGTGCGTACCGCACGACACGACGAGCGCGGCGGCGGCGGCCCGGTCGCCTGCGGACGCCACGTCGATGGCGAGCTCGCCGCCGTCGGGCCCCTGCGCCGACGGATGCACGTGCGATGCCACGCGGCAACGGCGCGCGTGCGCCGCGCCCAGGAAGCGCTCGCGCGCCTCGCTGTAGCTGCGCGGGAAATGCGCGGCGGCAGCGCTCATCGAGGGTCGAGCGGCATCGCGCGTTCGGCGAGCGCGGCGAGGTAACCGGCGCCCACGGCGATCACGCCGTCGTTGAAGTCGTAACGCGTGTTGTGCAGGAAGCACCCGTGGCCGTCGCCGTCGCCGCCCTGGCCGAGGCGCGCGTAGGCGCCGGGGCGCCGCTGCAGCATGAACGAGAAGTCCTCGGAGCCCATCGACGGCGGGAGGTCGCGCACGACGTTGGCTTCGCCCACGACCGACGCCGCGACGTTGGCGGCGAAGATCGCCTCGGCGTCGGTGTTGACGGTCGCCGGATAGATGCGCTGGTAGACGACGCGCGCCGTGGCGCCGAACGCGGCCGCGATCGAATGCGCGAGATCGGTGAGGCGCTTCTCGATCATGTCCTGGGTGGACGTGTGGAACGTGCGCACCGTGCCGACGAGGTGCGCTTCGCGCGGCACCACGCTCATTGCTCCGGGATGCCCGGCCTGCATCGAGCACAGGCTCACCACCGCCGTGTCCACGGGATCGACATTGCGCGACACGATCGACTGCGCCGCGGTGATGATGTGCGCCGCCACCAGCACCGGATCGATCGTGAGGTCGGGGTGCGCGCCATGGCCGCCGCGGCCAGCGACGTGGATCTCGACGCGATCGGCCGCCGCCATCATCGGGCCCGGGCGCACGGCGATCGTGCCGGCTGCGAGGCCGGGCCAGTTGTGCAGCGCGTAGACGGCGTCGGCCGGGTAGCGCTCGAACAGGCCGTCGTCGATCATCGCCTTGCCGCCGGCGTAGCCCTCCTCGCCTGGCTGGAAGATCAGGTACGCGGTGCCGTCGAAGCGGCGCGTCGCCGCGAGGTAGCGCGCGGCGGCCAGCAGCATCGTCGTGTGCCCGTCGTGGCCGCAGCCATGCATGCGGCCCTCGATCGTCGAGCGATGGGCGAACGTGTTTTCCTCGATCATCGGCAGCGCGTCCATGTCGGCGCGCAGCCCGATCGTGCGCCCGCTGGCCGTCGACGCCCCGGGAATCGCGGCGACGATGCCGGTGCGGCCAATGCCCGTCGCGTGGTCGATCCCCAGGCGCGCGAGCGCCGCCGCAACTGCCCCGGCGGTACGGTGCTCCTCGAAGCCGAGCTCGGGATGCGCGTGGAGGTCGCGGCGAAATGCCGTGTACTCGTGCTGCCACTGGCGGATGTGCTCGACGGGCGATGCGGATGGGCTCATGTCGTGGGGAGGGCGTTGCGATCGATGCGCAGCCGGGGATCGACGGCGTAGTAGAGGAGGTCGACGACGAGGTTGATGGCGACGAACACCAGCGCGATCAGGCACAGGTATGCCGCCATCACCGGGACGTCGGCGAAATTGACCGCCTGGATGAACAGGAGGCCCATGCCCGGCCACTGGAACACGGTCTCGGTGATGATCGCGAAGGCGATGATCGCGCCGAGCTGGAGGCCCGTGATCGTGATCACCGGCACCAGCGTGTTGCGCAGCGCGTGGCGAAAATGGATCGCGCGCTCGGTGAGCCCGCGGGCACGCGCAAAGCGGATGAAGTCGCTCTTCAGCACCTCGATCATCTCCGCGCGCACGAGGCGCATCACCAGCGTCATCTGGAACAGCGACAGCGTGATGGCCGGCAGCACCAGCGCGCGGCGGCCGCTCGCGGTGAGGAGGCCGGTGGTCCACCATCCCAGCGCCACCGTGTCACCTCGACCGAACGACGGCAGCCAATGGAGCCGCACGGCGAACACCAGGATCAACACGATGCCGATGAGGAACGTCGGCAGGCTGACGCCGACGAGCGACAGCGCCATTACGGCGTGCGCCAGCGGGCTGTCGCGATGCAGTGCCGTATAGATGCCGAGCGGAATGCCCACCGCGAGCGCGAGCAGCGCGGCGGTGACCGCGAGTTCGACGGTGGCAGGCAGCCGTTCCTTCAAGAGTTCCGCGACGGAGCGTCCTTGGCGCAACGAGCGCCCGAAGTCCCCTTGGACCGCATGGGACATGAAACGTGCGAATTGCACGACAAACGGGCGGTCGAGGCCGAGGTCGCGGCGCAATTGCGCCTTTTCCGCCTGCGTCGCGTCCTGGCCGACCATGAACACGACCGGATCGCCGGTGAAGTTGAACAGCGCGAAGGCGATGAAGGCGACGGTCGCCAGCACGGCGAGCGACTGCAGGATGCGGCGAAAGATGAAAGCCGGCACGGAAGGGGTCGAGAGCCGCGCCGCGGGGCGCGAGCGATCGCACGATGATGGCGAATCGCCGCGTCGCGGTCAAACCCGGCCCGGCGCAGGCCGCGGCGGCAGGCCTCCGCCAGCAGCAAGTGCGGCCGCGGCCTCAGGTCGCGGGCGGCAGCACTTCGGCGCGATGGCAGGCGACATCGGCCGCGCCGACGCGGCGCAGCACCGGATTCTCGACGCGGCAGCGCTCGATCGCGAACGGGCAACGCCGGTGAAATGCGCAGCCGGCAGGCGGGGCGAAGGGCGAAGGCGGCTCGCCGCGCGCTGCCGCCTGCGGCCGGCGTGAGCGCAGCGACGGCGTGCTCGCGAGCAGCGCCCGCGTATACGGATGCGCCGGTGCGGCGAACAGCGCGCGGCGCGTGCCGCGCTCGACGATGCGGCCGAAATACATGACGGCGACGTCGTCGGCGATATGTCGCACCACCTGCAGGTTGTGCGTGATGAACAGGTAGGCGACGCCGCTCGCCTGTTGCAGGTCCATCAGCAGGTTCAGCACCTGCGCCTGGATCGACACGTCGAGCGCCGACACCGGCTCGTCCGCGACCACCAGCGCAGGATCGAGGATCAGTGCGCGCGCGATCGCGATGCGCTGGCGCTGGCCGCCCGAGAACATGTGCGGATAGCGGTCGACGGCACCGGCATGCAGGCCCACCCGCGCCAGCGCGGCGCGCGCCGCGTCGCGCCGCGCGCGCGCGGAAAGCGCGCGGTGGATCGCGAGCGGCTCGCCGAGGATCGCGCCGATGCTCTTGCGCGGGTTGAGCGAGGCGTAGGGATTCTGGAACACCATCTGCACGCGCGGCCGCAGCGCCCGGCGCGCCGCGACGTCGGCGTGTGCGACGTCGATGCCGTCGACGAGGAGCGCGCCCGCGGTCGGCGCCTCGACCATGGTCACCTGCCGCGCCAGCGTCGACTTGCCGCAGCCCGATTCGCCGACGACCGCGAGCGTCGTGCCCGCCGCCAGCGTGAACGAGACGCCGTCGAGCGCGCGCACGATGGCCGGCGCGCGGCCGAAGCCGCGGCGCACCGCGTAATGCCGGGCGAGCTCGCGCGCCTCGAGGAGCACGCTCACGAGCCGGCCTCGCGCGTCGCCGCGGCGCCCTGCGCGGCAAGCGGATAGAAGCAGCGCCACGCCGTCGAACCGCGGCGCTCGACCTCCGGGCGCGCCGCGTGGCAGCGCGCCTGCGCCTGCGGGCAGCGCGGCGCGAAGAGGCAGGCCTGCGGTCGCGCATCCGCGGCGGGCACCACACCGGGCAGCGCCGCCAACCGCGCTCGACCGACGTTGTGCTCGGGCAGCGCGTCGATGAGCGCGCGCGAGTACGGGTGGCGCGGCGTGTCGAAAATCGCCGGCACGCGACCCTCCTCCATCACCTGGCCGGCATACAGCACCGCCACGCGCTCGACGCTCTGGGCGACGACGGCGAGATCGTGGCTGATGAGAAGCATCGCCATCCCGCGCTCGCGCGTGAGGCGCGCCAGCAACTCGAGCACCTGCGCCTGCACGGTGACGTCGAGCGCGGTGGTGGGCTCGTCGGCGATCAGGAGTCGCGGGTTGCAGGCAATGGCGATCGCGATCATCACGCGCTGCGCCATGCCGCCCGAAAGCTGGTGCGGCCACGCGTCGAGCCGCGCCTGCGCATCGGCCACCTCGACCTGGCGCAGGAGCTCGAGCGCGCGTGCGCGCCGCACGCCGGCGCTGGCGCGCTCGTCGGGCGTGCCGTGCACGCGCAGGGCTTCGCCGATCTGGAACGCCACCGTGTAGCACGGGTCGAGCGCGGCGAGCGGATCCTGGAAGATCATGGCGATGTCCTTGCCGACGATCGCGCGCCTCGCCGCCGGCGTGAGCGTGGCGAGATCGCGGCCGTCGAACGCGAGCCGCCGCGCCGACGCGCGGCCGGGGAACTCGACGAGGCCCATGATCGCCAGCGCGGTGACGCTCTTGCCGGAGCCCGATTCGCCCACGAGGCCGAGCGTCTCGCCCGCCTCCAGCGCGAGGTCGAGGCCGTCGACGGCGACCAGCGGCGCGTCGAGTCGTCCGAAGTCGACGCGGAGGTCCTCGATTTCGAGCAGCGCCATCGCTTCGCCGTCAGCGCCTGAGCTTCGGGTCCAGCGCGTCGCGCAGGCCGTCGCCCATCAGGTTGAACGCCAGCACCGTGACCAGGATCGCCAGCCCCGG
>DATBOK010000003.1:0-43358 GCA_036553845.1 Casimicrobiaceae bacterium
AAGGTTTCTTCGACGCTCGAGTTCTTCAAAACGAAGTCTCCGAACCTCATCGGGGTCGATATTGCATCGACGTCGATCAAGATGGTCGAGCTCTCCGAAGCGGGCAAGGGCACCTACCGGCTCGAGCGGTACGCGATCGAGCCGCTTTCCAAAGATCTTGTCCAGGACGGCAACATCGGCAACCTCGACCAGGTGGCGGACGTGCTGCGCCGCGGCTTCAAGCGCCTCGGCAGCCGCAACAAGCACGTCGCGCTGGCATTGCCCGCGGCCATGGTGATCACCAAGAAAATCATCGTGTCCGCCGGCCAGAAGGAAGAGGAGCTCGAGCTCACCGTCGAGGCGGAAGCCAATCAATATATCCCTTTCGCGCTGGACGAAGTCAACCTCGATTTCCAGATCCTCGGCCCCGCGCCGAACAACCCCGACGAGGTCGAGGTGCTGATCGCGGCGTCGCGCAAGGAGAAGGTCGAGGACCGCGTGGCGATCGCCGAGGCCGCGGGCCTGCGCCCGGCGGTGATGGACGTGGAGTCGTACGCGACGCAGGAGGCGTTCGGCATGATCGCGCCGTCGCTGCCGGCCAATGGCCGCGACCAGAACGTCGCCTTCGTCGACATCGGCGCCCACGTCACCCATTTCTACGTCCTGCGCAACAACCAGTTCCTGTTCTCGCGTGACCAGGCGTTCGGCGGCAACCAGCTGACGCTCGATATCCAGCGCGCCTTCAACCTGTCGCCGGAGGAAGCCGAGGCGGCGAAGAAGAACCAGGGCCTGCCGGAGAACTACGACAACGACGTGCTGCAGCCGTTCATGGAAACGCTGGCCCTCGAGATCACCCGCGCGCTGCAGTTCTTCTTCACGTCCACCACGCACAACCAGGTCGACCAGATCGTGCTGGCTGGCGGCTGCGCGCTGCTGCCCGGCCTCGACGAGCTCGTCGCCAAGCGCGCCAGCGTCGCCACGGTGGTCGGCAATCCGTTCGCATCGATGCAGGTCGCCGACCGCATCCGTCCCCGCCAGCTTGCCCAGGACGCGCCGCTCCTGACGATCGCAACGGGTCTCGCGTTGCGCAGCTTCGAATAGCCCGGCACCGCGTCGAGAGGCCGCCGCATGAGCACTTCCGTCCGCATCAACCTCCTCCCGCACCGCGCGCAGAAGCGCCTGGCGCGCAAGCGCCAGTTCGTGTCGCTCGCGGTGCTGCTGTCGATCGCCGCGGTCGCGGTGGTGGGACTCGTCCACCTCGTGCTGGCGACGCAGATCGACCGCCAGAACACCCGCAACAAGCTCTTGCGCACCGAGATCACCAAGCTCGACGACCAGATCAAGGAGATCGACAAGCTGCGCGACCAGATCCAGCAGGTGCTGGCGCGCAAGCAGGTGGTGGAGAACCTGCAGTCGAATCGCAACGAGGCCGTGCACCTGCTCGACCAGATGGTGCGCGACCTGCCCGACGGCATCTACCTGCGCTCGATCCGCGAGAACGGCACCAAGGTGCAGATCATCGGCTACGCGCAGTCCAACGCGCGCGTGTCGACGCTGATGCGCAACATCGAGGGCTCGCCGTGGATCACCAAGCCCGAGCTCGTGCAGACGCAGCTGGTGCCGCTGCCCGGCGCCAACAACCGCGCATCCGACCAGAAGGTCAACGAGTTCACCCTCAATTTCGAAGTCAAGCGCGAGACCCCGAGCATGCAGAACGCGCCGAAGATGCCCTCCGCGCGGGGAGGCAAGGCATGAGCGCCGAAGCGCGATTCCAGGGTGCTTTGCCCCTTGACGGGGCGGCCGGCGAAGCTCGATTCGGGAGGGAATCATGAGCTTCGACGATTTCCGCAATCTCAACTTCCGCGAGATCGGCAACTGGCCGCTATTGCCGAAGCTGCTGATGCTGGGCGTGCTGTTCATCGCGATCCTCGCGGTGGGCGCTCTGTTCGACTGGAAGGACCAGTACGACACGCTCGAGTCGGCGCGCCAGCAGGAGGCGAAGCTGCGCGACGAGTACACGGCGAAGAAGGCGAAGGCCGTCAACTACGACCTCTACGTGGCGCAGCTGAAGGACGTCGAGCAGTCGTTCGGCGCGCTGGTGAAGCAGCTGCCCAACCGCTCCGAGATCGACGCGCTCCTGACCGACATCAACCAGGCGGGCCTCGGCCGCGGCCTGGTGTTCGAGCTGTTCCGCCCGGCGCCGCAGGAAAAGATGATGGACTTCTACGCCGAGCTGCCGATCAACATCCGCATCACCGGCAACTACCACGACATGGGCGCGTTCGCCAGCGACGTCGCGCAGCTGCCGCGCATCGTCACGCTCAACGACGTGTCGATCAACAACGACAAGGGCCAGCTTCGCATGGAGGCCGTGGCCAAGACGTTCCGCTACCTCGACGAGGACGAGATCGCGCGCCAGCGCGCGCTCGCCAAGCAGGAAAAGGGCAAGAAGAAATGAGACCGCGAATCGCGCTCGTGCTCGCAGCGGCCGCGCTTCTGGCCGGCTGCGGCGGGGACAACCAGGATCTGCGCGCCTGGATGGCGGAACAGGGGAAGGGCGTGCGCGGGCGGCTCGATCCGCTGCCGCAGCTCAAGCCCTACGAGCCGTTCGCGTACAACGCGTTCGACCTTCCCGACCCGTTCAAGCCGCGCAAGATCCAGCCGGTCAAGGGCGACAGCAAGCTCGCGCCCGACCTCAACCGCCGCCGCGAGCCGCTGGAATCGTTCCCGCTCGAGTCGCTGTCGATGGTCGGCACGCTGGCGCGCAACAAGCAGATGTACGCATTGGTGAAGACCCCCGAGAAGGACATCTACCAGGTCAGGGCGGGCAATTATCTCGGCCAGAACTTCGGCGTCGTCACCGACATCACCGAGAGCGAAATCAAGATGAAGGAGCTCGTGCAGGACGGGTCCGGCGACTGGACCGAGCGCACGAGCGCGCTGCAACTGCAGCAGACGGCGGACACAAGAACGCAAGGGAGCAGACGATGATCGCAACCATTGACGACAACCCGCAGGCGCGCGGGGCGGTATCTGGCCGCCGCGCGGCGGCGGTCGTCGCCGCCTTCTTCGCGGCGTGCGCGCTGGCATTCGCCGGGGCGGCGGCCGCGCAGTCGAACAGCATCGACAGCGTCGCGGTGTCGAAGGGCACGTCCGGGCGCACCATCGTCAAGTTCACGCTGAAGTCGCCGCCCGCCAACCCGCCGGCAGGCTTCGCCATCGCCAGCCCGCCGCGCATCGCGCTCGACTTCCTCGACACCAGCAACAATCTCGGCACGTCGCAGCGCGCGATCGAGGACTCGGCGCTGCACAGCCTCAACCTGATCAACGCCAACGGCCGCACGCGCGTGGTGTTCAACCTCAACAAGCCGCAGACCTTCGAGACCGTGGTGGAAGGCAACAGCGTGCTGGTCACGCTGTTCGACCAGAGCGAGCAGCTGGCGCCGACGCAGCAGCAGGTGCAGCGCTTCGCCGAGGCGCGTGCCGGTGACATCGAGCATTCGCTGCGCGACATCGATTTCCGCCGCGGACGCAACGGCGAAGGCCGCATCGTGGTCGACCTGTCCGACAACTCGACCGGCATCGACATCCGCCAGCAGGGCCGCGCGCTGATCGTCGATTTCATCAAGACCTCGCTGCCGCAGAACCTGCAGCGCCGCCTCGACGTGCAGGATTTCGGCACGCCGGTGGTCTCGGTCGACACGTTCGCGCAGGGCGCCAACACGCGGATGGTGATCGAGCCCAAGGGCCTGTGGGAGCACTCGGCCTACCAGGCGGACAACAAGTTCATCCTCGAAGTGAAGCCGGTGCAGGAGGATCCCAACAAGCTGACGCAGGGCTCGCGCGGCGGCTACAAGGGTGAGCGCCTGTCGCTCAACTTCCAGAACGTCGAAGTGCGCGCGGTGCTGCAGGTGATCGCCGACTTCACCGGCCTCAACATCATCACCAGCGACACCGTGGGCGGCAGCCTGACGCTGCGCCTGAAGGACATCCCCTGGGACCAGGCGCTCGACATCATCCTGCAGACGAAGGGCCTCGACATGCGCAAGAACGGCAATGTCGTGCTCATCGCGCCGCGCGAGGAGCTCGCGCTCAAGGAGAAGCAGCAGCTCGAGGCGGCGCAGCAGATCGGCGATCTCGAGCCGTTGCAGACCGAGATGTTCCAGCTCAACTACGCCAAGGCCGCCGACATCCTGGCGCTGGTGTCGAACAAGGTCGGCGGCGCGAGCGGCCCCGGCGGCGGCGGCAGCATCCTGTCGAAGCGCGGCACGGCGACGCTCGACCCGCGCTCGAACATCCTGTTCGTGCAGGACATCCCGTCGCGTCTCGAGGAAGTGCGCCGGATCATCCGCCAGGTCGACGTGTCGGTGCGCCAGGTGCTGATCGAGGCGCGCATCGTCGTCGCCAGCGACACGTTCAGCCGCCAGCTCGGCGTGCGCTTCGGCCAGCAGACCGGCTTCACGTTCGCCAACGGCCGCTACTCGGTCGGCTCCACCGGCAGCCTGTCCACGCCGCCGGCGGTGCAGACGCAGGGCGACCGGCTGGTGCGCACGACGACGACGCCGACGCCGTTCGAGATCGCGTCGCCGACCACGGCACCCGCCGGCTACCCGGGCTACTCCGATCCGGGCGCGCTCAACGTCAACCTGCCGGTGTCCGGCGCCGCCGGACAGCTGGCGCTGACGCTGATCAACCTCGGCAGCGGCAACCTCATCAACCTCGAGCTCTCGGCGCTCGAAGCCGACAACCGCGGCAAGATCATCTCCAGCCCGCGCGTGGTGGCGTTCGACAACACCAAGGCGCACATCGAGCAGGGCACGGACATTCCGTACATCATCCAGGGCACCAACAACTCGGTGCCGACCGTGCAGTTCAAGAAGGCGGTGCTGTCGCTCGACGTGACGCCGCAGATCACGCCGGACAACCGCGTGATCATGACGGTCGAGGTGCGCAAGGACGCGATCGGCCAGACGATCGTCATCCAGGGCAGCCAGTACCCGGCGATCGACACCAAGAACGTGACCACCCAGATCGCCGTCAACAACGGCGACACCGCGGTGATCGGCGGCATCTACGAGGAAACGATCAACAACAACACCACCAAGGTGCCGTTCCTCGGCGACATCCCGCTGTTCGGGTACCTGTTCAAGACCACCGACCGGTCGAGCGCGAAGACCGAGCTCCTGATCTTCCTCACGCCGCGCATCATCAAGGAAACGGTCAACGCAGTGCGCTGAGCGCAGGGCCGCGCGTCGCGCAAACGCCCCTCGGTCGAGGGGCGTTTCGCTTGGGGTGGTCGGCTACAATCGCCGCGTGACCCTGCATCGCGGCAACCTCTATCTCGTCGGTCTCCCCGGCGCCGGCAAGTCGACGCTCGGCCGCCAGCTCGCGCGCCGCCTCGGCAAGCGCTTCGTCGACTGCGACCACGAGCTGGAGGCTCGCACCGGCGCGCCGATCCCGACGATCTTCGAGATCGAGGGCGAGGCGGCGTTCCGCGAGCGCGAGATGCAGACGCTGGCCGAGCTCGCGCTGCTCGACAATGTCGTGCTGTCCACCGGCGGCGGCGTCGTGCTGCGGGCGGAGAACCGCGCGCAACTCAAGGCCAACGGCACGGTGCTCTACCTGCATGTCGAGCCCGCGCTGCTGTTCGACCGCGTGCGCCATGCGCGGCACCGGCCGCTGCTGCAGATCGGCGATCCGCGCGCGCGACTGGAAGAGCTGTATACGCAGCGCGACGCGCTGTATCGCGAGGTGGCCGACCACGTGGTCGATGCGGTGCGCGAGAACGTGCTGCGCTACGTGAAGATGCTCGACTCGGACGCGCAGCATGCCTGACGCCGCCCGGCGCACACAGATCGTCGCGCTGGGCGAGCGCGCCTATCCGATCCACATCGGCAGCGGCGTGCTCGCCGACGCCGGCACGCTGCTCGCGACCGCGGCGACGCGTCACTCGGTGATCGTCACCAACGCCACGGTGGCGGCGCACTGGCTCGCGCCGCTGCGCCAATCGCTCGTCGCGCGCGGGCTCGCCGTCGACGTGGTGCTGGTGCCCGACGGCGAGGCGCACAAGAACTGGGCGACGCTCGCCGACATCCTGACGCGCCTCCTCGAGTGCCGCGCCGAGCGCCGCTCGCTTCTGATCGCGCTGGGCGGCGGCGTGATCGGCGACATCGCCGGGTTCGCGGCCGCGATCTACCAGCGCGGGATGCCCTACGTGCAGGTGCCGACGACGCTGCTCGCCCAGGTCGATTCGTCGGTCGGCGGCAAGACGGCCGTCAACCACCCGCTCGGCAAGAACATGATCGGCGCGTTCTGGCAGCCGGAGGCCGTGCTGATCGACACCGACGTGCTGGCGACGCTGCCCGACCGCGAATACCGTTCCGGCCTCGCCGAGGTGGCCAAGTACGGCGCGATCGGTGACGCCGAGTTCTTCGCATGGCTCGAGGCGCACGTCGAAGCCCTCGCCGCGCGCGACCCCGCGGCGCTCGCCGAGGCCATCGACGTCTGCTGCCGCATCAAGGCGGGCGTCGTGGCGCGCGACGAGCGGGAGACCGGCGAGCGCGCGCATCTCAACTTCGGCCACACCTTCGGCCACGCGATCGAGACCGGCACGGGATATGGCGAATGGCTGCATGGCGAGGCCGTCGCCGCCGGCATGGTGCTGGCGGCCAGGCTGTCCGCGCGCACCGACGGTCTCGCCGCCGCCGACGTCGCGCGCATCGCGGCGCTGCTCGCGCGGCTGGGCTTGCCGGTCGCGCCCCCGCGCATGGATTTCGCGCGCTGGATGAGCCTGATGCAGCGCGACAAGAAGGTCGAAGGCGCCGCGATTCGTTTCGTCGTTTTGTCGAAGCTCGGCCATGCACGCCTGCGCGGGGACGTCACGAGCGAGGTGCTGCGCGAGGTCATCGCCTAGCGCCGGCCCAACGGCGGGCGCCCAAACAAAAACGGGAACGCGCTGCGTTCCCGTTTTTGTGGAAAGTACTTGTTACGGCCCGAGACAGGTGATCGTAACCGTCGCCATGTTCGGCGGACTGAATGAGCCCGCGTCGGTCACCGAGAACGTATAGGTCGTGACGACGCCGGAACTGCCGGAGAGGTTGCTGAACGTCACCGTGCCAGCTGTCGCGAGCGTGTTCGGGAAATTCGCAAGCGGCGAAGCCGGCGAGGTCTGCGAGATGTTGTAGGGCGGCACGCCACCACTAATCTGCACCGTGAACGACGCCCCTGTGCAAGCCGTGGTGTCGCTACCGAGAGTGGTCGGATTGACGAGCAGCGTGCCTTGGCCAGTGCCGCCGCCGCCCGTGCTGCCGGCCGCCGGGGTATTGATCAGCGTCGCCGTCGTTTGCTTGCCGGCGGAGTCGAGGATCGAGAACGTCAGCGGGTTGACGCAGGTGCCGTTGGTGCGGATCTCGAAGAAGCCGCCGCTGGCCGCGACCGTCGAGTTGAGGATGCTGACCGCGCCCGGGAACGACGACGTCACGCGATACGGCGGCGTGCCGCCGTAGATCCGGTAGTCGACGACGGCCCCCGACGAGCACGCGGGTGGCGTGCCGCCCGTGATCGTCGCGGTGTCGGGAATCACGGTGATGAGCTGCGAGCCGTCCTGGTTGCGCACGATCGTGAAGTTGCCGATCAGCGCCTGGCCCGTCGCGACGTCGGTCGCGCGCAGCTGCGCCGGCTGCGTCGTCACGTCGACCAGTGCCTGGATGCCCACCTGGGCAACGCCCTCGTTGTCGGTGGTGACGGTCAGCGTCTGCACCAGCGGCGCGGCCGGATTGGTGCTGAGGATGCCGAACGCGCCGTAGACGACGTCGAAGCGGATCTGGCGCCCGGCGAGCGCGGCGCCGGCAATGCCGGTGCCCTGCACGCGCGCGGTGCCGGTCTCGCCGGTACAGATGGCACCGCTGCCGCAGGTGCCCTGGCTCGCGGTGATCGTGAGGCCGTTCGGGAACAACACGGCCGGCGACACCTGCACGGTCGCCGCGGCGGTTTGCCCTGCGGCGTCCTGGATCGTCACGGTCACGGTGGTTGCGGCGCTGACCGAATTGGCGAGAAGGACCACTTGGCTGCCGCCGACGTTCTGCGCCACGGGCAGGATCGCACTGTTGCTGGAGAACGCCTGGTAGGGCGGCACGCCGCCCGAGATCGTGAAGCTGGACGGGGTTCCCGGGTAGATCGTCTGCTGCGGCGGAATCACCGTCACCGCCGTCGGCGGCGTCTGCACGTTGCCCGGTGCCTGGACCGCGCCGCTGCCGCCGCCACAGGCGGAAAGCGCGAGCAGCCCGGCGAGCGCAAGAAGTGCGAGTGCCGGACGAAGCCAGGCGGAATTGTGCAGTCTAGGCATGTTGGAAATCCCTGATGATGTTGTCCTGAAATGCCGCTTTGTCGCGAAGGTTTTGGATGCTGCAACAAACAGATAGCTGCGATTGTTCAGATTAAAGCCCAAGTTGACGGCGGGCGCAAGCGCCGCCGTCGGGAATCGATGGTTCCACTCCCCCTTGTTGCATGCCGCGCAGCGATCCCGCCAACGCCGCCGTTCTGTTGCCGCATTGCAGCATGGGAGGTAGTATTCACAGGTTTCGCCGGTCCTGTCGCGCGCGGCGCGCGCGGGGTCGAAATGGCGCGAAATAGGCGATTGGAAAGGATTCTGGCGTGAATCAGCGAGGAAAGGACGACGGCGGGCGCGCAGCGGGCGTCCGCGCCGCTTGGCCGACGGCCCACGCGACGTCGGCGCAGCCTCCCACCGCGCAGGGTCTTTACGACCCGCGCAACGAGCACGATGCCTGCGGCCTCGGTTTCATCGCCCACATCAAGGGCCGCAAGTCGCACGCGATCATCACGCAAGGCCTGGCGATCCTCGAAAACCTGACGCACCGCGGCGCCACCGGCGCCGATCCGTTGCAGGGCGACGGCGCCGGCATCCTGATCCAGCTTCCCGACGCGTTCCTGCGCCGCGCATGCGGCAAGATCGGCATCACGCTGCCGTCGCCCGGCCAGTATGGCGTCGGCATGGTGTTCCTGCCGCGCGAGCCCGCGTCGCGCATGGCGTGCGAACAGGAGATCGAGCGCGCGATCGCCGCCGAAGGGCAGGTGTTGCTCGGATGGCGCGACGTGCCGACCAACAATGCCGGGCTGTCGCTGCGCACCAAGGAAGTCGAGCCAGTGATCCGCCAGGTGTTCGTCGCGCGCGGCGCGCGCGACATGGACGCGGCCGCGCTCGAGCGCAAGCTCTACGTGATCCGCAAGCGCGCCGGCCACGCGATCCAGGCGCTCGCGCTGCGCCACGGCAAGGAGTTCTACCAGCCGTCGTTCTCGACGCGCACGATCGTCTACAAGGGCATGCTGCTCGCGCACCAGGTGCGCGAGTATTACCCCGACCTCGCCGACCCGGCGATGGTATCGGCGCTGGCGATGGTGCACCAGCGCTTCTCGACCAACACGTTCCCGACGTGGGACCTCGCGCATCCGTTTCGCTTCGCCTGCCACAACGGCGAGATCAACACGCTGCGCGGCAACTTCAACTGGATCCGCGCGCGCGAAGGCAAGATCGCCTCCGACGTCCTCGGCGACGACCTCACCAAGCTGTTCCCGCTGATCTACGAGGGCCAGTCCGACTCGGCGTCCTTCGACAACGCGCTCGAGCTCCTGGTGATGGCGGGCTACCCGCTGGCGCACGCGATGATGATGATGATCCCCGAGGCGTGGGCCGGCAACACGCAGATGGACGAGGATCGCCGCGCGTTCTACGAGTACCACGCGGCACTGATGGAGCCGTGGGACGGACCGGCGGCGATGGCCTTCACCGACGGCCGCCACGTCGGCGCGACGCTCGACCGCAACGGCCTGCGGCCGGCGCGCTTCATCGTCACCGACGACGACTTCATCGTGATGGCGTCCGAGGTGGGCGTGCTCGACATTCCCGAGCGCAAGATCGTCAAGAAGTGGCGGCTGCAGCCCGGCAAGATGCTGCTCGTCGACCTCGAGGCCGGGCGCGTGATCGACGACGCCGAGCTGAAGCGCACGCTGTCGACGGCGCGGCCGTACCGGCAGTGGGTGAACGATACGAGGCTGGTGCTGGAGTCGATGCCCGACCCGGCACCGGCGACGCCGAGCGACGTCGCGCTGATCGACCGCCAGCAGGCGTTCGGCTACACGCAGGAAGACATCCGCGTGATCATGGCGCCGATGGCGATCAACAGCGAGGAGGCGATCGGCTCGATGGGCAACGACGCCGCGCTGCCGGTGCTGTCGAACCGGCCGAAGGTGTTCTTCAATTATTTCAAGCAGCTGTTCGCGCAGGTGACGAACCCGCCGATCGACCCTATCCGCGAAGCGCTGGTGATGAGCCTCACGTCGTTCATCGGGCCGCGGCCGAACCTGCTCGACGTCAATCGCGAAGGCGATCCGCCGCTGCGCCTCGAGGTCGAGCAGCCGATCCTGACGTCCGACAGCATGGAGAAGCTGCGCCACATCGAGCTCTTCTCCGGCGGCGCGTTCCACGCCGAGGAGCTCGACATCTGCTATCCGGCGGCATGGGGCGCCAACGGCATGGAAGCCGCGCTGGCGTCGCTGTGCGCGCACGCGGTGGACGCGATCCGCACCGGGCGCAACATCCTCATCCTCTCCGACCGCTCGGTGTCGCGCGAGCTGTTGCCGATCCCGGCGCTGCTCGCCACCGCCGCCGTGCACGAGCATCTCGTCAAGAAGGGGCTGCGCACCAGCACCGGCCTCGTGGTCGAGACGGGCACCGCGCGCGAAGTGCATCACTTCGCGCTGCTCGCGGGCTACGGCGCCGAGGCGATCCATCCGTATCTCGCGCTCGAGACGCTCGCCCACATGCAGGCCGAGCTGCCGGGATTCGACGCTAAGGATGCGCACAAGCACTACGTCAAGGCGATCGGCAAGGGGCTGCTCAAGGTGATGTCGAAGATGGGCATCTCCACCTACCAGTCGTATTGCGGCGCGCAGATCTTCGAGGCGGTGGGGCTGCAGAGAGCTTTCGTCGACAAGTACTTCACCGGCACCGCCAGCAACGTCGAGGGCATCGGCCTGTTCGAGGTGGCGCGCGAAACCGAAGTCTTGCACCAGCTCGCGTTCGGTGACGACCCGCTGCTGGCGACGATGCTCGACGCCGGCGGCGAATACCAGGTGCGCACGCGTGGCGAAGAGCACATGTGGACGCCGGAATCGATCGCCAAGCTGCAGCACGCGACGCGCGCCAACAGCGCGCGCACGTTCCGCGAGTACTCGGCGCTGATCGACGACCAGGGGCGCAAGCTGAAGACGCTGCGCGGCCTGTTCGAATTCCGCGCCGCCGGCGTGACGCCGGTGCCGCTCGACGAGGTCGAGCCGGCGAGCGAGATCGTCAGGCGCTTCGCCACCGGGGCGATGAGCCTCGGCTCGATCTCCACCGAGGCGCACACCACGCTCGCCGTGGCGATGAACCGCATCGGCGGCAAGTCCAATACCGGCGAGGGCGGCGAGGACGAGGCGCGCTACCGCGCCGAGATGCGCCTCGGCCGCGGTCCCGCGCAGGACGGCGATACGCTTGCCACGTTCATCGGCGCCGATCGCGTGTTTCACGATTTCCCGCTCAAGTCCGGCGACAGCCTGCGCTCGAAGATCAAGCAGGTGGCGTCTGGCCGTTTCGGCGTGACCGCGGCTTACCTCGCGTCGGCCGACCAGCTGCAGATCAAGATGGCGCAAGGCGCGAAGCCCGGCGAAGGCGGCCAGCTCCCCGGCCACAAGGTCTCCGAATACATCGCGATGCTGCGTTACTCGGTGCCGGGCGTGGGGCTCATCTCGCCGCCGCCGCACCACGACATTTATTCGATCGAGGATCTCGCGCAGCTGATCCACGACCTGAAGAACGCCAATCCGAAGGCGTCGATCTCGGTGAAGCTGGTGTCGGAGGTCGGTGTCGGCACGGTGGCGGCGGGCGTGGCCAAGGCCAAGGCCGATCACGTGACGATCGCCGGACACGATGGCGGCACCGGCGCGTCGCCGGTGTCGTCGATCAAGCACGCGGGCACGCCGTGGGAGTTGGGCCTCGCCGAGACGCAGCAGACGCTGGTGCTCAACCGCCTGCGCGGACGCATCGTCGTGCAAGTCGACGGCCAGATGAAGACGGGGCGCGACGTCGCCATCGGCGCGCTGCTCGGCGCCGACGAATTCGGCTTCGCCACCGCGCCGCTGGTGGTCGAAGGCTGCATCATGATGCGCAAGTGCCACCTCAACACCTGCCCGGTCGGCATCGCCACGCAGGACCCGGTGCTGCGCGCGCGCTTCGACGGCCAGCCCGAGCATGTCGTCAATTATTTCTTCTTCGTCGCCGAGGAAGTGCGCGAGATCATGGCGAAGCTGGGCTTCCGCCGGCTGGACGAGATGATCGGGCGCGCCGACCTGCTCGACACGAGGGCGGGCATCGACCACTGGAAGGCGCGCGGCCTCGACTTCTCGCGCGTGTTCCACCAGCCGGCGATGCCGGCCGACGTCGCGCGCCACCAGTGCGAGGCGCAGGACCATGGCCTTGCGCGCGCGCTCGACCACGAGTTGATCGCGCTCGCCACGCCGGCGCTCGAGGACCGGCAGAAGGTGAAGCTGGACGTCGCCATCCGCAATGCGCATCGCTCCGTGGGCGCGATGCTCTCGGGCGTGGTCGCGCGCAAGTTCGGCCATGAAGGGCTGCCCGACGACACGATCCACATCGCCTTCGCCGGCACCGCCGGGCAGAGCTTCGGCGCGTTCCTCGCCCGCGGCGTGACGCTCGAGCTCCAGGGCGCGGCCAACGACTACGTCGGCAAGGGTCTTTCCGGTGGCCGCCTCGTCGTCTATCCCGATCCGGAATGTCCGGCGAAGCCGGAGGAGAACATCGTCGTCGGCAACACCGTGATGTACGGCGCGATCGAGGGCGAGGCCTACTTCCGCGGCGTCGCCGGCGAGCGCTTCTGCGTGCGCAATTCGGGCGCCAGTGCGGTGGTCGAAGGCACCGGCGACCATGGCTGCGAGTACATGACCGGCGGCACCGTCGTCGTGCTCGGCATCACCGGCCGCAACTTTGCCGCCGGGATGTCCGGCGGCGTCGCCTACGTCCACGACGCCGACGGCACGTTCCGCGAGCGCTGCAACACCAGCATGGTCAAGCTCGCGCCGGTGCTCGCGGAAGCGGAGCAGATGCAGGAGGACGAGGCGCTCGTCGCCGCCGGCAAGGGACGCCTGCGACATCGTGACAGCGCCGACGAGCCTCTGCTGCGCGCGCTGGTGGAACGCCACCTGCAGCTCACCGGCTCGACGCTGGCGCTGTCGATGCTCGACGACTGGGACAACGCGCGACGCCGCTTCGTCAAGGTGTTTCCCGACGAGTACCAGCGCGCGCTCACCGAGATGTACGCGCGACGCATGACGGCGAAGGCCGGCGGCACGCCGCGCGCGCAAATCGCGGCGCAGGTGCGCTGAATCGCCGGCGCGCGTTCAGCCACCACTCCTCCACGCAGCGGGCAGCACGGCCATGGGCAAGATCACCGGATTCCTCGAGCTCGACCGCATCGCCGAACCGGCGGAGCCGGTGCCGCAGCGGCTCACCCACTTTCGCGAATTCGTGCTCACGCTCGCCGACGACGCCGCGGCGAAGCAGGGCGCGCGCTGCATGGACTGCGGCATTCCGTTCTGCCAGACCGGCTGCCCCGTTAACAACATCATTCCGGACTGGAACGACCTCGTCTATCGCCACCAGTGGCAGTCGGCGCTGACGACGCTGCACTCCACCAACAACTTCCCCGAGTTCACCGGCCGCATCTGCCCGGCGCCGTGCGAAGCGGCGTGCACGCTCAACATCAACAACGACCCCGTCGGCATCAAGTCGATCGAGCATTTCATCATCGACAAGGGCTGGGAATCGGGATGGGTGCTGCCCGAGCCGCCGGCGACGAAGACCGGCAGGCGAGTCGCCGTCGTCGGCTCCGGTCCCGCCGGCCTCGCTTGTGCGCAGCAACTCGCGCGCGCCGGCCACGACGTCGTGGTGTTCGAGCGCAACGATCGCATCGGCGGCCTTCTGCGCTACGGCATTCCCGACTTCAAGATGGAGAAGCACCTGATCGACCGGCGCATGGCGCAGATGGCCGAGGAGGGCGTCGAGTTCCGGCCCGGCATCGAGGTCGGCGTCGACGTCGATGCCGCCACGCTGCGCGCCGAGTTCGACGCGATCGCGCTGACGGGCGGCGCCGAGGCGCCGCGCGATCTCGACGTGCCGGGCCGCGACCTCGACGGCATCCATTTCGCGATGGATTTCCTGCCGCAGCAGAATCGCGTCGTCGCCGGCGACCGCGTCGCGAACCAGATCGTCGCCACTGGCAGGCACGTCGTCGTCATCGGCGGCGGCGACACCGGCTCGGACTGCATCGGCACTTCCAATCGCCAGGGCGCGGCGTCGATCGTGCAGTTCGAGCTGTTGCCGCAGCCGCCCGAGCACGAGGACAAGCCGCTGACGTGGCCGAACTGGCCGATCAAGCTGCGCACGTCGTCATCGCAGGAAGAAGGATGCGAGCGCGACTGGGCCGTGGCCACCAAGCGCTTCGAGGGCGCCGCGGGCCGCGTCGAGCGACTGATCGCCGTGCGCGTCGACTGGGCCAGGGACGCCACGGGCCAGATGCGGATGAGCGAGATCGCCGGCTCCGAATTCGCGATCAAGGCCGATCTCGTGCTGTTCGCGATGGGCTTCACGGGCCCGCGCGCGGGCGTGCTCGACGCATTCGGCGTCGCGCGCGATGCGCGCAGCAATGCGCGAGCCGACACCGACGGCTACCGCACGAACGTCGACGGCGTGTTCGCCGCGGGCGACATGCGCCGCGGGCAGTCGCTGGTGGTGTGGGCGATCCGCGAGGGCCGCCAGTGTGCGCGCGCGGTCGACGCGTACCTGATGGGATCGTCCGAGCTGCCGCGCTAGCGGTCTCTCGTCGCATGGCCGGCGTGAACACGCTCGACATCGCCGACTGGCATCCCGCCGTCGACGCCGCCGCGACGCAGTCGCTGGCGCGCGCGCTCGAGGATGGCGGCGTGCTCAAGCTGCCGCGCCTCGCGTTCGCGCTGCGCGACGACGAGCGGCGCTTCCTCGACCCGCGCTGGTCCGACGAGCGCTCCAAGAACATCGCGCTCGACCGCGGCCACGTGCACGGCACGCGCGCCGAGGGCGCCGAGCGGGAAGCGCTGGCGGCGATGATCGCGCGCTTCGCGCACGACGCGAGCGGGCTCATCGCTGCGCTGCTGCCGCGCTACGCGCCGCATCTCAAGGCCGCGCGCACGAGCTTCCGGCCGCAGCCGGCGTCGGGACGGTCGGTGTCGTGGCGCAAGGACGACACGCGGCTGCACGTCGACGCGTTCCCGTCGCGGCCCAACCGCGGCGAGCGCATCCTGCGCGTGTTCTGCAACGTCAATCCCGACGGCGTCGCCCGCGTGTGGCGCGTCGGCGAGCCGTTCGAGGCGATGGCCGCGCACTTCCTGCCGCGCATTCGCCGCATGCGCGCCGGCGAGGGCGCACTCCTCTCCGTGCTGCACGTGACGAAGGGCCGGCGCAGCGAATACGACCACCTGATGCTGGGCCTGCACGACGCCGCGAAGGCCGATCTCGACTACCAGCGCACATCGTCGCAGCAGGAAGTGACGTTCGCCCCCGGCACCACCTGGATCTGCTTCTCCGACCAGGTGATGCATGCGGCGATGGGCGGCCAGTACATGTTCGAGCAGACGATCCACCTCCCGCTCGCCGCCCTCTACGAGCCCGCGCGCGCACCGCTCGCGGTGCTCGAGAGGCTCACCGGCCGCGCGCTCGCGCCGCGCGCCGCGTGAGCGCGCCGCGCGCGCCGCCATCCGTGCCGCCGCTGGCCAACGACGCGCTGCTGCGCGCGCTGCGCCGCGAGCCGGTGCCGCACGTGCCCGTGTGGCTGATGCGCCAGGCCGGCCGCTACTTGCCGGAGTACAACGCGGTGCGCGCGCGCGCCGGCAGCTTCATGGCGCTGGCCACCTCGCCCGCGCTCGCCACCGAGGTGACGCTGCAGCCGCTCGCGCGCTTCGCGCTCGACGCCGCGATCCTGTTTTCCGACATCCTGACGATACCCGATGCGATGGGCCTCGGCCTCACGTTCGCCGAAGGCGAAGGGCCGCGCTTCGCGCGACCGCTGCACGACGAGGCGGCGATCGCCGCGCTCGCGGTGCCCGATCTCGCCCGATTGCGCTATGTGTTCGACGCGGTGGCGCAGATCCAGCGCGCACTCGCACGGCGCATGCCGCTGATCGGCTTCGCCGGCAGCCCGTTCACCCTCGCCGCGTACATGATCGAAGGCGGCGGCAGCGACGACGGGTTCGCGCGCGTGCGGCGGATGGCGCATGCGCGCCCCGACCTGCTCGAGCGCGTGGTGTCGATCAACGCCGACGCGGTGGCCGCATACCTGCGCGCGCAGATCGATGCCGGCGCCGACGTCGTCATGCTGTTCGACACCTGGGGCGGATTGCTCGCGGCCGACGCCTTCCGGCGCTTCTCGCTGGCGCCGATGCGCCGCGTGATCGCGGCGTTGCCGGCCGGCATACCGGCGATCGTGTTCAGCAAGGGCGGCGGCGCGCGGCTCGCCGAGCTCGCCGACCTCGGCGCCGCATGCGTCGGGCTCGACTGGACGGTGGACTTGGCCGCCGCGCGCGCGACGATCGGCACGCGCGTCGCGTTGCAGGGCAACCTCGATCCTGCGGTGCTCACCACGGA
This sequence comes from Casimicrobiaceae bacterium, assembly GCA_036553845.1. GTDB lineage: Bacteria > Pseudomonadota > Gammaproteobacteria > Burkholderiales > Casimicrobiaceae > VBCG01. The sequence continues at coordinate 16,727 of DATBOK010000003.1, forward strand.
CGCCGCCACCGTGGAACGCGAGGCGCGCGCGGTCGTGCGCGCCGCGGGACCGGCGCCGGGTTTCGTCTTCAACCTAGGGCATGGCATCGTGCCGCAGACGCCGCCGGCTCTGGTGGAGGTGCTGGTCGACACCGTCCACGCCGAATCGCGTGCAAAAAAAAGCGCGGCGTGAAGGCTCCGCCACGCGCGAGGGAAAACCGCCGGAGCCCGCGCCGCTGCTGGGTTCTGCCGGGGTTGACAAAGCGTCGAAAATGGGTGCGAGAGGCAGTTATGCACACGCATCGCGAGCATTCCGAGGTCGCGACGCGCCCAGGGAGGCCATCGTTGCTCGCATGTGCAACCCGCTGATTCCCAATTACAAAATCGAGCCCTCCGAGGGGGAATTTACGCGCACGTCAGATGCGCGGCGCGAAGCTCCCGCAGGACGCTTCGAATTACCCACAAAGTTATCCACATCCGATGCCGGACCGCGGCGGCCCCATGTCAAAAGAATGAAAGACTTGGCGATCATTGCTCGTGTTCGCGGTGAAAAAGCATGTGGCGCGGGCAGCTGCCGCCCATCGCCTCCGCCTTGCCATCCATGAAGCTCATCCACATCACCGACACCCATCTCGTCAGGCCGGGCAAGCTGCTGTTCGGCCTCGATCCGCATGCGCGTCTGACCGCCTGCATCGACGACGTGCTCGCGCATCACGCCGACGCGACGCTGTGCGTGATCACCGGCGACCTCGCGCACCGGGGCGAATCTGCTGCCTACGAAACACTCGCCGCGGAGCTCGCGCGACTGCCGATGCCCGTGTATCCGCTGGTCGGCAATCACGATGCGCGTGCGCCGTTCCGCGCGGCATTTCCCGCCGCGTTGCGCGACGCGCACGGCTTCGTGCAGGGCGTGGTGCGCCGCGACGAGGGCGATTTCATCCTGCTCGACACGCTCGACGAAGGCGTGCACGGCGGCCGCTACTGCGACGCGCGCTCGGCGTGGCTGGCGGCGCGCCTCGACGAGGCCGCCGGTCGCCCGGTGTACCTGTTCATGCATCATCCGCCGTTCTCGGTCGGCATTACCTGGCTGGACGCGATCGCGCTGGCCGAGCCCGAGCGCCTGGCACGCCTTGTCGAGGGCCATGACGTGCGCCACCTCTTCTACGGCCACGTGCACCGCCCGGTGTGCGGGAGCTGGCGAGGCATTCCGGTGTCGACGATGCGCGGCACCAACCACCAGGTGCCGTTCGACCTCGGGCCGCGGCTCGAGGAGTTGCCGAGCCACGAGCCGCCCGCCTACGGCGTCGTGCTGATCGAGCCGGATCAGGTCGTCGTGCACTTCCACGACTACCTCGATCGGAGCAGGCTGGTGGAAATCGACGGCGGCTACGCGTACGCGCGATGACTCGCGCGCGGCGACGTTCGCGGTGATCGCGCGGATCGCCATCTGCGGCGGCCTGACGCCGCCGTTCGACTACTGGATTCCCGACGGTCTCGACGTCGCGCGCGGCAGCGTGGTGCGCGTGACGCTCAACCGGCGTGCCGCCGTCGGCGTCGTCGTCGCACTTGACGATGCGGCCGGCGTCGCGCCGGAAAAGCTGCATGCGCTGGACGAGGTCGTGGCGCTGCCCCCGCTGCCGGCGGAAGTGATGGACGTCGCGCAATTCGTCGCCGGTTACTACCACGAGCCGATCGGCGCGGTGCTGGGCAACGTCGTGCCGCCGCTCGGGAGGCTGCGCGGCAGGCGCCCCGCGGTCGCGCCGCCGCCCGGCGACGACGCCGCGTTCACGCGCAACGCCGCGCAGGAGGCCGCGGTGGCGGGCATCGTCGACGCAGGCGGCGCCTTCGGCGTGATCGTGCTGTCGGGCGTCACCGGCAGCGGCAAGACAGCCGTCTACCTCGGCGCGGCCGAGGCCGCGATCGCGCGCGGCGGACAGGCGCTGATCCTGGTGCCCGAGATCAACCTCACGCCGCAGTTCGAGCGACAGGTAGCGTCCGGGCTGCCGTCGGCGCGCATCGTCACCCTCCACAGCGGCCTTGCCGCCGGCACGCGCAACGCGCACTGGCGCGCGGCCGCGGCCGGCGAGGCCGACGTGATCCTCGGCACGCGGCTCGCAGTGTTCGCGCCCGCGCCGAAGCTCGCGCTGGTGGTCGTCGACGAGGAGCACGATCCTTCCTACAAGCAGCAGGATGGCGTGCGCTACCATGCGCGCGACGTGGCGATCTGGCGTGCGCATGCGCGTGGCGTGCCGATCGTGCTCGGCAGCGCCACGCCGTCGCTGGAAACGCTGCACAACGTCGAGGCCGGCCGCTACCGGCTGCTCGTGTTGCCGGCGCGCGCGCGCGCCGCCGCGCGCGCGGCGACGGTCAGGCTCGTGCCGGTGCGCGATGCGCGTGCGCACGACGGCATCGCCGGGCCCATCTGGGACGCGCTGTCCGCACGGCTTGCGGCGGGCGAGCAATCGCTGGTGTTCGTCAACCGCCGCGGGTTTGCGCCGGCGCTGAAGTGCGCCGCATGCGCCTGGCAGGCGACGTGCCCGCGTTGCAGCGCGCGGCTGGTCATGCATCGTTCGCCCGCGCTGATGCGCTGCCACCATTGCGGCCATGCCGAGCGCCCGCCGCGCGCATGCCCGCAGTGCGGCAACGTCGACCTGCTGCCGCAGGGGCACGGAACGCAACGCCTCGAGCAGGCGCTGGCGCAGGCGTTCCCCGCCGCGCGCGTCGTGCGGGTCGATCGCGACTCGACGCGCGCACGTGGCGCCTTCGCCACCATCCGCGAGCGCGTCCGTGACGACGACGTCGACATCCTCGTCGGCACGCAGATGCTCGCCAAGGGCCACGACTTCCCGCGGCTGACGCTGGTCGGCGTGCTGGGTGCCGACAATGCGCTCTACAGCGGCGATTTTCGCGCCACCGAGCGCCTGGGGGCGCTGCTGGCCCAGGTGGCCGGCCGCGCCGGCCGCGGCGCCCTTGCGGGCGAGGTGCTCGTCGCCACCGATTTCCCCGGGCACCCGGTGTTCGGGGCGCTCGGCGACGGCGGCTATGCCGCGTTCGCGCAGGGCCTTTTCGCCGAGCGCCGCGCCGCCGGGCTGCCGCCGTACGCGCACCTCGCGCTGCTGTCCGCGGAGGCCGCGCAGCGCGACGACGTCGATGCTTTCCTCGCTGCGGCGCATGCCGCAGGCGCGGCACTCGCCCGAGAATTCGACGGCGTCGAGGTCAATCCGCCGGTGACCGCCACGCTGGCACGGCGCGCCGATCACGAGCGCGCGCAGCTTCTCGTGCAAAGCCGCGACCGGCGCGCGCTGCAGGCGTTCCTCGTGCGCTTCCGCGCGGCGATCGAGGCGATCCCGGCGCGCCGCGTGCGCGTCGCGCTCGACGTCGATCCGGCGACGTTCTGAGTGTGCCGTTATAATCCGAGCTCGCTCCGCAACGGCCCCACGAATCTCCCGCGCGCGCCAACGCGCCTCCTCCCGCCCCGTGTCCGACCTGCGACAACAACTGAACGCCTGGCTTGCCGATGCCGTGGCCCGCGCGCTGCCTGGCGCCGGCGCGCTCGCGACGACGCTCGAGCGGCCGCGCGACCCGGCGCATGGCGACTTCGCGAGCAACGCGGCGATGGTCGCGGCCAAGGCGCACAAGCGCAACCCGCGCGAGATCGCGCAGGCGATCGTGGCCGCGCTGGCGCCGAATCCGCTGGTCGCGCGCACCGAGGTCGCCGGCGCGGGCTTCATCAACATCGCGCTCGCGCCCGCTGCGCGCCAGCAGGTGGTCGCGCGCGTGCTGGCGGCTGGCGACGATTTCGGCCGTTCCAGCGCGCATCGCGGCGAGCGCGTGATGGTCGAGTTCGTCTCCGCCAACCCGACCGGCCCGCTGCACGTCGGCCACGGCCGCCAGGCGGTGCTCGGCGACGCGATCGCGTCGCTGCTCGAGGCGCAGGGGCACGAGGTGACGCGCGAGTTCTACTACAACGACGCCGGCGCGCAGATCGACAACCTCGCGCTGTCGGTGCGTGCGCGAGTGCGCGAGGCGCAAGGCGCGAGCGAGCCGTTCCCCGCGGACGGCTACCGCGGCGAATACATCCGCGAGCTCGCCGCGCGCTACGTCGCCGAGCAGCGCGGCGACGTCGCCGACCTCGACGCGATCCGCCGCTTCGCCGTGGACGCGCTTCGCCGCGAGCAGGACGCGGACCTGCGCGCGATCGGCGTGCGCTTCGACAATTTCTACCTGGAGAGCTCGCTGTACACCGACGGCCGCGTCGAGCGCACGGTGGCGGCGCTCGTCGCGTCCGGCCGCACGTACGAGGAAGGCGGCGCGCTGTGGCTGCGCACCACCGACTTCGGCGACGACAAGGACCGCGTGATGCGCAAGTCCGACGGCAGCTTCACATACTTCGTGCCGGACGTCGCGTATCACGTGGCCAAGTTCGAGCGCGGCTTCCCGAAGGTCGTCAACGTGCAGGGCTCGGACCACCACAGCACGGTGATGCGCGTGCGCGCCGGCCTGCAGGCGCTTGGCCTGGGCATCCCGCAGGGATACCCCGACTACGTGCTGCACAAGATGGTGCGCGTGATGAAGGGTGGCGAGGAGGTGAAGATCAGCAAGCGCGCGGGCAGCTACGTGACGCTGCGCGACCTGATCGACGAGGTGGGCCGCGATGCGGTGCGCTACTTCCTCGTCTCGCGCAAGGCGGACAGCGAGTTCACGTTCGATCTCGATCTCGCGCGCTCGCAGTCCGAGGATAATCCCGTGTATTACGTGCAATACGCGCACGCGCGCGTGGCGTCGGTGCTGCGCCAGGCGGGCATCGAATTCCACGACGCGGTGAAGGCGGTCGCCGGCGCCGACCTCGCGCTGCTGACCAGCGCCTACGAGACCGCGCTGTTGCGCAGGCTCGACGAGTTTCCCGAGGAGGTTTCGCTGGCCGCGCGCGAGCTCGCGCCGCACCGCCTGACCGGATGGCTGAAGGACCTGTCGCAGGAATTCCACAGTTACTATAATGCGGAGCGCTTTCTCGTCGACGATCCGTCGCAGAGGCGCGCGCGGCTCGCGCTGGTGGTGGCGGCGGGCCAGGTGATTCGCAACGGACTCGCGCTGCTCGGCATCGCCGCGCCGCTCGAGATGTAGGCGGCGACGCGGCATCCACAAAAACGATCGGCAGGCATGGCTCAATCCCAATCCCGCGCGGCGCAACCGGGGCGCAATCGCGCGCCGCGCCAGCGCGCCGCCGGCGGCACGCTGCTCGGCATCTTCATCGGCCTCGTGATGGGCCTCGTGCTCGCCGCCGGGGTCGCCTACTACCTGATGGGCGGGCGCAGCGTCTACCAGTCGCAGGTGAATTCGCAGAAGAACGTGCGCGAGCCCGCTGCCGACGCGGCCAAGCTCGCGGCCAACGACAAGGCGAGCGACAAGCCGCGCTTCGACTTCTACAAGATCCTGCCCGGCGGCGAGGAGCCGAAGATCCAGCCCGGCGCCGACAAGGCTGCCCCGCCGCGCCCCGATCGCGCGATGGCCGAGAAGGCGCACGACAAGTCGGCATCCGACAAGGCTGCAGGCAAGCCGGCGCCGGCGCCGGTCGTCACCGCGGCGCTGCCCGACAGCTCGGTGAACGCCGATGTGGCGAAAGGCACCATGGGCAAGGAGCGTTTCTGGCTGCAGGCCGGTTCGTTCACCGATGAAGCCGACGCCGAGAACCTGAAGGCGCAGCTCGCGCTGGCCGGCTGGCAGGCGGCCGTCCAGCGGGGAACGCTCGCCGACAAGTCAGTTCGCTTCCGCGTGCGCCTCGGCCCCTACGACAATAGCGACGAGCTCGCGCGCGTGAAGCGGCAGCTCGCGCAGCGCGGCTACGACGTGGCGGCGATCAAATACTGACCCACGCGGATCCGGCGCTTCGGTACACGGTCCTTTTCGCCCGGAACTTCGGGCGGGTGCCACGGCCCAAGCAGGCGCATGCCAATCCGCGCCGGCGCGGGCAAGCGCGGGCGCCGGCCTTCCGCCATCGATGACTTGGCTTACCTGGAGAACATGACGATGCCTCAATCGCAATCCGCGACGCGCGTGCGCGTTGCATCGCTGCGCACAAGGATCGCCGCCGCGGCCGCCGTGCTCGCGCTCGCCGCGTTCGGCGCGACATCCGCGTCGGCGCAGATGGTCGAGGGCAAGAACTACACGCGCCTGCCCAATCCCGTGGCGGTGGAGACGGGCAAGAAGATCGAGGTGATCGAGTTCTTCTCGTTCGGCTGCCCGCATTGCGCGGACCTCGAGCCGATCCTCGATGGCTGGATCGCGTCGAAGCCCGCCGACGTCGAATTGCGCCGCATCCCGGTGTCGTTCCAGGCGGCGTGGGAGCGCCTCGGCAGGGTGTGGTACACGCTGCACGCGCTCGGCAAGGACGACCTCGCGCCCAAGGTCTTCAACGCGATCCACGCCAACGGCAAGAACCTCTCGGACCCCAAGACGTTCTTCGACTGGGCGGCGCAGCAGGGCATGGACCGCAAGAAGGTCGAGGACATGTACAACTCGTTCACGATCGCAAGCGAGATGTCGCGCTCCAAGCGTGACGCGCAGGTCTTCAACATCCAGTCGGTGCCGACGATCATCGTCGACGGCAAGTTCATGACGGCCTCCGACAAGATCGGCGGCCACGCCAACGTGCCCAAGGCGATCGACGAGCTGGTCGCCAAGGCGCGCGCCGAGCGCGGCAAGGGCTGACGCGCGGCAGCGCGCGGCGCGGCATCCGCGGGCGCGCATCCCGATGTCGCCGCCGAAGGTCTTCATCACGGGCGCGTCGTCGGGTCTCGGCGAGGCGCTGGCGCGCCACTATGCGCAACGTGGCGCGGTTGTCGGCCTGTTCGCGCGACGCGAAGCGGAGCTCGCGCGGGTGGCCGGCGCGCTGCCTGCTGCCGCCGTCACGACCTACGCCGGCGACGTGCGCGACGGCGCCGCGCTGGCCGCCGCCGGCAGCGACTTCATCGCGCGCCACGGCCTGCCCGACATCGTCATCGCCAATGCCGGCGTGTCGCGTGGCACGCTGACCGAGCATCCGCAGGATCTCGCCGCGTTTCGCGCGGTGTTCGAGACCAACGTGATCGGCATGGTGGCGACGTTCATGCCGTTCGCCGCGGCGATGCAGCGTGCGCGCGCCGGCACGCTGGTCGGCATCGCCAGCGTCGCCGGCTTCCGCGGCCTCGCGGGTTCGGGCGCCTATTCCGCGTCCAAGGCCGCGGCGATGACTTATCTCGAGAGCCTGCGACTCGAGATGCGGCCCTTCGGCGTGGCGGTGGTGACGATCTGCCCGGGCTACATCGCCACGCCGATGACCGCGCGCAACCCCTACCGGATGCCGTTCATGCTGAAGCCCGACGTCGCCGCGTCGCGGATCGCGCGTGCGATCGCGCAGCGGCGACGCTTCTACGTGCTGCCGAAAGCGATGGCGTTGGCGGCGCGCGGCATGCGCTTGCTGCCGCGGCCGATCTACGACCGGATGTTCGTGCGCGCCGGGCGCAAGCCGCGGACGGACGATGATCCGGCGAGTTGACCGTGATAGCCGCGAGGCCGGCGGTCGCCACGGCGTGAAGCCCGGGGACGGTACTTCGCGCGGTGCGGTGCGTGATGGCCCGGGTGCGCGCGCCAACGTCGACTGGAGCGGCGTGGCGCATCCGCGTGCGAGCGGCTCGCCGCGCATCGCAAGCCTCGTGCCGAGTCTCACGGAATTGCTCTACGCGCTCGATCTCGGTTCACACGTCGTCGCGCGCACCGGCTTCTGCGTGCATCCGCGCAACGCGGTGCGCCGCGTGCCGAAAGTGGGCGGCACCAAGGACCCGGATCTTGCCGCGCTGCGCGCACTCGCACCGACGCACCTCGTGGTCAATGTCGACGAGAATCGCCGCGAGGCCGTCGACGCGGCGCGCGCGTTCGTGCCGCACGTCATCGTCACGCACCCGATGCGGCCGGACGACAATCCGCGGCTCTATGCGCTGTTCGGCGCGATCTTCGGCCGCGAGGAGCCGGCGTCGCGACTCGCCGGCGACTTCGCGGCCGCGCGGGCCACCTTGGATGCCGCCGCCGCCGGCCTGCCGCGCGAGCGCGTGCTCTACCTCATCTGGAGGAAGCCGTGGATGAGCGTGGCGCGCGACACGTACGTTTCGGCCACGCTCGCGCGCGCAGGCCTCGACACGCTGCCCCATCCGGCCGCGAAGCGCTATCCCGAGATCGGCGACGACGATCCGGTGTGGCGCGCGGTCGATCGCATCCTGCTGTCGACCGAACCCTATGCGTTCCGCCAGCGCGATGCCGATGCGCTGGCGCGCAGCATCGGCAAGCCGGCGTCGTTGATCGACGGCGAGTGGACGTCATGGTACGGCCCGCGCGCGATCGCGGGATTGCGCGCGCTGGCGGCGTGGCGCCACGCGACGCCGGTGAAGCGTTAGCACCGTTCATTTCCCGAACCGCGTGGCGAAGTACGCCTTGATCGCCGCCGTCGCCTGCATCCGCTGATGGCTCGCCCGCTCGAGCAGGCCAACCTCGCGCCGCACGTCGACGCCCGGGACGGCGACGATGCGCAATGCGCGATCGGTGCTCCACGCGACATTGGCGAGCCTGGGCACGATCGACACGCCGAAACCCGCGCGCACGAGCTCGACGATCGCCTCGACCGAGTTGAGCTCCATCTCGTCGCGCACCGTGACGCCGGCCTGGCGCAGCGCGTTGCGCACCAGGTAGCCGGTCCAGGTCTGACGGTCGAAGCGGATGAACGGCGCCTCCCGCAGGATCTTCTGCGGTGTCTTCGCCAGCGCGAAATGCGGCCGCCGCGGCACGATCAATATCATCGGCTCGGCGTACAGCGGCGACCAGGCCAGGCTCGCGTCGAGCGCATGGGGCGGCCGCGTCACGACGGCGGCGTCGAGCTCGCCGACGGCCACCTTCTGCGCGAATTCGCGCGACATTCCTGCGAAGAGCCGCACGTCGAGACCGGGATGGTCGCGCTTCAACGCCCACAGCGCGTCGGCGAACGCCCCCATCAGCGCGGAGACGAGCGCGCCCATGACAAGCGTGCCGGACAGCGTGTCGCCGTCGCGGTGCAGCGCGAGCGCCTCGTAGCGCGCGAGGATGTCGCCGATCGCCGCCATCGCTTCGCGGCCCGCGGTGTTGAGCACGACGCTGCGCGGCCCGCGGTCGAACAGCGCGACGCCGAGGTCCTCCTCGAGCGCCTTCATCTGCAGGCCGACGGCGGCGGACGTCAGGCCCATTTCCTTGCCGGCCGCGGCGAAGCTTCCGAGCCGCGCGGCGGCGAGGTACACCTGGAGCGTGCGGATCGACGGCATCGCCTGCGGACCCTTCCTGACTGCCGGTGCGGCCTCGCGCGGCCGCGTGAGCAAAAGTAATACTTTATCTCATTCAATGCGCAATTGGCTTTTAATTAACCTTGCAAGGTGGAACAATCGACGTTTTGAGGCGCTGTCGCGATGGCCAACTTGAAGGTCTCGATCTGGCGCGGCCGCTCCGGCGGCGGCGGCTTCGCGTGCTATGACGTGCCGCGCGAGGCGAGCCAGACCGTGCTCGACGTCGTCACCTACGTGCAGCGCCGGCTCGAGCCTTCGCTCGCCTATCGCTTCGCCTGCCGCGTCGGGATGTGCGGTTCCTGCGCGATGACGGTCAACGGCATCGCACGCTGGACCTGCCGCACGCACGTATCCAAGGTGGCGGACGACGACCGCCTGGAGATCGCGCCGCTCGCCAACCTGCCGGTGGTCAAGGATCTGGTCACCGACATGCGCGAATTCTTCGACAAGTGGGCGCGCGCCCGCGGCCGCTTCAGCGGCGCCCGCACGCGCCGCGACGACTTCGCCCGCGTCGAGCCCGCGACGACCGCCCGCCAGGCTGCGGATGCGGGCATCGAGTGCATCGGCTGCGGCGTCTGCTACGCCTCCTGCGACGTGGTGGCGTGGCGACCCGGCTTCCTCGGACCGGCGGCGCTCAACCGCGCATGGACGCTCGTCAACGACGTGCGCGACGTGGCGGGCGGCGAGCGGTTGCGCGCGGTGGCGGGCGACGCCGGTTGCCACGCCTGCCACACGCAAGGCGCCTGCACCGAGCGCTGCCCGAAGCATATCGCGCCCACCGGCGCAATCGCGGGCCTGAAGCGCGTCACCGCGCGCGCGGCGATGCGCGGCAGGCTCGGCAAGGCGTTGCCATGAACGTGCGCATGTCGTCCGCAACGTCCGCGCCGGCGCTGGCCGCCAGCGGCGGCGAGGCGCTGGCCGCGCGCCAGGCGAGGCGCTGGTACTGGCAACGCATCGCGGGCATGGTGCTCGCGCTGTGCGTGCTCGTGCACCTCGTCACGATCGTGTACGCCGTGCATTCGGGCCTCGCTGCCGAAGCGCTGCTCGCGCGCACGCGCGGCAACCTCGCGTTCGCCGCGTTCTACGTCGTGTTCGTGCTCGCGTGCGCCGTGCACGTGCCGATCGGGCTCGCCAACGTCGCCGAGGAATGGCTCGGCATGCCGCCTCGCGTCGCACTCGCGGCGTCGAATGCGCTGGCGTGGCTGCTGGCGGCGCTGGGCCTCGTGGCCGTGTACGCGATGGTGGCCGGATGATGCGCCGCAACGACTTCCGCGCGCGGGCGCATCCATCGTGGTGGGCCTTCGTCGTGCATCGCGTGTCCGGCATCGCGCTGGCGGTGTTCCTGCCGCTGCATTTCCTCGCGCTGTCGACGGCACTGCGCGGCGACGCGGCGCTCGGTGGCTTCCTGCGCTACACCGAGCGGCCGCTCTTCAAGTTCGCGGAGTGGGGTCTCGTCGTCCTGCTCGCGCTGCACATGACGGGTGGCGTACGCTTGCTGCTGATCGAGTTCCGCCCGTGGTCGGGCCTGCGCAAGGGCTGGATCGCCGTGGCCTGCGGTGCCGGCATGGCCGCCGGCCTCGCGTTCGCGCTGGCGCTCATGCGCTGACGCGCGGCCATGGCCAGGAGGTGACGACATGACGATGCGAATCGATGCGGCGGCGGTGGAGGAGGCGTCGCGCGAGCTGTACATCCGCGCGCTGAAGATGCTGCCGCCCGACATCAAGGAGGGTTTCGCCGGGCTCGCGTCGCGCGAGACCGACGCCACGGCGAAGAAGGTGCTCGGCACGATGATCACCAACATCGGCGTGGCCGAGGCGCGCGACAACCTGCTGTGCCAGGACACCGGCGTGCCCATCTACAACGTCGAGATCGGCCGCGGCGTCGACGTCGACGGCCAGGCGCTGAAGGTGGCGATCCGCCGCGGCTGCGAGCGCGCCACCCGCGAATACCCGCTGCGCTCGTCGGTCGTGCATCCGATCACGCGGCGCAACGAGCACACGTCGTGCGGCATCGAGGTGCCGGTGATCCACGTCGATTTCGTCGACGATGCCGAGACCCTGCGCGTGACGATGATCCCCAAGGGCAGCGGCTCGGAGAACAACTCGTTCCTCAAGATGGCGATTCCGGCGGAAGGCGTGGATGCGATCAAGACCTTCGTCGTCGACTGCGTGCTCGCCGCCGGCGGCAAGACCTGCCCGCCGACGATCGTCGGCGTGGGCGTCGGCGGCACGTCGGACCTGTGCGTCGCGCTCGCCAAGCGCGCGGCGACGCGGCCGCTCGGCACGCACTGTTCCGATGCCGAAGGCGCCGCGCTGGAAAAGGCGCTGTCGGCGGCGGTCAACGAGCTGGGCGTCGGCCCGCAGGGGCTGGGTGGCGATGCCACGGCGTTCGCCGTGCACATCGAGCTCGCGGCGACCCACATCACGATGAACCCGGTCGCCGTCAACATGCAATGCCACTCGGCGCGGCGCGCGAGCGCGACGTTCACGCCGGCGGGCGTCGCCTACGGCTACTGACGGAGGCCGCGATGGCGCACCATGAGCTGACGATGCCGATCGACGAGGCCACGGTGCGCGCGCTGCGCGTCGACGACACGGTAACGCTGCAGCGCACGCTCTATGGCATCCGCGATGCGACGCAGATCCACATGTTCGACCGCGGCCGCGCGACGCGCTTCGACCTCGCCGGTCATGCGGTGATCCACACCGCGCCGAACGTGCGCAAGGTGCCGGCGGACGCCGCGAACCCGGCGGGTTATGCGCCGGTGTGCATCGGCACCACGACGTCGGACCGCATGGAGCGCTTCACCGCGCCGTTGATGGCGCAATACGGCGTACGCGCCATCGTCGGCAAGGGCGGCTTGCGCGAGGCGTCGGCGCAGGCGTTCCGCGAGCTGGGAGGCATCTATCTCGCGATCGTCGGCGGCACGGCGGCGCTGGAGACCACCTGGATCGAGGCGATCGAGGACGTCGATCTCGACGACCTCAACCCCGAATCCCTGTGGAAATTCCGCGTCCGCGATTTCGGGCCGTTGCTGGTGGCGATGGACAGCGTCGGCGGCAGTCTCTACGAGACCGTGCGCCACGACGCCGCGGCGCGGCGGGCGAAGGTGCTGGCGTCGCTCGGCGTCAAGGCGTGACCCGCGCGATGCGAGGTCTCGCGCAGCGCGCGCACGCGGCTCGCCCGGCGATGCGCCGGTGCCGGCGTCCGCGCGCATGACGCAGGCGGGCGCCATGCGCACGCAGTCCACCGACATCCTCATCCTTGGGTCGGGGGGTGCGGGGCTCTTCGCCGCGCTGCACGCGCACGAGGCGGCTCCCGAGCTCTCGATCACCGTCGCAGTCAAGGGCCTGCTCGGCAAGTGCGGGTGCACGCGGATGGTCCAGGGCGGCTACAACGTCGCCATCGGCAAGGGCGATTCGGTCGAGCGCCATTTCATGGATACGATCGACGGCAGCAAGTGGCTCGCCGACCAGGATCTCGCGTGGACGCTCGTCAACGGCGCCGTGGAGCGCATCCACGAGCTGGAGAACGAGCTCGGCTGCTTCTTCGACCGCAATCCCGACGGCACCGTGCACCAGAAGGCGTTCGCCGGCCAGACGTTCGACCGCACCGTGCACAAGGGCGACTTGACCGGCATCGAGATCATCAACCGGCTCGCCGAGCAGGTCTGGGCGCGCGACATCGCCCGCCTCGAGGATCATCGCGCGATCGAGCTGATCCGCACGCCCGACGGCGGCGCGCTCGCCGGCGTCTTGATGATCGACATGCCGCGCGGCGAGTTCGTGTTCGTGCGCGCCAAGGCGGTGCTACTCGCCACCGGCGGCGGCCCAACGATGTACCGTTACCACACGCCGTCGGGCGACAAGAGCTGCGACGGCCTGGCGATGGCGTTGCGCGCCGGGCTGCCGTTGCGCGACATGGAGATGGTGCAGTTCCATCCGACGGGGTTGCTCGCCGGCCCGCACACGCGGATGACCGGCACGGTGCTGGAGGAGGGCCTGCGGGGCGCCGGCGGCCATCTGCTCAACGGCGCGCGCGAGCGCTTCATGCACCACTACGACCCTCGCCACGAGCGCGCGACACGCGACATCGTGTCGCGCGCCGTGTATTCGGAGATGCGCGCCGGCCGCACCAGCCCCAACGGCGGCGTCTACATCGACATGCGTCACCTGGGCGCCGACAACGTCCGCCGCCAGTTCAAGGGCATGGTCGAGCGCTGCGCCGACTGCGGCTTCGACCTCGCCGCCGGCGTCGTCGAGGTCGTTCCCACCGCGCACTACATGATGGGTGGCGTGTGCTTCACGCCCGATTGCGCGACCGGGCTTGCGGGCCTGTTCGCCGCCGGCGAGGACACGGGGGGCGTGCATGGCGCCAACCGGCTGGGCGGCAACGGCGTCGCCAACTCGACGGTGTTCGGCGGCATCGCCGGCGAAACGATGGCCGCCTGCGTGCGGCGCGAAGGCGTGTTGCGCGAGGCCGATGCCGGCGCGATCGCAGGCGCCATCGCGCGTCACGAGGCGCCGTTTCGCGCAGCGCCAGGCTCGCTCGAGCCGGTGCGCGAGGCGCTCTTCGCGTGCATGTGGGACGACGTCGGCATCCTGCGCACCGCCGACGGCATCCGCGCGGCGCAGTCGCGGCTGATGGCGCTGGAGCGGGAGCTCGCGCAGGCGGGCGTGGCCGACGGCGATCGCGGCTTCAATCCGAGCTGGCACGACTGGCTCAACCTCGCGAGCCTGATCGCGGTGAGCCATGCGATCGCCGCCGCGGCGCTGGCGCGCGAGGATTCGCGCGGCGCGCACTTCCGCGAGGATTTTCCGCAGACGGGCGACCTCGCGACGTCGACGTTCACCGTCGTGCGGCAGGATGCCGGGCGCCTCGAGCTCTCGCGCGAGCCGGTGCGCTTCACCCGCGTGCAACCCGGCCAATCGCTGCTCGCGGCGGATTGAGCCGCCGATGCGGCGCGCGAGGCGACTCAGCCGAGGATGGCGCGGCGCAGCAGGTTGAGCGCGCCGACCAGCAGCACGACATAGATGGCCTGCACGACGCGCGCGGCCGGCATGCGCGCATGCAAGTGGCCGCCGACGTAGAGTCCGGCGAGCGCGACGGGAATCATCAGCGCGCTCAACGCCACGAGGCCCGGCTGCGCATAGAGCGCCGCGCCGGCGAAGAGGCCGATGCGCGCCAGCGCCGTGGCGAGGATCAGCATGCCGTTGGTCGCGCGCAGCGCGAGCTTGTCGGGAATGCGCGCCGTGAGGAAGATCGCGTACAACGGACCGCCGGTGCCGAAGAGCGACGTGAAGACGCCGCCGGACGTGCCGAAGGCCGCCGCCCACTTCGGTGGCAGCGCCCCGGTGCGCGGCGGCGCGAACGCCGACCGGGCGACGTAGGCCAGCACGAATATGCCGAGCAGCAGCAGCAGCGGGCGCTCCGGCGCGTGCACCAGCGCCGTCACGCCCAGCACCATGCCGATTGCGATCCACGGCGCGAGGCGCCCGAGCTCGCGCCACGCCACGCGGCCGTGGTTGCGCGACGTCAGCACCGACGCGCTGACGAGGTCGAGGATCACCATCATCGGCACCATGAAGCGCAGCGGAAACAGCAGCACGAGGAATGGCGCGGCGGTGATCGACGATCCGAAGCCGGTCAGTCCGAACACCGTGTAGGCGACGAGGACGATCGCCGCCGCGGCCGCGAGCGTGGGCGCGTCGAAGGGCAGCGACGTCACGGCGCGCGAACGCCGGCGCTCACGCGCGTGCGAGCGATTCGAGCGAGGCGAGCATCGCGTCGGGCACCTCGAGGCCGCGCTCGCGCGCCGCGGCGTCGAGTCGCTGGCGCCGCGCGCCCGGAAGCCTGACGCCGTCGTCGGCGAGCATCGCCGCGAGGAGCGTCTCGATCCGCTCGTGGTAGACGTCCACGCCGGCGAGCGCGGCGGGATCGATGACGATGAATGCCTGGCCGATGCGCGGCCGGTTGCCCGCGTCGACGAAGAACGAGTCGGCCTCGAAGCCGAAGGCGGCGCCGGTGAGCGCGCAGCACAGGAGCTCGACGACGAGCGCCAGCATCGCGCCCTTGACGCCACCTGCCGGCACCATCATGCCGGTGAGGCCGGCATTGGCATCGGTGGTCGGGCGGCCGTCCTTGTCGAGCGCCCAGCCGAGCGGAATCGATTCGCCTTTCTTCGCCGCGACCATCAGCTTGCCGCGCGCCACTTCCGACAGCGACAGGTCGATCACGAGCGCCGGTGCGCCGCGCCGCGGAAACGCGGCGGCGATCGGATTGGTGCCGAACAGCGCGCGGCGTCCGCCGTGCATCGGCATCGCCGCCGGCGAGTTGCCGAACGCCAGCGCCACGAGCCCGGCGTCGACCGCCGGCTGCAGGTGATACGCGGCCATGCCGAAATGGTGGCTGTTGGTGACGCCGGCGAATGCCGCGCCGCTCGCCTTGGCGCGCGCGATCGCCTCGCGCACGGCGAGCGCGCAGGCGGCGAACGCGAGTCCGTGGCCGGCGTCGACGAGGCAGGCGGCCGGCTTCGCGGCGATGACGCGCGGCTTCGCATCGCCGAGCGCGCGGCCGTTGCGCAGATGCGTCGCATACTGTGCGACGCGCGCAAGGCCGTGTGAGCCGAGGCCCTGCGCTTCGGCGGCGACCAGCGCCGAGGCGGTGGCCTCGGCCATTTCCGCCGACGCGCCGGCGTGCGCGAGCGCCTGGCGGACGAGCGCGTGCAACCGGTCGGGCGCGACGAGCGGCATGGGGTCAGCCCGGACGCCGGACCTGCAGCGCCTGTTCGACGCGCTCGGCGATCATCGCGCTCACCCGCGCGTTCGATTCGGCGGTCACGCCGGCGATGTGCGGCGTGAGCAGCACGTTGGGGGCGTCGGCGAGCGCAGAGCCGGCGGCCAGCGGCTCGCGGGCGAAGACGTCGAGCGCCGCGCCGCCCAGGCGGCCTGCATGCAGCGCCGCGGCGAGCGCCGCCTCGTCGACGATGCCGCCGCGCGCCGTGTTGATCAGGATCGCATGCGGCTTCATCAGCGCCAGCCTGCGGGCGTCGACGAGGTTGCGCGTGGAGTCGACGAGCGGCACGTGCAGGCTCACCACATCGGCGACGGCGAACAGCTCGTCGAGGGCCAGCGGCTGCGTGGCGAAGTCGTTCCACAGCGCGGCATTCGGATCGATTGCCGGATCGTGGGCGACGAGCGTCATGCCGAGCGCGCGCGCGAGGTCCGCGGTGAGGCGACCGATGCCGCCGAAGCCGACGAGACCGAGGGTCTTGCCGCGGATCTCACGGCCCTCCGACAGGCGTGCGCGCGGCCAACGGCCGGCGGCGACGTCGGCGCTGGCGCCATGGGCGCCGCGCAGCAGCATCATCGCGGTGCCGACGACGTATTCGGCGACGGCCAGCGCATTGGCGCCCGTGGCGGGAATCACCGCGATGCCGCGCTTGCCGCACGCGGCCACGTCGATGTTGTCGAGTCCCACACCCAGACGCCCGACGACCACCAGCCGGGCCGCGGCGCCGATCAGCGCCGCGTCGACGCGCGTGCGGTTGCGCACGACGAGCGCGTCGGCGTCGGCGACCGCCGCGTGCAGCGCATCGTGCCGGTCGACCAGCGTGGGGTCGTAGACGACCTCGTGGCGCAGGCGCAGCGACGCCACCGCCGGCGCGTCCATGAACTCGGTGACGACGACGCGCGGCATCAGCGTCGTCCGCGCGCGCGAGGCAGGGCGCGCGCCATCAGCTCTGCATTCCCCAGCGCCGCACCGTGCGGCGCTCGAGCACGCGAAAGATCAGGTTCTCGACGACGAGGCCGATGACGATGACGGTGAGCAGGCCCGCGAAAACGTTGGGAATCTCGAGCGCGTTCTTGTTCTCGTAGATGAACCAGCCGAGGCCGCCCGAACCGGAGCTCACGCCGAACACGAGCTCGGAGGCGATCAGCGTGCGCCAT
The DNA here is from genome assembly GCA_036553845.1 of Casimicrobiaceae bacterium. Taxonomy (GTDB): domain Bacteria; phylum Pseudomonadota; class Gammaproteobacteria; order Burkholderiales; family Casimicrobiaceae; genus VBCG01. Next base: position 33,993 of record DATBOK010000003.1, read on the forward strand.
GCAAATGCCCAGCCGATCTTGAGACCGGTGATGATCGACGGCAGCGCCGCGGGAATCAGCAGCTTGGTGACGTACGCCACGCCGCTCAAGCCGTAGTTGCGGCCGACCATGCGCATCGTGTTCGACACGGCGAGGAAGCCCGAATGCGTGTTGAGCGCAACCGCCCACACCACCGAATGCACGAGCACGAAGATCAGGCTGCCGTTGCCGAGGCCGAACCAGATCAAGGCGATCGGCAAGAGCGCGATCGCCGGCAGCGGATTGAACATCGCCGTCAGCGTTTCCAGGAGGTCGGTGCCGATCCGCGAGTAGATGCCGAACGCGGTGAGCACGGCCGCCAGTGCGATGCCGAGCGCGTAGCCCATCAGCAGCACCTTGAGCGAAGCCCACAGCTTGACCAGGATCTCGCCGCTCGCGATCACCGCGAACAGCGCGCGCAGTGTCTCGCTGAACGTCGGCAGCAGCAGGTTGTTGTTGAGCACGCGCGCGCCGATCTCCCAGGCCAGCGCCAGCAGCACGATGATGACGGCCTTGCGCAGCGCGGGCTGGTTGTAGAGACGCTCGAACGTCGACAGCGGCTGCTCGACGACGCCGAACGCGGCGGCGTCCTTTAGCTCGCGATGGATTTCCGGGCGCATGACGAGGACGGCATCGGCGTCAGCCATGGTGCAGCTCTCCTTCCTCGACGGCGTCGCTGAAGAGCATCTCGTGGATCCGCGATTCGAGCGCCCGCGCGGCGCCCGGATCGCCGCCGGCGCGCGCCACGCTCGCGATCTCGGCCTTGACCTGACCGGGGTGCGGCGACAGGAGCAGGATGCGGCTGCCGCACTTGATCGCCTCGGCGATCGAGTGCGTGACGAAGAGCATCGTGAAATGCGTGTCGTCCCACAGCTGCAGCAGCTCGTCCTGCATCTTGCGGCGGGTGAGGGCGTCGAGCGCGGCGTACGGCTCGTCCATCAGGAGCACCTCGGGCTCCATCGCCATCGCCCGCGCGATCGCCACGCGCTGCTTCATGCCGCCGGACAGCAGGTGTGGATGGTGCGCCGCGAACGGCGTCAGGTTCACCCGCTCGATGTAGTGCATCGCGCGCGCCTCGGCGTCCTTCGCCGCGTACTTGTGCGTGGCGACCATCGGGAACATCACGTTTTCCTTGACGGTCTTCCAGGGCAGCAGCTGATCGAACTCCTGGAACACCATCATGCGATCGGGACCGGGCCGCGTGACAGGCTTGCCGTTGAGGCGGATCTCGCCCTCCGAGGGCGCCATGTAGCCGCCGACGGCCTTGAGGAGCGTCGACTTGCCGCAGCCGGAAGGACCGAGCAGCACGTAGCGGTCGGACTTCCACACCTTGAAATCGACGCGGTAGGTCGCGGTGACCAGGTGCTCGCGCGTCTTGTATTGCAGCGTGACGCCGCGCACCTCGAGCTGCGCCGCCGGCGTGGTCGCCGCGGTCGCAGCAGTGCGGGCAGGATGCGCCGCGGCCTCCATCACGGGTTCGTCATCGGTCGGCGCCGCCGCGGCACGCGAATGCGGGGTCAGCTTCCGGACAGGCCCTGCGCGTTGGGAAAGTACATCTCCTTCCACGACTCGGGCTTGACCTTGATCGCGCCGACCTTGAGCATGAAGTCGACGTATTTCATCGTGTTGTTGGGCGTGGTGGTGAACACCATCGTCGGGTCGTCGAGCATCTTGACGATCTCCTCGACGCTGCTCTTGTCCTTGCTCATCCGCAGGTACGTCTGCGCCGCCGCGCGATGATCCTTGTTGACCATCGCCTCGGCCTCGTCCAGGGCCTTGACGAACGCCGCGTACACCTTCGGGTTCTCGTCGTGGAACTTCGACGACGTCCACACCACGTTGAATGTCGCCGGCCCGCCCAGCACGTCGTACGAATTGAGCACGCGATGGATGTTGGGATGCGCAAGCTCGTTGAACTGGAACGGCGGCGAGGTGAAATGCCCGGTGATCTCGCTCGAGCCGGACAGCAGCGCGATCTGTCCATCCGGATGCGACATCGTCACCGTGAGGTGGTCGAGCCTGTTCTGCTGGCCGGGACCGAACGCCTGCTCGGCGGCCATCTGCAGCGTCACCGCCTGGATCGACACCTTGACCGCGGGCAGCGCGATCTTGTCCTTGTCGGTGAAGTCCTTGATCGTCTTGACGTTGGGATTGTTGGTGTTGAGATACAGCGGCATCGAGTTGAGCGCGCCCGTCGCCTTGACGTTGTAGTTGCCGCGGGTCTTCGCCCACAACGTGACGAACGGCCCGACGCCGCCGGCCGCGAAATCGAGGCTGCCCGACAGCAGCGCATCGTTCATCACGTTGCCGCCGGCGAACTGCGCCCACGTGACCTTGAGGTCGGGCATGCCGGCCGCGGCAGCGGCCTTCTCGATCAGCTTCTGGTCCTCCATCAGCATCAGCGGCAGGTAGCTGATGCCGTACTGGCGCGCGACCTTGAGCTCGTTGGTTTCGGCGCGCGCAGGCGTGACAGCGGCGATGGTGATTGCGGCGGCGGCAATGGCGGCCAGCAGGCTGGGAAATTTCACGTGGTGCCCTCCTAGGTTGGACGACCGACGGCGTCCTTCGTCGTCACGACTTCCGCGAAGGTGGACCGGCGATGTTGTCGGAACAGCGTTGCGTAGTATGCCAAAGGCGCGTGCTCACGCGCTTTCGTACAATCTCGTCAGCACGAACTCGCGATGGCCGAGCACCTCCGCGGAAGTATGGCGGCCGTTGGCGGTGGCGAACATGCACTCGAGCAACTTGTCGCCGGCCTCGTCGGGCGACATCTCGCGGCGCAGCAGCGCCGATACGTCGACGTCGATGTGCTCGCCCATCGTGCGCACGGTGCGCGGATTGGCGCAGAGCTTGATCACCGGCAGCACCGGGTTGCCGATGACGTTGCCCTGGCCGGTCGGGAAGAAGTGCACGACGTAGCCGGAGGCCGCGCACAGCGTCACCATCTCGGCCGCGGCCGACGACGAGTCCATGAACCAGAGTCCCGGATGCGTCGGCATCTCGGCCTTGTCGATCACGCCGTCCACCTTGCACAGGCGGCCGATCTTCTGGATGTTGCCGAGCGCCTTCTCCTCGATGGTGGTCAGCCCACCTTCGATGTTGCCTTTGGTGGGCTGCGAATCGGAAAGGTCGTTGGTCTTCCAGCGGTTGATCACTTCCTGGTAGCGATCGAACATCGCCATGAACTCGTCGCGCACCTTGGGCGTGGCGCAGCGCGCCGCCACGAGCTGCTCGCCGCCCGTCAGCTCGGTCGTCTCGCCGAAGCACAGCGTGGTCTTGTGCGGATAGAGCTTGTCGAACGCGTTGCCCACCGTGGGATTGGCGCCGCAGCCCGAGGTCGTGTCCGATTCGCCGCACTTGGTCGACACCCAGAGGTCGGAGATGGGACGCTCGACGCGATCGAGCGCCGTGGCGTAATGCACGAACTCCTTGGCCTTGCGCGAGGCCGCGGCGATCGTCGCGGTGTCGCCGTTCTGCTCGATCCAGAAGCCCTCCACCGGCTTGCCGGTCTTGGCGATGCCATCCACGACGCGCCTGGTCCAGCCCGGCTCGATGCCGATGACGACGACGGCGGCGACGTTGGGGTTGCAGCCGGTGCCGATCAGCGTGCGGAAGTGGAGCTCAAGATCCGGACCGAACTGCAGCCGGCCGTATGGATGCGGGATCGCCAGCGTGCCCTTGACCTGGTTGCCCACGGCCTCGGCGGCGGCGTTGGAGATATCGTCGACGGGCAGGATGACGACGTGATTACGCACGCCCACGCGGCCGTTGTCGCGCAGGTACCCCCGGAAGGTGGCATTGTCGAGTTTCATGGTTCGCGGTTTCCTTACCAGCGCTTGGTCTTGACGTTGTGCACGTGCAGATGCTCGCCGACCTTGATCGGGGCGATCGTGCGGCCGATGTCGACGCCGTACTTGATCACGGTGTCGTTCGCCTTCAGCTCGCGGATCGCGAGCTTGTGGCCGATGGGAATGTCCGACAGCGCGGTCACCGCGATGTCCTTGTCCTGGTCCATGATCCAGCCGGCGAGCTTGCGGCCGGCCTTGACGCCTTCGACGACGACGACGCCGACCGAGTCGCCATCGTCGTGCACCACGAAATCGATCATTTCCAACGTCCTCGGGAGATTGCGCGGGGGCGGCCGGACGTGCATCGACGCCGGCTTGCGCGGGACACCGCGTTCAGCCGGCAGTTTGCGGGCGTCTTGCGGCGCTGTCAACCAAGTGATATAGATGATATGAATAAGCTTCGAACGGACGGTGACCAGCGATGAGTGCAAGGCAGGCGGTCGAAGAATCGCGGCGCGTGGCGGACATCGGCGGCGGCGGCGAGGGCCTCGCGCTGCCGCGCTTCAAGGCGGTGAAGGCGGCGATTACCGCGGCGCTGGTCGCCGGCGAGTGGAAGCCGGGGGCGTCGATTCCGGCGGAGGCGCGACTCGCCGAGCGCTACGCGGTCAGCATCGGCACGCTGCGCAAGGCCATCGACGAGCTGGTCGCCGAGCAGATCCTGGTGCGGCGCCAGGGCCTCGGCACGTTCGTCGCCGTGCACGGCCCGACGCGCAACCGCTTCCATTTCTTCCACATCGTCGATGCCGAGGGCCGCCGCGAGCTGCCGCAACCGCGGTTCCTGGGTTTTGCCCGCGCGCGCGCCGACGCGCAGGAGGCGGCGGCGCTGCACATCGACACCGGCGCGCGAACGATCCGCATCAGCAACCTGCTGCTGCTGTCCGGCGAGCCGGCGGTGTTCGACACGATCGTCATCGCCGCGGCGATGTTCCCCGATCTCACCGAGGCCCGCTTTCGCGCCCGCGACAGCACGATCTACCACTTCTACCAGACGCACTACGGCATCAACGTCGTGCGCACGCACGAGCGATTGCGCGCGGGCACCGCCGACCGCAGGGCGGCGAAGGCGCTTGGCATCGACGCCGGCGCACCGGTGCTGGAAATCCTGCGCACCGCTTTCACCTATCACGACCTGCCGGTGGAACTGCGCCACAGCGTGGTCGACACGCGCGCGCGCTTCTACGAGGCGGACCGCGGCAAGGCGGAGGCGGGCCGCCCGGGTTGAGTGCGGGTGATCGCGCCTACAGCGGCACGCGCAGGCCCACGGTCACCGCCCAGTAGTTGCCATCGCTCTTGGCCGCGGTGGCCGAGCCGGAAATGTAACCCGTGACCCTGCCGAAATCGGTGCTCGCACCGAGGTTGAACAGCGCGTAGTTGTTGTCCGGCTTGTAGGCGCCCACGGTATACGTGCCGCCCAGTCCCACCGGGCTCGCGCTGACCGAGCGCGCGCCGTCCTTCGACTCGAATTCCCACGTGGCGCGCGCGAACGGCCGCACGGCGCCCCATTGACCGGCGACCTGCCAGCCGACGCTCGTCGCCAGCGACTCGCGCTTCTGCTGGCCATACGACAGCGCCGTGCTGTCGTCGCCGTTCTCGGCGAACTGCTTGACCACCGCCTGCTGGTACGCAACGCTCGCGTACGGGCCGTGCACGAGCGACGCGTACTGGAACCAGTAGCCGCCGAGGATGCGGCCGCCGTAGTGGTAGCCGCGCGCATCGGCGGTCTCGACGCGGTTCTCGTCGAGGATCTGGATGTTGCGATGCACGTCGCGATAGTCGAGGTCGCCCGCGAACAGCTCGCCGCCGAGCCACCACGGGCCGTTGCCCCAGCCGGCGTACAGCGTGCCCATCGTTTCATCGAGCTTGTAGCCACCGCCGCCGCCGGCGAAGTCGCCCTTGTTCTCGGTGTAGCCGAACTGCAGCCCGACGAGCAGCGCATCGGTAGCCTTCATGTCGGCGCCGACGCTGATCGTGTTCTGTGTCGAGCTCGCATCGGACCAGCCGCCGTTGAAGTCCGGGTTCGCGTAGTCGTAGCTCGCCCACGCCTGAATCTTGTTGCCGCGCATGGGCGAATCGAGTCCCGACTGCATCCGCACGTCGACGGCGCGGAAGTTCGCCGCTTCCACGGCGAGCGGCGCCTCGGCCAGCACCGCCATCTTGATCGGCCCTTCGATGAACGACTCGGCGTACTGCGCGAGCGCCATGTGGCCGGCCGTGGTGGGATGCACGCCGTCGGCGAACAGGAACGTCGTCGCCGCGTTGGGCGCGACCAAATTGGCGGCCGTGCACACCAGCGAGGCGGTGGTGCCGCACGCCGGTATCGTCACGTTGGCAATGCCGAACGCCGCGGGATTGGCGATCAGCTCGTTGAGGAGCTTGGTGACGTCGAGGCGGATCACGTTGCCGCCGAGCTGGTCGAGCCCCGCCATCAGCGTGGAGTTGTACAGGCTCGTGATCGCGGAAATGCCGGCAGCGTTGCCCGATGCCGTGCCCGCCGGCGTCTTGCCGATGTCCGGCAGGTCCCACACCATGATGTAGCGCGCGCCCGCGGCCTGCAGGATGCCGACCTGCTGCACGAGCTGCGCCGCCGCGGTGGCGACGTTGGTCTGCAGGTCGGCCGGCGAGATTGCGCCGGCCTGCAACGCCCCAAGGTTGGTGAAGATGTCGTTGGCGCCGCCCCAGACGGAATAGAGCGCGTTGTGATCGGCGCCGCCGGCCGCGAGGTATTGCGCGACCTGCGTCGCGATCGGCGTCGCGGCGCCCGTGGGCGGCGAATCCGGATAGCCCGGCAGCAACGACACGCGCGCGCCGCCTTGCGCGTAATTGGTGCCGCCCTGGTCGGCGGGCGTCGCCGTCGTGCCGAAGTGCTGCGCCAGCACCTGCGACCATACCGGCCCCGGATTCGTCGTGAACAATCCGGTGCCGGGCGGCAGCACGGGCTTGTACGAGCCGCTGTCGGTGAGGCTGTCGCCGAAGAACACCGTGTTGCTGAATTGTGCAAGTGCGGAGCCCGCACACAGGGACAATGCGACCGCACTCGCGATGTGCGACAGGCGGAACCGATTCATGTCGTCTCCTGTTGGTACGTGGGTGGAGCGTGATCGAAGCACATCATCCCGCAACGACTTGTTACGCATTGCCATTAGGCGCACATTCTAGATCAAGTCGCGAGGTCAACCCCCCATCGCGCGACGGCGTTTAGGGAGCGAACAAGGAGGAATGCCATGACCATGCCGTCGATGCTGCAACGCGCCACCGCGGCGCGCCAGGTCTGTTTCCGAACGCTGGGCGTTTTCGCGCTGGCGCTTGCGGTGCTTGCGCCCGCGTGGGCGCAGGACACGGGCGGCGACGTGCCGACGCGCGTCGGCCGACTGTCGAGCCTCGCCGGACAGATCTATCTCGCGCCGCCGGATCAGTCGCAGGACTGGTCGCCCGTCGACCTCAACTATCCGGTGACGAACGGCGACAACCTGTGGGCGGCCGAAGGCGCGCGTGCCGAGGTGGATTTCGGCGGCTCGCAGATGCGGATGTCGGCGGCGACCAACGTCAACGTCGGGGCGCTCGACGATCACAATCTCGACCTCTTCGTTGCGCAGGGTGACGTCATTTTGCACCTCAACGTGCTCGAGGCGGGCGACAGCGTGGTGATCGACACGCCGGCGACGCAGGTGGTGCTGCGCCATCCGGGCCTTTACCGCGTCACGGTGTCGCCGGACCAGCGGCAAACGGCGGTGACCGTGCGCGAAGGCGAAGCGACCGCGCAAGTGACGGCAGGCCTGCAGCAGGTGCTGCCCGGCATGACGGCGACGATCGTCAACGCCGACAACACCGCCGCGCAGTTCAGCGCGGCGATGCCGCTCGACGGATTCGACGCATGGAGCGCGGATCGCGAGCGCTATTTCCGCCAGGCCGCCAACACGCGCTATGTCTCGCAGCAGATGGTGGGTTATGCCGATCTCGCGAACTACGGTGCATGGCAGTCGTATCCCGACTATGGCAACGTCTGGTTCCCGAGTGGCGTGCCGGTCGGCTGGGCGCCGTACAGCGACGGCTACTGGACCACGGTTCCCGTGTTCGGCCTGACATGGGTCGATCGGGCGCCATGGGGCTACGCACCGTTCCACTATGGCCGCTGGGCCTACGTCGGCAGCCGCTGGGGATGGGTGCCGGGCGCGTACGTCGCGCGGCCGGTGTGGGCGCCGGCGCTCGTGGCGTGGACCGGTGGCGGGCTGACGATCGCGATCGGCGGAGGCGGTCCCGCCTATGGCTGGGTGCCGCTCGGCTGGCGCGAGCCGTACCAGCCGTGGTGGGGCGGATGCCACGGTGCGTGCTGGGATCGCTACAACCGGCCCTACCACGTCGACGTGCAGTATCGCGATCACGCGCCGCCGCCGGAGCGGTTCGCCAACTGGCGCGTGCCGGGTGCGGTGACCGCGGTCGCCGGCGCCAACCTGATCGCACGCAAGCCTTATGTCGCGAGCGAGCGTGTGTCGCTCACCGGCTCGGCGCTGGGGGCGGTGAAGCCCGGCACGTCGGTGCCGCCGCTGGTGCACGCGCGACCGAACTCGGTTCCGGTGCTGCATGCAGGCGCGCAGGGCACCCCCAAGCCGGCCGCCGACTACTACGCAACTTCGAAGCCGGCGCGGCTCGGCCTGCAGCCGACCGCGGTGCGGCGCGCGGAAATGGCGGCGAAGACCGGCGGCGTGAGCACGGGCACGAGCGGTGCGGCGGCCGTCAACGGCACCCCGCCTGGACCGGGGCGCACTTCCCACGAACGCTCGACGGGAAATGCACAGAACGAGAAGGCGCTCGAAGCGACCAAGGGCCGCAAGCCGGCGACTGCCGCAACGATCCAGGCGGCTCCGGCGACAGGCACCGCCGCGTCGCCGACGCGCAACGAGTTGCGCGACAACCGCGCCGTCGAGCAGAACCGCATCAACGAGCAGAACCGCAATACCGAGCGGACAGGCGGCGCGCAGCAGCACAGCACGTCGCGCAACGTGACGACGCAATCCGGCAACGGTCCTCAATCCGGCAACGGTCCGCAATCGGGGAACGGGCCGCAGTCGGGCAATGGTGCGCAAAGCATCAATGGCGACAGTCGCGACAACCGGATGAAGCATGTGCCGCGACAACCGCCGCAGGGAGAAGTGCACACCGAGTCGCGCACGGTGACGACGCCGCACGGCAATCCCCCGCCGCCGCCGCAACAGCAGCAGAAGGTGCAGAGCGTGCAGCGTGCGCCGCAAGTCATTGACGCGCCGGCGGTCGTCAACAATCCGCCGCACCAAGGCGGCGGCAACGGCCCCAACGCGCACGAGAACAAAGGCAACGAAGGCCGCGGGCACGACGAGAAGAGCGACAAGAACGACAAGAACGACAAGAACGACAAGAACGACGCGAAGAACTAGTGCGCCTGTGCGATGAGGTCCTTGCCGCGGAGGCCGGCGGGTTGCGTCGCGCGGCTTCGGGCCGCTGCCGGGCGCGTCACATCGCGCCCTGC